>NZ_JADBEG010000001.1:5667500-5967500 GCF_014873755.1 Amycolatopsis lexingtonensis
GGTCGCGGATCGCGCCCGGGGCGCTCTTGACCATGTTCTTGAGGTCGTTGCCGAGCTTCTGCACTTCGGCCGCGCTTTCGCGCAGCCCGGTGCGCAGGTCCTTGATGGCGCCCGGCAGTTCCTTCATCGCGGCCGCGGCGTCCTTGACCTGCCCGACGGTGTTCTGCACGGCGGTCGACGCGGTGTTGATCGCGTCCGCGAAGCCCACCACGTCGGTGACCGCCGCGGTCACCGCCGGATGCGTCTCCTTGAACTTGGCGGTCATCTCGCCGAGTTCCTTGTTGACGTGCTCGGTGAACCCTTCGGTCAGCTTCGTCGCCGCGTCGGAGACGGCGCTCGTGATCGACTCGCGGATGCCGTCGATCAGCGCCGTCACCTGGGCCTGCGCCGCGTTGGTGATGGCCGACGTCGGCTGCGTCACGGGCTCACCTCCCTGGAGTGCCGAAGAACGCGGCGATCTCGTCGGTGCTCGCCGCCGGGTCGGGTTCGGGCGCCACACCCGGGCGCGGGACCGGCCGCGGCCGGTCGGGCTGGTCGGCGCCCTCGGCGGAGTTGGCCGCGACGAACAGCCAGTTGCCCACCGCGAGCTCGTCGACCGCGCCCGCGAGCAGGTGCTCGGTCAGGCCCCACTCGGCCGCCTCGCCGTGCAGGGCGCGCACCAGCGCCGACTCGCGGGGCAGGTGCCGGATCAGCACCCGCAGCCGCCTCGGCGTCAGCTTGCCGCGGTAGTAGTCGAGCAGGTCCACCCGGTAGAACCGGAGCAGGTCGGCTTCGACGGCCTCGCCGTGCTCGCTCAGGAGCGCGTCGAGGCCGAGGATTCCCCCAGCGCCATACCGGTGTCCCGGCCGTAGGCCTCCAGCAGGGCCTGGACGTCCTGCACGCTCACCGCGTGCCGGCCGAGCTTCTCGAACTGCTCCGCGCCGAGCAGTACCTCGAGCAGACCGTCCAAATCGGACGGATCGAGACCGGACAGCCGCGCCACCGCTTCCCGGGGCAGCTCGGTCGGCAGGCTGAACGTCTCGCCGTCCAGCTCGAACTCCCAGCGCTCCCCCAGGGCTTCCAGACGCTGCGCGCGGACGGCGTTGACGTTGTACTTCGCCATTTCGTGCGTTCCCCCTCGCCCGCTCACGCGGACTTTTCTTCGGCGGCGGCGGCACCCGCGGCCGGGTTGATCGACCACTGCGCGAGCGGCTCGGACGTGCTGTTGATCGGTGTCATCGCGGTGAACGTGACGCCGAGCTTGATCGCCGACGTCCGGGTGATCGCGGTTTCGTCGGTCTCGGTGACGACCCCGCGCGGGATGTAGAACCGGTGCTTCACGTTCGGGCCGTCGCTGAACTCGATGCCGAGCGCGCGTTCGTCGACCCGGGGCGCGGCGGCGATGTTGTAGACGCCGTTCGTCCCCGCGGGTGCGCTGAAGAAGAACTGCAGGGTGTCGCTGTTGATCTGCAGCAGCGAGAACTTCGCGGAGAAGTCGCGGTCGCTGAAGACGTACCGGATCGCGGCCACCGACTGCCAGGTGTCCACCGGGTCCAGCTTGTCCTTCTTGACGAACTTGACGCCGTCGGCGGTGGTGTAGCCGAGGTCGACCCACGGCGAGGCCCACGGCTTGGTGAAGTCGGCCGGTGCGGCGGTGTGCGCCGGCGCCACGTAGATGGCCCCGGTTCCCGCCACCCGGATTTCGCTGGCGTTCAGTCCTGGCATGAGCAGCCCTCCCACTGCACCGCCGGCCCGGTTCAGGCCGGTCTGGATACGACTAGCGCGACGAACCGGTACCGCATGACGTACCGGTTCGCGTCGGAATGCCTTCGGTCGAGCACGAAGCACGGCCCCTGGAGCTCGGTCACGTCGGGGAACACGGTGCCGCCGGAAGCGCTCAAGATCGGCAGCACACCCCGCACGGCCAGCGCGACCGCGTGCGCCGCGGGCTTGTCCGGACCGTAGGAATCCAGCCGCACCTCGGCGTTGTCGAGCCGGTCGTCGTCGAGGTAGACGCCGCCGAGCCGGGTGAGCACCACGGCGCGCTGCGTCCCGTCGAAGCCCGGCGGCACCGAAGTTCCCACCGGCACACCGGACAGTTCCGGCCGCGCGCGCACGAACTCCGCGACGGCCTGCTCGACATCCGGGAACACCAGCGGTTCCTGGGCGATCGGCACGATTTCCCCCACCTCCCCACTCCCCTTGGGGTGTGACCAACCTAACGCACCCGTCAGCACCCGCAAGCGGCCGAACGGGCGATGACACTGGCCGGATCCGGCCAATCCGCCTGCAGCGGAACGGCCCCCTTCCCGTGCGCGGGAAGGGGGCCGTCGCTCTGTGGGCTACGCGCCGATGCCGATCGCGAACACGTGCAGCGCACCGCCGTTGACGTTGTCCGGCAACGTCACGCTGGCAACGGTCTTGCCCGCGTCCAGGGTGATCGGGTTGGTGCCGAACACCATCGTGCGGATCTGCTGCGGGTCGCCGCCCGAGGCGTTGCGGTACGGCGTCGACAGCACGATCCGGTTGCCGAACGCCGGCTGCGCGCCGCCGCCACCGAGGGTCCAGTCGGAGAACCCGATGGTCGCGGTGGACGTCGTGCCGTCGGTGTAGGTCACCGTCAGCGTGCCGGACGCGTTGCCGTTGGACGCCGAGCCGAGCAGCGCGAGCCGCCCGGAACCGGTCACGTTCACCTTCTGACCGGACGCGATCACGTTGTCCGGATCGCCCACCGGGAACGACGGCCAGGTGAACTTGATGCCGTCACTGGTGACCGTGCCGCCCGGGGTGGCGCCGGCCGCGGCCAGCGCGTCGGCCGAGTAGCTCCAGCCGCCGCCGTCGAAGTTGGCCGCGCCCGAGTTCGCATCCGGGGAGATGCCGGCGTTGTTCACCGTGGCCAGCCAGCTGTTCGGCTGGGCCACCAGTACCGTCAGGACGGCCTGCGTCGAGGCGAGCCCCGGCGACGAGAACGTCACCGGGATGCGGCGGGCGCCGTCGGCCAGCCCGGCCGGGACGCTCACCGTCAGCTCGGCCTTACCCTTGCCACCGGCCGGAACCGCGATGCTGCCCGACGCGGGGGTCAGCGTGATCCCGTCGACGCTGCCCGCGCTGTAGGTCCAGGTCCGGGCGACCCCCGAAAGGTCCTGGACCCCCACCGACGCCTGCGACGTCGACCCCGCGGGCGTCACCGCGCGCGCCGGGTCCACAAAGGACAGGCTGGGCTTCTCCTGCTCTCGGAACGACGGCGGTGCGTCGGCCGCCGCGCTGCCCCACGCGGTCGCCGTGGCGGACCGGGTGTAGTCGAGCGTGCCGCCACTGGAGATCAGCGCCTCCGGCAGCCACGCCTTGGCGGCCGCACCGCCGTTGACCTTCAGGCTGCCCACGTAGTCGCCGGTGCCCGGCGCGTTGACGGTGACCTTCTTGCCCGAGCCGGTGGTGAGCACGGCGTGCTCGAAGCGCGGGGTGACGAGCAGCGTCTCGGCGCGGCCCGGGATCTCCGGGTAGAGGCCGAGCGCGGACCACACGTACCAGGCCGACATCTGGCCGAGGTCGTCGTTGCCGATCAGGCCTTCGGGACGCGGGTTGTACAGCTGGTCCATCGAGCGGCGCACGATCGACTGGGTCTTGGCCGGGGCCCCCGCGTACGAATACACGTACGGCGCGTTGGAGTTCGGCTCGTTGCCCATGAACGCGTACGGCTCCTGCGTGCCCGCGTTCAGGTCGGTGAAGAAGGTGTCCAGCCGCGACTGGGTCGCGGTGTTCCCGCCGAACGCCGTGACGACGCCGCCGAGGTCGTAGGGCACCATCCACTCGTACTGCGCGCCGTTGCCCTCGACCCAGCCCTCCGAGCTGGCGGGGTCGTAGGTGCCGGCGAACGAGCCGTCCGCGTTGCGCGGCTGCAGGTGCCCGGTACCGGGGTTGTAGAGGTTCTGCCAGTTCTGCGCGCGCTTCATGAACGTCGTGTACGTCGCGCTGTCGCCGAGCCGCTTCGCGAACTGGGCGATGGAGAAGTCGGCGCTGGTGTACTCGAGCGTGTCCGCACCGGCGCCGGGCACGTACCCGAGCTTCTGGTAGTCGTCGAGGCCCGGCCGCTCGGTGTAGCCCTGCGTCGGCTGGGTGGCGCCCTTGATCATGAGCAGCAACGCCTTCTGGGCGTCGAAGTCACGGGCGCCGAACGCGTACGCGCTGGAGACGATGATGTGGTACGGGTCGCCGTTCATGACGCCGGTGTAGTCATTGGCCACGGTCCAGCGGTCCCACGAACCGCCCTGTTCCGCGTAGGCCATCATCGACCGGACGATGTCCGACGTCTCGTGCGGCGCGATCGTCGCCAGCAGCGGGATCTCCGAGCGGTAGATGTCCCAGCCGGAGAAGTTCGTGTACATCGCGTGGCCCTTGCCGGCCGTGTGGATCCGGCCGTCGAAGCCGATGTACTGGCCGTTGACGTCGGAGAACACGTTCGGCTGGATCAGCGAGTGGTACAGCGAGGTGTAGAACGTCGTCATGTCGGCGTCGGAGCCACCGGTGACGGCGATCTTGCCCAGCTGGGCGTTCCACGCCTTGCGCGCGCCCGCCGCGACGGTGTCGAAGGACTTGCCGGTGTTTTCGGCCTTCAGGTTGGCCTTCGCGCCGTCGACGGACACAAAGGACAGTCCGACCTGGACGTTCACCTGGGCGCCGTTGAGGTTGGCGAAGGTGACGTACCCGCCGCTGCCCGGGCCGGACACGGTGGTGTCCTGCTGCTTGGCGGTGGTGGTGCGCGCGATCGAGGCGTTGACGCCGTTGGGCTGCGCGACCTTCGCCTTGGCGCCACCGGTCTCCGCGGCCTTGTTCGGCGTCACGGCGCCGTTCTTCCACGTGCCGATCGAGGCGAACGGCGTGTCGAACTTGGCCGAGAAGTAGACGCGGTAGCTGTTCTGCGCGCCGCAGAAGCGGCCGCTCGTGGCCCAGCCGCTGATGGTGTCCTTGCCGATGCTGATCGACGCGTCGTCGGTGCCGTTGACCGAGCCGGAGGTGTTGACCAGCAGCGTCGAGGACGCGCCGGCCGGGTAGGTCAGCCGCGCGGAGCCGGTGCGCTGGGTCGCGCTCAGTTCGACCTTCGCGCCGCTGTCGAGGGTGACGTCGTAGGCGCCCGCGGTCGCGTGTTCGTTGGTGTGCGAGAACTTCGAGGTGTAGTGCGACGGGTCGGTCGCCGGGGAAGTCGTCACTTCGCCGACATAAGGGATGAACGGGATGTCCTCATAGGTCGAACAGCCCGCGCCCGAAAGGTGCGTCAGACTGAACCCGGTGAGGGCATTGTCGTCGTAGAAGTACCCGCCCGGCTGGGATTTCACCGTGTCCGGGCTCCACTGGACCATGCCGAACGGCGCCACCGCGCCCGGGAACGTGTTGCCGGCCCCGCCCCCGGTGCCGTGGTCGGCGCCGCCGGGCCGGGTGCCGACGAAGGGGTTGACCCACTTCGCGAAATCCGTGCTCGTGGCCGCCGAGGCGGGGACAGCGGGAGCCACCGCTGCCGTCACCGCCAGTGTCAAAAAGGTCAAACCGGCTCTGAAGCGCAATCGCGCCATGGCCATCGCCTTTCACCTCGTCAGCGCGACCGGAAACGCCTGTGATGACAACCTTGTCGCGCAGTCGGTCGAACCGGGCCACCTTGGGCAGCCTCTCACCAAGTCGTCAAGAGGGCTCGTCAAGACCTGTCCACTTCGGGACAGCGTGATCAGCCATCTGCCTTACGACGTCGGTAGCCGAATCGGCACAATCCACGCAGCAGGCGTTGACAAGCCACCGGGTCGTGGCGTTCAATCCCGGTCACTATGACAACGTTGTCTCCACCCGGCCGGGACCGGGACGGCGCCACGCGCACCGCGAGCAGGCGAGCCACGATGAGCGACGTGGCCCGCCTGGCGGGCGTGAGCATCAAGACCGTTTCGCGCGTGGTCAACGACGAACCGGCGGTGCACCCGGACACCGCCGAGCGGGTCATGGCGGCCATCGAGCAGCTGGGGTTCCGGCGCAACCTGGGCGCGCGCAACCTGCGCCGCGGGTCGACGACCGGCACCATCGGGCTGATCGTCGAGGACGTCGGCAACCCCTTCTACTCCGAGCTGAACCGCGCGGTCGAGCGCATCGCGACGTCGTTCGGGCGCCAGGTGCTCACCGGCTCGTCCGAGGAGAACTCCGACCGCGAGCGCGAGCTCGTGCTGGAGTTCTGCGCGCGGCGGGTGGACGGCATCCTCGTCGTCCCCGCCGGCCTGCAGCACGGCTACCTGGTGCCGGAGATGCGCGCGGGCACGCCGGTGGTGTTCATCGACCGCCCGGCCGGCGACATCGTGGCCGACACGGTGCTGGTCGACAACCTCGGCGGCACCATCGAAGCCGTCACCCACCTGGCGAAGCACGGGCACCGGCGGATCGCCTTCCTCGGCGACAGCCCGGACATCTTCACCGCGGCCGAGCGCCTGCGCGGCTTCCGCGAAGGCTGCGTCCGCAACGGCATCTCCTACGACGAGTCGCTCGTCTCCATGCGCACGCCGACGCCGGAGTACATCGGCGACGTGGTGAAGCGCCTGCTGCACGGGCCGGACGCGGCCACCGCGGTGATCGCGGGCAACAACCGGGTCGCCGTGCACGTGCTGCGCGCGCTGGCCCACGCCGAGCACCGGCCGGCGATGGTCGGCTTCGACGACTTCGAGCTGGCGGACCTGCTCGACCCGCCGGTCACCGTGATCGCGCACGACGTGAGCGCGCTCGGCCACGCCGCGGCCGAGCTGCTCTTCGCCCGCGTCCAAGGAGACCAGTCCCCGCCCAGAAAGGTAGTCCTGCCCGTGCATCTCGTCGCCCGTGGTTCCGGTGAGGTCGCCCCGTGACCCTCGAACCGATCCGCCTCCCGGCCAACCAGCCACCGCAGTTCTACCGCGGCGGCGACGCCATCGCCGCGCTGCGCGGGGCGTCGTCCGGCAAGAAGTTCGGCCCGGAGGACTGGGTCGCGTCGGTCAGCACCATGTTCGGCCAGGACACCAACGGCCTCACCCGGCTCCCGGACGGCGCCTGGCTGCGTGACGCCGTTCTCGCGAACCCGAACGGCTGGCTCGGCGCCAAGCACGTCGAGGCGCTCGGGACGTCGACCGGCCTGCTGGTCAAGCTGCTCGACGCGGGCCAGCGGCTGCCCGTGCACTTCCACCCGGACGACGCCTTCGCGAAGCAGCACTTCGATTCGCACTTCGGCAAGACCGAGGCGTGGATCGTGGTCGGCAGCTACGGCGACGACCCGCGCGTCTACCCCGGGTTCAAGGAGACGCTGTCGAAGGACACCGTGTCCGAGTGGACGCGCGAGCAGGACGTGCCGTCGATGCTGGGCGCGCTGAACAGCGTCCCGGTCACCGCGGGCGACACCGTCTACATCCCGGCCGGCCTGCCGCACGCGATCGGCGAGGGCGTGTTCGTCGTCGAACTGCAGCAGCCGACGGACTTCTCGCTGACCATCGAGTGGCGTGATTTCCTCGCCTCGCCCGAAAAGGGCCACCTCGGCCTGGGCTTCGACACCGCGATCGAGGCGCTGGACACCTCGGGCTGGGACGCCGAGCGCCTGGACACCATCATCAAGCGCACGGCCGGCGACGCTTCGGCCACGGTCGACCTGCTGGCCGCCGGTTCGGAGCGGTTCTTCCGAGCCGAGCAGCTGCGCACGGACAAGATGACAACGTTGTCAACGGATCCGTCGTTCGCGGTCCTCGTCATTCTCGACGGCGAAGGGACGCTGCGCACCGAGCACGGCGGCGAGTACGCGCTGGCGAAGGGCGACACCTACGTCGTCCCGTTCGACGCCGGCCAGACCGAGCTGTCCGGCACGGTGACGGCGATCCGCTGCCGCCCGCCGGCGCCGGAAGAGAGGAACGGATGAGCGAAATCCTCCTGGAAGCGGTCGACCTCACCAAGCACTACGGCTCCGTCGAAGCGCTGCGCGGCGCGTCTTTCCAGGCCCGCGCGGGCGAAGTGACCGCGCTGATCGGCGACAACGGCGCCGGCAAGTCCACTTTGGTCAAATGCCTCTCCGGTGCGGAGCAGCCGACGTCGGGGAAGATCCTCCTCGACGGCGCCGAGGCGCACTTCGACTCGCCGACCACCGCGCGGCGCCTAGGCATCGAAACCGTTTACCAAGACCTCGCCGTCGCCCCCGAGCTCGACCCGGCGGCGAACCTGTTCCTGGGCCGCGAAATCCACCGCAAGGGCATCCTCGGCAAGCTCGGGATGCTCGACAAGGCTGAAATGCGCCGCCAGGCCGTCGAGGAGTTCCAGCGCCTCGGCGTGACGCTGCAGAGCACCGACGTCCCCATCGGCTCGCTGTCCGGCGGACAGCGCCAGAGCGTCGCGGTGGCGCGGTCGGTCGTGTGGGCGTCGAAGGTCGTGTTCATGGACGAGCCGACCGCGGCGCTGGGCGTCGTGCAGCGCGAGCGCGTGCTCGACGTCATCAAGAAGGTGCGCGACAAGGGCATCGCCGTGGTGCTGATCAGCCACAACATGCCGGAGGTGCTGTCGGTGGCCGACCGCGTCGAGGTGCTGCGGCTCGGCAAGCGCGTCGCCCGGTTCAGCGGGCCGGACACGAAGCTCGAAGACCTCGTCGCCGCGATGACCGGGGCGCTCGTGCAAGAGGAGGCCGCGTGAGCGCGCCTACGAAGGACATCCAGGAAACACCCGAGGCGGGGTTCGGCAAGCGCCCGCTGGGCAAGCGCCTGGTCGGCGCCAACACTTTCTGGATCGCGCTGGTGCTGCTGGCGCTGATCATCGTCTTCAGCGCGATCGCCCCCGGTGAGTTCCCGACGCTGTTCACGTTCCAGACGCTGCTCATCGAGACCGCGGTGCTGCTGGTGCTTTCGGTCGGGATGACGTTCGTGATCATCACCTCCGGCATCGACCTGTCCGTCGGCTCGGTGCTCATCTTCGCCGGCATGGTCGCCGGCAAGGTGATGGAGGCGATGTCCGGCGGCAACGCGTCGGGCGCCGGCTGGGGCGTGATCACCGTCGGGCTGATCGCCGCCGTGGTCGCCGGCACCCTGTGGGGCCTCGTCAACGGGTTCCTCATCGCCGTGGCTGGCATCCCGCCGCTGATCGTCACCCTGGGCACGATGGGCGCGGCGCTCGGCGCGGCCTACCTGCTCAACAACGGATCGGACGTGCGCAGCGTCCCGGTCGCGCTGAACCAGACCCTCGGCTACGGCACGTCGTTCGGCATCGTGCCGAACCTGGTCATCGTCGCCGTCGTGATCACCCTGATCGGCGCCTGGCTGCTGCACACCACGAAGTTCGGCCGCTACACCTACGCGGTCGGCTCCAACGCCGAGGGCGCGCGCCGGGCGGGCATCGGCGTCACCGCGCACCTGCTGAAGGTGTACACGCTGACGGGGTTCCTGGCCGGGATCGCCGGGTTCCTCTCGCTGGCCTACTACGCGTCGACCACGATCTCGGCGCACACCACCGACAACCTCAACGCCATCGCCGCGGTCGTGATGGGCGGGACGAGCCTCTTCGGCGGCGTCGGCACGGTGCTGGGCACGGTGATCGGCGTGTTCATCCCGGCGGTGCTGAAGAAGGGCTTCAACATCACGCACGTCCAGGACTTCTGGCAGATGATCGCCGTCGGCGCGGTGCTCATCGCGGCCGTCTGGTTCGACCAGCGGCGTCGCCGTCGCCGCAACTCCCGCTGAGTTCCCCCGAGTACGAAGAGGTGCTTGTCATGAACTTCTCCAAGACGCTCGTCGCGGTCGGCGCCCTGGCCTCCGCCGCCGCGCTGCTCACCGCGTGCGGCTCCGGCACGGTCGGGCAGACCGGGTCCGGTGGCAGCCAGGCGAACTCGGCCGGCTCGAAGAAGCTCGCGCTCATCCCGGGCGTGCAGGCCGAGCCGTTCTACATCTCCCTGCAATGCGGCGCGGAGGCCGAAGCGAAGAAGCTCGGCTACGAGCTGACCACGCAGGCCCCGCAGAAGTTCGACGCGGCCATGCAGACCCAGCTCGTCAACGCGCTCGGCTCGAACCCGCCGGCCGGGCTGCTCATCGCCCCGACCGACGACACGGCCATGCTCGCGCCGATCCAGCAGGTCAAGAACCGCGGCGCGAAGATCGTCGAGGTCGACACCTCGCTGAAGGACACCGGCGTCGCCGTCTCGTCGGTTTCCTCCGACAACGCCGCGGGCGGCAAGCTCGCCGCGCAGACGATGGCGAAGCTGGCGGCCGGCAAGAGCGGCTCGGTCCTGGTACTCGACACGATCGCGGGCACGTCGACGACCGCGGCGCGCGCGAAGGGCTTCGAGGACGAGCTGAAGAACACCCCGAACCTCAAGTCGATCGGCGTCCAGTTCACCCAGAACGAGCCCGACCAGGCGGCGTCCAAGGTGACGGCGGCCCTGTCCTCGACGCCGGACCTCATCGGCGTCTTCGCGACCAACCTCAACACCGGCGAGGGCGCGGCCACCGGCCTGCGCAACGCGGGCAAGGTCGGCGCGGTGAACCTGATCGGCTTCGACGCCAGCCCGTCCGAGGTCGAGGGCCTGAAGAGCGGCCAGTACCAGGCCCTGATCGCCCAGGACCCGGCGTCGATCGGCACCCAGGGCGTGCAGCAGGCCGTGGCGGCGATCGAGGGCAAGCCGGTGACGCGGAACCTGACCGCGCAGCTGCACTCGATCACCAAAGCGGACATGGAAGCCAACTCTCAGTACTTCTACAAGCAGTCCTGCTGATCCGTCCGTCAGGGCTCTGTGAGGGGTGTGTGCGCCCCCTTACAGGGCCCTGAACAGCACGTTTCACCCCCAGTGATCGGTCACTGCCGGTCACCGCGGTGAGGCAACCGCTCACCGCACGACCCGTTCCCCCGGACGGGTGTCCACCGTCACACTCATCTGCACATGCATTTACACATGCATGATCGCAGGGAGGGTGCGATGAACTACGAACGATCGGCCGTGCACCGGACGATCTTCGCCGTGGACGTCGAGGGCTACGGCGACCGGAGCAGGACCACACCACACCGCTTGGCGCTGCGCGACGGCCTGTACCGCGCGCTCGGCCGGGCGTTCGACGACGCGGGCGTCCCGTGGACGGCCTGCCGGAGCGAGGACTGCGGCGACGGCGTGTTCGTCCTCGCCCCGCCGCAGATCCCGAAAGGACTCTTCGTCGAGTTCTTGCCCAACGCGCTCGCCGTGGCGGTGCACCGGCACAACCTGACCCACCACGCCGGCGCCCGGATCCGGCTCCGGATGGCGCTGCACGCGGGCGAGGTGGCCTACGACGACCACGGCGTCACGGCGCCGGCGATCAACCACGCGTTCCGCCTGCTGGACGCGGCTCCGCTGAAGGAGGCGCTCAAGGCGTCGCCCGGCGTGCTCGGGCTGATCACGTCGGCGTGGTTCTTCGAGGAGGTCGTCCGGCACAGCGAAGGGCTCGACCCGGCGACGTTCCGGCCGGTGCGGGTGGCGGTGAAGGAGACCCGCGCGACGGGCTGGATCTCGCTGCCCGACCGGCCCTACCCGGCCGACGCGAGCCTGCTGGTGCGGCTGCCGGAACCCGCCAAGGTCACCGGGCTCGACGACTACCGGACCTGGCGCCGGTTCCGCCGCCACGCCCAGGTGCTGGCCGATCACCAGGAGCCCGGATAGCCGTAGGATCTGTTCCCCTGGACACCGTCGCCGAGGGGAGGCCCGATGACCGTGCACCTGCGCCCGGCGTCCCGCGCCGACCCGCTGCCGGTGCTCGCGGCCGCCCGCCGGATCACCGACGACCTGCGCGACGGCCTCGCCGGCACCCGCGCGCGCCGCGCCGCACACCGCCTGCGCCGGCTCTTCGGCTTCCCCGGGCTCGGCCTCACCGACCTGTCCGGTTCGCTGCTCTGGTCGGGGCGGCCCGGGCCGGACGCGGTCGTCGCGACGGTGCTCGACGGCGTCCTGCACACCGAGGAAACCGGCTCGGCGCCGGACGTCCTGGTGCTCCCGCTGCACGTCCGCGACGAGCTCGCCGGCGCGCTGCTGGTGGTCGGCGACGTCCGGGACGCGGTCGCGGCCCAGGCCGCCGACCTGGTCGTCCAGGCGCTGGAGCGCGGCCGGCTGGAGGCGTCGGCGGAACAGGCGGCGCAGGCCGAGCTGCGGGCGCTGCGGGCGGAGATGTCCCCGCACTTCGTCTACAACGCGCTGACGGTCATCGCGTCGCTGGTGCGCTCGGATCCCGACCGCGCCCGCGACCTCATGCTCGACTTCGCCGACTACACGCGCTACAGCCTGGCGCGCCACGGCGAGTACACGGTGGTGGCCGAGGAGTTCCGCGCGATCGAGACGTACCTGGCGCTGCAGCGGGCGGTGCTCGGCGAACGGCTGCGCGTCCAGGTGCGGGTGGCCCCGGAGGTCCTTGCCGTCGCCGTGCCGTACCTGGTGCTGGAACCGTTGGTGGAGAACGCGATCCGGCACGGCATCGAGCCGCGGTCGGGCACCGGGCTGGTCCAGGTGCACGGCCAGGCGGAGGGGAACGACTGCGTGATCTTCGTCGAGGACGACGGCGTCGGCATGGACCCGAAGCGCGCGGCGGACCTCCTCGCCGGCCGCACCGGCGACGACGACCCGGCCAGCCTCGGCCTGGCCAATGTGGACCGGCGGCTGCGGGACGTCTACGGCGCCTGGTACGGCTTGACGGTGGAGACCGAGGTCGGCGCCGGCACCCGCGTGATCGTGCGGGTGCCGCGGTTCCAGCCGGGGGTGCTGCCGTGACTCCGCTTCGCGTACTCGCCGTCGACGACCTGCCGCCCGCGCTGGACGAGCTGTGCCGCATGTTGGGCGAAGCCCCCGAAGTCGGCGAAGTCGTCGGAGCGGGCGACGCGCTGAAGGCGTTGAAGCTGCTTCAGGCGGACAGGTTCGACGCCGTCTTCCTTGACATCTCGATGCCGGGCCTCGACGGCCTCGAACTCGCTTCGCTGCTGGCCCGCTTGAACGAGCCGCCGGTGATCGTGTTCGTCACGGCGCACGACGGCCACGCCGTGGCGGCGTACGGCATCGGCGCTGTCGATTACCTGCTGAAGCCGGTCCGGGCGGAGCGCCTTTCGGCGGCGCTGGCGAAGGTCCTGCGGATGGCGACACCGGCTTCACGCTCGACACCGGACGCGATGGCCGCCCTGCCGGTGGAGTCCGGCGGCCGCACTCGCTACGTCCGCCGCGACGACGTGCTGTTCGTGGAAGCCCACGGCGACTACGTCCGCTTGCACACCCGCGGCGGCGTGCACCTGGTGCGGATGCCGATTTCACGGCTCGAGGAGTATTGGGAGGGAACGGGGTTCAGCCGGGTGCACCGCGGGTTCCTGCTCGCGGTGGGCGCGGTGCTGGAGCTGCGGAGTGACAGCGCGGGCGGACTGCTGGCGCACACGGAGGCCGGGGACGTCCCGGTGAGCAGGCGGCACGCGCGGGATCTGCGAGACCGCCTGCTGGAGGCCGCCCAGCGTGGCCAGCTCGGCCCGGGCTCGCGATGAGCAAGATCCGCCGGGTCGCCGTCACCAGCCCGCAAACCCGGCTCGCCCACGCCCGCCGCCGGTCCCACCACCGCTGGCGCCAGACCCGCCTCCCCGTGTCCGACGCCCAGCGCGCCACCGCCCTCTACACCGCGCAACGCCGCCGCGGCGTCCCCGCCCTCGTCCTGATGTTCGCGCTGCTGCTCGGCCTCCCCGGCGTCTTCGCGCTCTTCCCCGCCCTGGACACCGTGCGGCTGCTGGGAATCCCGCTCTCCTGGCTGATGCTGGCCGTCCTCCCCTACCCCGCGATGGCCCTCCTCGCCCGCTGGCAGCTGCGCCGCGCCGAGCGCCTCGAGGACGACTGATGCGCCCCGGTCAGCCCCGAACGCCCCAATGTGGCGTTGGTTGCGTCCAACGCACCCAATGTGGCGTTCGGTGCGTTGGACGCACCGAACGCCACATTGGGGCGCTCGAGATCGGCGGGCCGCGCTAGTGGGCATCGCGCTCGCCGTCGCCCCCGTCGTGCTCGTGACGCTGCTCATCGGCGTGCGCGGGGTCGCCGCGATGCGCACGACGTCCGACTTCCTGGTCGCGTCCCGCCGGATCTCGCCGCTGGTCAACTCCGCCGCCGTGTCCGGTGAGTACCTGAGCGCGGCGTCGTTCCTCGGCGTCGCGGGGCTCGTCGTCAAGGACGGCATCGGCGCACTCTGGTACCCGGTCGGCTTCACCGCCGGCTACATCGCGATGCTCGTCCTGGTCGCCGCCCCGATGCGCCGCTCGGGCGCGCTGACCGTGCCGGACTTCGCCGAGGCGCGGCTCAACTCCCCCGCGCTGCGCCGTCTCACCGCCGTCGTGGTCCTCGTGATCGGCACCATCTACGTCGTCCCGCAGTTCCGCACCGCCGGGCTGGTGCTCACCGCCGTCGGCGGCACGCCGTACTGGGTCGGCGTCGTCCTGGCCGGCGCCGCGGTCAGCGTCACCCTCGCGCTCGGCGGGATGCGCGCGGCGACGTACGTCCAGGCGTTCCAGTTCGTCCTCAAGCTGCTGCTGTTCCTCATCCCGGCGATCTGGCTCGTCCTCCAGGCGGGCGCGGTCAACCGGACCGACGCGCTCAACCCCGTCGAGTTCACCCACTTCGCCCGCGAGACACCGGTGCGCTTCGAAGTCGACGTCACCATGGAGATCCGCGAGCCGACCCCCGTGCGGCGCAACGGCGTCGCCGAAACCCTGCCGCCGGGCGAATTCACCGCGCACAGCCAGGACGAGGTCGTGTTCGGCGCGGGCGCGGCGGTCCCGGCCGTCCGCGGCGGCGCCCCGCTCGGCGGCGCCGACTGGCAGCGGCCGCTGCTCGACCTCGGCGACCAGGGCTACCCGCTGCTCGGCACCTGGGCCGTGCTCATCGCGACCATGCTCGGCACGATGGGCCTGCCGCACGTGCTCATGCGCTTCCACACCAGCCCCGACGGCCGCGCCGCGCGCCGCACCGCCGCGATCACCGTGGCCCTGCTGGGGATCTTCTACCTCTTCCCCGGTGTCTACGGCGTGCTCGGCCGGGTGCTCGTGCCCGGGCTCTACCTCTCCGGCGCCACGGACACCGTCGTCGTCGCGCTGCCGTACCAAGTGGACCGCGGCTGGGCGGGCGGCCTCTTCACGGCGTTGCTGACGGCGGGCGCGTTCGCCGCGTTCCTGGCGACGTCGCTCGGGCTGCTGCTGGTGATGTCCGGCGCCATCGCGCACGACCTCGTGCCCGGCGGGCTGCGGCGGCTGCGGATCGCCGTGTTCGGCGTCGCCGCGATCATGGTGCTGCTGGCGCTGCGTTCGGCCGAGCTCGACGCCGGGGTGCTCGTCACGTGGGGCTTCACCGTGGCGGCGTCGACGTTCTGCCCGCTGCTCGTGCTCGGCATCTGGTGGCCGCGGCTGACCGCGACGGGCGGCATCGCCGGGGTGCTGACCGGGCTCGTCGCGTCGTCCGGCTCGATCCTGTTCGCGCTCGCCGGCCCGGAGCTGCACGGCTGGGTGGCGATCTTGGTGCAGCAACCGGCACCCTGGTCGGTACCGCTGGCGTTCGGCGTAATGGCGTTGGTCTCCCTGCGGGGCAGACCCCCCACCTGGTCGACGGCGGCGATGCTCCGGTTGCACCTGGACGAACCCCGTTCGACGGGACCGCGCGACCGTTCGTCAACCGTTCGTCGTCTGGCGAGGCTGTTGAACCGCTGAATCTTCACACGAGACTCACACGTCCCTACGGTGTCGCAGGTCACTTTCCGCAGCGTCGCGAGGAGCAGCGATGAGCACGACGGACACCGGCGGCGGGCCCCCGGAAACGTCTGAGACCGTCTGGGAACACGCCCACGACAGCACGGAGTTCCGTGAGCTGCGCAGCCGGCTGCGCCGGTTCGTCTTCCCCATGACGGCGCTGTTCCTGGTCTGGTACCTGCTGTACGTGCTCCTCGCGGACTACGCGCACGGCTTCATGAGCACCAAGCTGTTCGGCAACATCAACGTCGGCCTCGTCTTCGGCCTGCTGCAGTTCGTCTCGACGTTCGTCATCACCGGGCTGTACGTGCGCTACGCCAACCGGAAGCTCGACCCGGTCGCCGAGAAGATCCGTGAGGACATCGAGAAGGAGCAGGCATGACCGCGACACTTGCCGCGAGCGTCGAGGGCAGCAACTCGCTCCTCAACATCGGCATCTTCGCCCTCTTCGTGATCATCACGCTGGTGATCGTGTTCCGCGCCAGCCGCAACTCGAAGACGGCGTCGGACTACTACGCCGCCGGCCGCGCGTTCACCGGCCCGCAGAACGGCATCGCGATCTCGGGTGACTACCTTTCGGCGGCGTCGTTCCTCGGCATCGCGGGCGCCATCGCGATCAACGGCTACGACGGCTTCCTCTACTCCATCGGCTTCCTGGTCGCGTGGCTCGTCGCGCTGCTGCTCGTCGCGGAGCTGCTGCGCAACACCGGCAAGTTCACGATGGGCGACGTGCTGGCGTTCCGCATGAAGCAGCGCCCGGTGCGGGCCGCGGCCGCGACGTCGACGCTGGCCGTGTCGTTCTTCTACCTGCTGGCGCAGATGGCGGGCGCCGGTGGCCTCGTCGCGCTGCTGCTGGGCGTCGAAGGTTCCGGGGCGCAGGCGCTGGTCATCGCCGTCGTCGGCGTGATCATGATCGCCTACGTGCTGATCGGCGGCATGAAGGGCACCACCTGGGTGCAGATCATCAAGGCCGCGCTGCTCATCGCCGGCGCGCTCGCGATGACGCTGTGGGTGCTGGGCAAGTACGGCTTCAACTTCTCCAGCCTGCTGCAGGCCGCCGTCGACAAGGCGGGCAAGGCCGGCGAGACGCTGCTCGGCCCGGGCAAGCAGTACGGCGCCACCGGAACGTCCAAATTGGACTTCCTGTCGCTCGGTATCGCGCTGGTCCTCGGCACGGCCGGCCTGCCGCACGTCCTGATGCGCTTCTACACGGTGCCGACCGCGCGCGACGCCCGTCGCTCGGTGGTCTGGGCGATCGTGCTGATCGGCGTGTTCTACCTGTTCACGCTGGTGCTCGGCTACGGCGCCGGTGCGCTGGTCGGGCCGGACGCGATCAAGAAGGCGCCCGGCGGCGTGAACTCCGCGGCGCCGCTGCTCGCGCTCGAACTGGGCGGGCCGGTGCTGCTGGGCCTGATCTCCGCGGTCGCGTTCGCGACGATCCTCGCGGTGGTCGCCGGCCTGACCATCACGGCGTCCGCGTCCTTCGCGCACGACGTCTACGCGAACGTCGTCAAGCGGGGCAAGACGTCGCCGGACTCCGAGGTCAAGGTCGCCCGGATCACCGCGCTGGTGATCGGCGCACTCGCGATCGGCGGCGGCATCCTGGCCAACGGGCAGAACGTGGCCTTCCTGGTGGCGCTGGCCTTCGCGGTGGCGGCGTCGGCGAACCTGCCGACGATCCTCTACTCGCTGTTCTGGAAGCGGTTCAACACCCAGGGCGCGCTCTGGTCGATCTACGGCGGCCTGGCCATCACGATCGTGCTGATCGTCTTCTCGCCGGCGGTGTCGGGGAAGAGCACGTCGATGTTCAAGAACGCCGACTTCGCCTGGTTCCCGCTGAGCAACCCGGGCATCGTCTCGATCCCGGCCGCGTTCATCCTGGGCTGGCTGGGCACGGTCCTGTCCAAGGAGCACGACGAGAAGAAGTACGCCGAGATGGAGGTCCGGTCGCTGACCGGCGCGGGTGCCGAGAAGGCCGTCGCGCACTGACCCCCCCCCCCCCCCCCCCCGAGACACCGAAGGCCGTCGTGAGTCACCCTCGCGGCGGCCTTCGGCCATGCTCGGGGTCAGTACGGCAGCTTGCCTCCGGCGACCCCGGCGAGCGTCGCTTCGAGCTGCTTCCGGAGGTGCTGCCACAGCCCGCCGCCGAGCGAGATCCTCGCCACCCCCAGCTCGGCGAGGCCGTCGAGACCCGGGCCGCCCGGCCAAGCGGGCGCGTTGACGGCGCCGCCGACGCCCTGCACGAACTCCGCGATCAGCTCGGGTGTGCGCAGGTGGATCGGGTAGACGCAGTCGGCGCCCGCCGCGAGGTAGGCCTTCGCCCTGGCGATCCCGCCGGCGAGCCCCTCCTTCGGATCGATGCCGCGGAAGGAGTCGACGCGGGCGTTGATCACCAGGCCGTCGCCCGCCGCCTCCCGGAGGGCGGCGATCCGCTCGGCCTGTTCGGCGACCGGCCGCACCCCACCGGTGGCGTGGTCGGTGTCCTCGAAGTTGCAGCCCACCGCGCCGGCGTCGGACAGCCGTCCGGCCAGCTCGGCGCCGGAGAGGCCGTAGCCCGACTCGGCGTCGACGGTCACCGGCACGCCGACCGCCTTGGCGATCCGCGCGGCGGCGGCGAACATCTCGTCCGCCGGCGCCTGCTCCCCGTCGGGGAACCCGAGCACGGCCGCGACGGCGACCGAGCTGGTCGCCACGGCCGGGAACCCGGCGGCTTCGACGAGCTTGGCGGTGTCGGCGTCCCAGACGTTCGGCAGCACGAGCGGCTTGCCGGGGACGTGCAGCGCCTTGAGGGCCGCGGCGGTCACGAGTCCCGTTTCGGCAGCGGCGTGTGGCTGGTGATGGTCATCCGGTTCCAGCTGTTGATCGCGATGATCTCCCACGCGACCGCGCGGTACTGGTCTTCGGTGAACACCTTCACGGCCTGCTCGTAGACGTCGTCCGGCACGGTCTGGGTCGCGGACAGCTTGGTCATCGCCTCGGTGAGGGCGAGCGCGGCCTGCTCCTGCTCGGTGAACAGGTCGGTCTCGCGCCAGCCGTCGAGGACGAACAGCCGCCGCGGCGACTCGCCCAGCTCCAGCGCGTCGCGGGAGTGCATGTCGAGGCAGAACGCGCAGCCGTTGATCTGGGACGCGCGGGTCTTCACCAGTTCGAGGAGCTTCGGGTCGAGCCCCGCGTTGGCCCCGGCCTTGTTCACCTCGGCCTGGAGGTTCGCCATCGCCTGGTAGAGCTCGGGGGCGCCCCCGAGTCCGATTCGCTTGGTCATGTCTTCACGCTAGCTCGAACTGGTCCACGGGTATGGTCCAGTGACATGGCAGATCCGTGGTCCAGTTCCGGCCTCGACGTCCACCTCGACTGGCAGCCTTCGACCGGCCGGCGCGGCCTCGCGGCGGCGATCCGCGCGGCCATCCGCGAGGGCCGCTGGCAGCCGGACGCGGCGGTGCCCTCGACCCGCGCACTGGCCCAGGACCTGGGGATCGCCCGCGGCACGGTCACCCGCGTGTACGCCGACCTCGCCGCCGAGGGCTACCTGCGCACGGCCCAGGGCGCCCCGACCCGCGTCGCGACGGCGGGCTCGCTCCCCCAGTCCGCCCCGCGCCAGGCACCGCGCGACCCCGCGCCCCGCTGGGACCTGCGCCCGGGCCGCCCGGACCTGACGGCGTTCCCCCGCCAGGCCTGGCTCACCGCGACCCGCCGCGCCCTCCTGCGCACCCCGGCGGCGGCGTTCGGCTACGAGTCGGAGCTGGGCGCGCCCGAGCTGCGCGCCACCCTCGCGACCTACCTCGCCCGAGCCCGCGGGGTGGTCGCCGACCCGGCGCGGATCGTCGTGTGCCACGGGTATTCCCACGCGATCGCGGTGCTGTCCCGGGCACTTTTCGGGCTGGGCATCGGCGAAGTCGCGTTCGAGAACCCGTCGTTCGGCTTGTACCGCTCGATCGCGGCGGCCCAGGGCCCCCGCGTGGTCGGCGTCCCGGTCGACGAGCACGGCCTCGACGTGTCCGCATTGGACAGTCCGGCGGTGGTCGTGACGGCGGCCCACCAGTACCCCACCGGCGTCACCCTCGCCCCGCACCGCCGAGCCGCCCTGACCCGCTCCGGCGCGATCGTCCTGGAGGACGACTACGACGGCGAGTTCCGCTTCGACCGCCAGCAGGTCGGCGCGCTGCAGGCACTGGCTCCGGAGCGGGTGGTGTACGCGGGAACGGCGAGCAAGACCCTCGCCCCGGCCCTGCGCTTAGCCTGGCTGGTGCTGCCGAGGTCACTGGTGGAGCCGGTCCGCGCGGCCATGGCCGACAGCGGTTCCCACCCGGCGTTGCTGAACCAGCTGGCCCTGGCGGAGCTGATCGACTCGGGCGCGTACGACCAGCACGTCCGCCGCAGCCGGGCGGAGTACCGTTCCCGCCGCACCCGGCTGCTGGCCGCGTTGCCGGATTCGGTGCGCCCCCAAGGCATTTCGGCGGGCTTGCACCTCCTGCTGATGCTCCCATCGGACGGCCCGACGGAAACCCAGGCCCTGGCGGCCTGCCGCCGCCGCGCGATCGGCATCGAGGGCATCGGCGGGTATTGGATGGACGCGAACCGCCCGGGCGGCTTGATCGTGGGCTACGCGGCCCCGGCGAAGCACGCTTTCGCCGGGGCCACGCAGACGTTGATCGAGGCGCTGCACGAGATCACCAGCTGAACTCGCACGTCCCCGCCGCTCGATCAGCTTTGTCCGTGGTCAGAACCAGCAGTCCGGCCGGACCCGCAGAAGCTCGGTCCGCAGCACGGGCGTCCCGTCGACCGGCGCGGGATCGTCGGCCGTCGGCTGGATCCCGCCCGCGGCCACCCGGTCCAGGGTCTTCAGCCCTTCGGCCCCGACCGTCCCGAAGACGGTGTAGTTCGGCCGCAGCGCGGAATCGCCGTACACGACGAAGAACTGCGACCCGTTGGTGTCCGGCCCCGCGTTGGCCATCGCCAGCAACCCGCGCGCGTACACCCGCCGGGCACCGGTCGGGTCCGTCGGCGCCGGCGGCAGGTCCACCGGCAGCTCGTCCTTGTACTTGTAGCCCGGCCCGCCTTCCCCGGTCGCGCTCGGGTCGCCGCACTGCAGCACCTTCAGCGTCGGATAAGCGGTGAGCCGGTGGCAGACGGTGTGGTCGTAGAACCGGTGTCGCGCCAGGTGCAGGAAGCTCTGCACGGTGCACGGCGCCTTCGCACGGTCGAGCGTCAGCGGCAGCGCACCCTGGCTGGTCGGAATCGCGACGTCCACCTTGCCGTGACTCGGCGTCCACCGCGGATCGGGCGGCAGCGGCACCGGCCGCGAGGCCGGCTCATCCGGCGTCTCGGTGTACTGGCACGGCCCGTGCGTCGTCTTCGGCGGCGGCGCATCGGCCGCGGTGGCGACGCCGTTGCCCGCCGCGAACAACGCGCCCACCGCCAGCGCGGTGACGAGTGTTTTCTTCATCCTGCACGCCCTCCCAGTGATCGCCCGCTTCCGGAGCGTCCCGCAGTCTAGGGCCCGGCACCGACAGGAATAACCGGCGAAAGTCGCCCGTGTCAGCCCATCGGGTGAACCCGGTCGCGGGCACCCCGGAAATTGTCGGACCCCCGGCGCACGATGGTGATCACGCGGCGAACCGGTCGCACCAGAGGAGGGGAAGTCATGGAGTTCCGCCGAAGAACCATTGCGGTGGCGCGGTTTCTGCTCACCCGCTTCACGCGGACGGCCCGGACCACGCCGCACGCCACGTCAGCCCCGCAGATCCGCGATCAGCTCCTCGGCGGCGGCGAACGGGTCAAGCTCCCGCGCCACCACCCGCTCGGCGACCTCACCCAACCGCCCGCCACCCCGCAGATCGGCCAGCTCCGCCCGCAACTGCCGCACCGCGATAGCTTCGACCTCGTCACGCGCGCGGGCCGCCCGGCGCCGGGTCAGCTCGTCGTGCGCGACCAGCCACTCGTGGTGCGAAGCCAGCGCCCGCACCACCTCGTCGACACCCTCGCCCTTCGCCGCCACGGTCCGCACGATCGGCTGCCGCCAGCTCGCCCCTCGAAGCTCCCGCCGGGCCAGCGAAATCATCTGTTTCAGGTCGTGCACCGTGGCGTCGGCACCCTCCCGGTCCGCCTTGTTCACGACGAAGACGTCGGCGATCTCGAGCACCCCGGCCTTCGCGGCCTGGATGCCGTCCCCCATCCCCGGCGCGAGCAGCACCACGGTGGTGTCGGCCAGCTTCACGACGTCCACTTCGGACTGCCCGACCCCGACGGTCTCGATCAGCACCACGTCGAAGCCCGCGGCGTCGAGCACGCGCACCGCCTGCGGAGTCGCCCACGAGAGCCCGCCGAGGTGCCCGCGTGTGGCCATCGAGCGGATGAACACGCCCGGGTCGGTGGCGTGCTCGGTCATCCGGATCCGGTCGCCGAGGAGCGCGCCGCCCGAAAACGGCGAAGACGGGTCGATCGCGAGCACCCCGACCCGCTTGCCCTCCGCGCGCAACGCGGTGAGCAGTGCCGAAGTCGAGGTCGACTTGCCGACGCCGGGCGGCCCGGTGAGCCCGACGACCCGGGCCCGCCCGGTGTGCGGGGTCAGCGCCCGCGCGATCTCGGCGACCCGGGGGTGGGCGTCCTCGACGAGCGACAGCAGCCGCGCGACGGCACGGGGCTGCCCGTCCCGTGCGCGGCCGACCAGGTCGTCGAGGTCGAGGGAACCGGCCACTTACGCGGACGGCACCCGCAGCAGCAGGGCGTCGCCCTGGCCGCCACCACCGCACAGCGCGGCCGCGCCGAGGCCGCCGCCGCGGCGGCGCAGCTCGTGGATCAGGTGCACGGCGAGCCGGGCCCCGGAGGCGCCGATCGGGTGGCCGAGCGCGATCGCGCCGCCGTTGACGTTGACCTTCTCCGGGTCGAGGCCGAGCTTCTCGGTCGAGACGAGCCCGACCGCGGCGAAGGCCTCGTTGATCTCGACGAGGTCGAGCGCGTCGGCGGTCAGCTTCTCCTTCGCCAGCGCGGCGAGGATGGCGTTCGACGGCTGCTCGTGCAGGCTCGCGTCCGGCCCGGCGACGACGCCGTGCGCACCGATCTCGGCGAGCGGCGTGAGGCCGAGCTCCTCGGCCTTCGCCTTGCTGGCCACGATGACCGCGGCGGCGCCGTCGGAGATCTGCGAGGCCGAACCCGCGGTGATGGTGCCGTCGGAGGCGAACGCCGGGCGCAGCTTGGCGAGGCCCTCGGCGGTGGTGTCGGCGCGGACGCCCTCGTCGGTGTCGAAGACGACCGGGTCGCCCTTGCGCTGCGGGATGGAAACCGGCGCGATCTCGTCGGCGAAGTAGCCGTTCTTGATCGCTTCGGCGGCGCGCTGGTGGGAGCGGGCGGAGAACGCG
Organism: Amycolatopsis lexingtonensis; assembly: GCF_014873755.1. Lineage (NCBI taxonomy): Bacteria > Bacillati > Actinomycetota > Actinomycetes > Pseudonocardiales > Pseudonocardiaceae > Amycolatopsis > Amycolatopsis lexingtonensis. Next base: position 5,690,564 of record NZ_JADBEG010000001.1, read on the forward strand.
TCCTGCTGCTCGCGGGTGAGGCCGTAGCGGGAGTTGTACTTCTCCGTCGAGGCCCCCATGGCGACCTGGTCGAAGGCACAGAAGAGGCCGTCGTAGGCCATGTGGTCGACGAGCGTGGAGTCGCCGTACTTGAAGCCGGAGCGGGACTTGGGCAGCAGGTGCGGCGCCTGGGTCATCGACTCCTGGCCGCCCGCGACGACGAGGTCGAACTCGCCGGCCCGGATCAGCTGGTCGGCGAGCGCGATGGCGTCGAGGCCGGAAAGGCAGACCTTGTTGATCGTCAGCGCGGGCACGCTCATCGGGATGCCCGCGGCGACCGCGGCCTGGCGGGCCGGGATCTGGCCGGCGCCGGCGGTGAGCACCTGGCCCATGATCGTGTACTGGACCGCGTCCGGGGAGACCCCGGCGCGTTCGAGTGCCGCCTTGATCGCGAACCCGCCCAGTTGGGCTCCCGTGAAGTCCTTGAGGGAGCCGAGCAGGCGCCCGATCGGCGTACGGGCGGCACCCAGGATCACGGAACCGGACACGGCGTCCTCCAAGCATCGGCGCATGGGCAGTTTCGCCGACCATACCCGGGAGACGGCCTTCTTGATGGAGCCAGTGTGAGGCGGGGCACGCGACGATTCCGCCTCGACGGCGAACCACGGCCCCCTATCCTGCCTCCATGAATGACGCCCTGCGGCCGTTCGTGACGGCCATCGACCACGTCGGCATCGCGGTCCCGGACCTGGACGCGGCCATCGAGTTCCACCGCGCGCACTTCGGCCTGGAGGTCGCGCACGAGGAGGTGAACGAGGAGCAGGGAGTGCGGGAGGCGATGCTGCGCGCGCCCGGTACGGCGGGCACGGAGACGCAGATCCAGCTGCTGGCCCCGCTGCGCGAAGACTCGGCGATCGGCAAGTTCCTGGCCAAGAGCGGCCCGGGCCTGCAGCAGCTGGCGTACCGCGTGTCCGATGTGGACGCGGCGGCGGCGGCCCTGCGCGAGCAGGGGCTGCGCCTGCTCTACGAAGCGGCCAAGCGGGGCACGTCCAACAGCCGGGTGAACTTCGTCCACCCGAAGGACGCGGGCGGTGTCCTGGTGGAACTGGTGGAGCCGGCGAAGGACGGCGCCGCGCACTGAACGGCGGACCCGTTCCGGGGTACCGATTCCGGAGCAGCGGAGCCGCACGCCCGTGACAACGGACGGGCGAGCGGCACCGCCGTCCCGGGCTAAGCCGGCGCCGACTTCGACGAGAGCGCGTCGGCGATGAAGGTCAGCTCGCCGTCGAACTCGGCGGGCAGGTCGTCGTCCGAGTGGCGGGCCGTCGCGTGGCGGTGGCTGACCGCGCGGGCCAGCAGGCCCGAGGCGCGCTCGACGTCGGCCGACGGGAGGCCGCCGCCGGTGGCCGCCAGGATCACCGCGCGGACCTGGCGGACCAGGACCTGGAAGCGCTCGTGGAGGGCGTCGCGGACGACGTGGTGGGTGTCGGCCTCGCGCCACAGCAGGTGCGAGAGGCCCAGTGACCGGCTGAAGCGGTGGTCGAGTTCGCGGACGAGCCGCCGCAGGCTGCCCGCCAGGTCGCCGGGGACGACGACCACGGCCGGCTCGATGCGCTCGTCGGGCAGCCGCTCGACGAGCGCGGTGAGCAGGTCCGACTTGTGCCGGAAGTAGTAGTGCACCAGCCCCTTCGGCACCCCGGCCCGCTCGGCGATGCGAGAGGTCGGGGTGGCGTCGAAGCCGGACTCGGCGAAGAGCGCCTCGGCGGCGCAGAGGATGCGCTCCTTCGCCGAATCCTCGGTCATTCGTGCCTCCTACAGCGTCAGTGCTGACCGGCCGTGCGGTGCGCGGCGTTCGCGACGGGCATCGCTGCCGCGCCGGCGATCACCGTCAGCACCCCGGCGATCCAGGACGTCCAGGAAGCGCCGTTGAACTCGGTGTACCCCATCACCCACGGCGCGATGAACAGCAGTACGCCGAGCGCGATCTGGATGCCTTCGCCGTAGACCATGCCCGGCATGGCCAGCGAGACCAAGCCGTCGAGTGCGATCAAGACGCCCAGGACGACCATCGTCCACATCGCGGTCGAGTCCGTGCTCAGCCAAAGGGGTGAAAGAGCGGCGACCACCCCGATGACGACCTCGGCCCAATCGTGCGGCCGGGCCCAGGCGCGCGTAGAGACTTCACTCATTCGTGCTCACCTCCGTCGGTGAAACTGCTGGTCGGGTGGGTGTACCCGAAGTCGATGTTCCCCTTGACTGGCCAACCGGTCAAGATGCTTTGGTCACAAGTCGAGGTGTAATCGTGCCCTGCGTCTCGTACAGTTGTGGCGCGAGTTACCGGCGAGTAATTTCTGCCGCCAACGCCGTTGACCCCGGAGGAAATCAATGACGCAGCTCGGCGAGATCCAGCAGGCCATCCTGAACGGCGAATCCGCCGCGCTCGGTTCGTTGCCCGTCCCCGAGAGCTACCGCGGGGTGACCGTGCACGCCGACGAGGTCGACATGTTCGAGGGCCTCGAGAGCCGGGACAAGGACCCGCGCAAGTCGCTGCACGTCGACGAGGTCGCCGTGCCCGAGCTGGGTCCCGGTGAAGCGCTGGTCGCGGTGATGGCGAGCGCGATCAACTACAACACCGTGTGGACGTCGATCTTCGAGCCGATCCCCACGTTCAAGTTCCTCAAGAAGTACGGCAAGCTCTCGCCGCTGGCCAAGCGGCACGACCTGCCGTACCACGTCGTGGGGTCGGACCTGTCCGGCGTCGTGCTGCGCACCGGCGTCGGCGTGCACAACTGGAAGCCGGGCGACGAGGTCGTCGCGCACTGCCTGAACGTCGAGCTCGAGAGCCCGGACGGGCACAACGACACGATGCTCGACACCGAGCAGCGGATCTGGGGCTTCGAGACGAACTTCGGCGGGCTCGCCGAGATCGCGCTGGTCAAGGCCAACCAGCTGATGCCGAAGCCGGACCACCTGACCTGGGAGGAAGCCGCCTCGCCCGGGCTGGTCAACTCCACCGCCTACCGGCAGCTGGTCTCGCGCAACGGCGCGGACATGAAGCAGGGCGACGTCGTCCTGATCTGGGGCGCTTCGGGCGGCCTCGGCTCCTACGCGACGCAGTACGCGCTGAACGGCGGCGCGATCCCGGTGTGCGTCGTGTCCAGCCCGGAGAAGGCCGCGATCTGCCGCAAGCTCGGCGCCGAGCTGATCATCGACCGCAGCGCCGAGGGCTACAAGTTCTGGAAGAACGACACCGAGCAGGACCCGAAGGAGTGGCAGCGCTTCGGCGCCAAGATCCGCGAGCTGACCGGCGGCGAGGACCCGGACATCGTGTTCGAGCACCCGGGCCGGGAGACCTTCGGCGCGTCCGTCTACGCCGCGCGCAAGGGCGGCACGATCGTCACCTGCGCGTCGACGTCCGGGTACATGCACCAGTACGACAACCGCTACCTGTGGATGAACCTGAAGCGGATCATCGGCTCCCACTTCGCGAACTACCGCGAGTCCTGGGAAGCGAACCGGCTGATCGCGAAGGGGCTGATCCACCCGACGCTGTCCAAGACCTACCCGCTCGAGGAGACCGGGCAGGCCGCGCTGGACGTGCACCGCAACGCGCACCAGGGCAAGGTCGGCGTGCTCGCGCTCGCCCCGCAGGAAGGCCTCGGTGTCCGGGACGAAGAGAAGCGCGCGAAGCACCTCGACGGCATCAACGCCTTCCGCGGCGCCTGAAACCGGCCGTACGCAGGCGATCCCGGGCCAGGGGTCGTCTGCGTGCGGCAAGATCCTCTCGCCGCACGACGCGGCTCGTTCGGCGCACCGCACGGGTGCTCACCCTTCCGTGACCCGGCTGCGACTACGGTAGGCGCATGAGCCTTGGCGATGAACGGGAGCTTGTGCCGCTGGGAGCCGGCTTCGACGTGGCGAAGCGCGGGTACAGCCGAGCACAGGTCGACGAGCACCTCGAACGGCTGGACGCCGACCTGAAGATGCTCACCGCGGACCGGGACGCCGCCATCGCGCAAGCCGGCGACCTCGCGCGCCAGCTGGAGATCGCGCGCGGCGAGATCGCGGACCTGCGCGGGCAGGTGGACCGGCTCGCCCAGCCGCCGACGAGCGTCGAAGGCCTCTCCGAACGTCTGCAGCGGATGCTGCGCCTCGCGCAGGACGAGTCCGCCGACACGCGCGCCCGCGCAGAGGCCGAAGCCGGCCACATCCGGGCCAAGGCCGAGACGGACGCGAGCGCCATGCGCGCCCGCTACGAGCAGCTGCTCACCGAGCTCGACCTGCGCCGCAAGGAGATGGAAGCCGAGCACCGCAAGGTGCTCGAGGACGCCCGCGCGCAGGCCAAGAAGATCACCGACGAAGCCGAGGCCGAGCGCAAGCGGCTCGACACCGAGTCGTCGGACCGCCGCACGAAGGTCGAAGAGGACTTCGAGATCGCGATGGCCTCGCGCCGCACCGAGGCGATGCGGGTGCTGGCCGAGCAGGAAGCCGCGAGCAAGGCCGAGGCCGCCCGCCGCGTCCAGGAGGCCACGCAGGACGCCGCCGACATCCGCGCGAAGGTCCTCGAAGAGGAGAAGGCGGCGAAGGCGGACATCGACCGCCGTCAGCGGGAGTCGGTCGCGGAGGCGAACAAGCGCCGTCAGGACTCGATCACCGAGGCCAACGCCCGGCTCGCGGAGGCCGCCGACGAGGCGCGCCGCCGCGTGACGACGGCGACCGACGAGTCGAACCGGCGGATCACCCAGGCCAACGAGCGGGTCGACGCGCTGCGCAAGGTCCGCGGCGGGCTGGCCGAGCAGGTCCGCGCGGCGCGGGCGGTGCTGGCCGAGGCGCACACCGTCCTCGGCGACGAGGTCAAGGTGCCCGCGGACGTCACGGCCGACCTGAAGGCGTCCGACCTGAAGCCGGAGAAGCCGGCGGCCGACACCGGGAAGACGGCGCCGGTGGGCGACGTCGAGGAAACGATCCGGATCAAGGCGTCCGACGTGCCGAAGCCGAAGCAGGCCCCCAAGCCGGCGCCGAAGCCGACTCCGCGGGCAAGCGGAGCGCGGAAAGCGACTGGCGAGTAACCTTCCACCCGACACGGGCGCGGACGAGCCTGCGCGGTCGCTGCCGACCGGTTATCGTCCCTGCTCACGCGGGATCACGTGGAGGTTTTGCGCATGGGTGCGGCATATCGGACCGTGGTGGTGGGCACGGACGGCTCGGAGTCATCGTTCGCGGCGGTGGACCGCGCGGCGGCGGTGGCCGGCGACGCGGGCGCCACGCTCGTCATCGCGTGTGCGTACTACCCGGCCAGTCAGTCCGACGTCGACAAGGCCCAGGACGCCCTCGGTGAAGAGGCGTACCAGGTCGTCGGCTCGGCCCCGGCCGAAGACACCCTGCAGTCCGCGCGGGACCGGGCGGCGCGCGCGGGTGCGGAGAAGATCGACACGATCGCGGTGAAGGGCGACCCGGTCGACTCGCTGCGCAAGGTGGTCAAGGAGCGCGAGGCCGACCTGCTGGTCGTCGGCAACCGCGGGCTGAACACGATCGCCGGCCGGATCCTGGGCTCGGTGCCGTCCGAGGTGGCGCGCAAGTCCGGCGTGGACGTGCTGATCGTCCACACGACCTGAGCCGTGACCGATCCGAGCGAGGAGCTTCAGCAGCGGCTCGAACGCGTCCTGCTCGGCGGCAGGCGGAAGTACACCCGGCTCGAAGTGGCGGAGAAGGCCGGCGTGCCCGAGGAACGGTCACGCCGGCTCTGGCGCGCGCTGGGCTTCGCGACCGTCCGCGACGACGAGGTGGTTTTCACCGACGCAGACGTCGAAGCCATGCGGACGGCCGACCAGCTGGTCGGCTCGGGGCTGATCGACCCGAGCATCGAGGTGTCGGTGACGCGCGCGCTCGGCCAGCACCTGTCGCGGCTGGCCGAGTGGCAGGTCGACATGCTGTGGGAGCTGATCCGCGAGCAGCCGGACCTGGGCCGCAACGAGCGCCAGGTGACCCGCCTGGTCGACCGGCTGCTGCCGGAGCTGGAGCAGGTGCAGAACTTCGTCTGGCGCCGCCACCTGGCGGCGTACGCCGGCCGGGCGTTCGCGGCGGCGGGCGACAACGTCGAGGCGCGCACGGAGGTCGTCGGCTTCGTCGACATGGTGGGCTACACGCGCCTGACCCGCCAGATCGACGAGGAGGAGCTGAGCCGCGTCCTCGACGCGTTCGAGACGCTGGCCACGGAGGTGATCGCCGAGCACCACGGCCGCGTGGTGAAGATGATCGGCGACGAGGTCCTGTTCGTCGCGGACTCGGCGGTCGACGCGGCGGAGATCGCCCTGGCCCTGACCGAACGCACCTCGGCGGACGACAGCCTCCCGGCGGTCCGCGCGGGCATGGCCTCGGGCCGCATCCTGTCCCGCTTCGGCGACGTGTACGGCTCGGTCGTCAACCTGGCGGCCCGCCTGACGTCGGTGGCGCGCCCGGGCACGATCCTGGTCGACCGCGAACTGGCCTCGGAGCTCGCGGACGAGAAGGCGTACGAGCTCCGGATGCGCCGCCCGGTGACGGTCCGGGGCTACAACCGCCTCCGCCCGGCCGCCCTCCGGCGGTCGAGCGAAGCCCCGACGGGGATGTTCGCGAGTTCGCAGCAGCTGGCGGCGGAGATGCTGGGCCTGACGGATCCGATCGCCCGCGAAGCGGCGCCGGAGGAACCCGGCACGCCACCAGAGGACCAGGTGACGGAGCCGAGGCCCCGACGCCGCCGGCGGCGCATCCGCTGACCGGGCTCAGGCGTCGAAGTCGACCGTGAGCTCCTCCGAGACCGGGTACGACTGGCACGTCAGCACGAAGCCCGCCGCCACCTCGGCCTCCTCCAGCGCGAAGTTGCGCCGCAGGTCCACCTTGCCCTCCGTCACCCGCGCGCGGCAGGTGCCGCACACGCCGCCCTTGCAGGCGAACGGGAGGTCCGGCCGGAACTTCTGCGCGCCGTCCAGCACCGACGATGTCCGCGGCAGCGTCATCGTCGAAGCGCGGCCGTCCAGCACGACACGGACCTCGGACGACTCCCCCGCCACGGCCGGGTCCAGGTGTTCCACCGGCGCGGGCGGGGTGTCGACGTAGAACAGCTCCTGGTGGATCCGCGCCCGCGGTACGTCCAGCGACGTCAGCAGCTCCTGGGCACCGGAAACCATCTCGAACGGGCCGCACAGCCACCAGTGGTCCACCGACGACACCGGCACCAGCGAGGAGAACAGCGCGCGCAGCTTCGGGACGTCCAGGCGCCCGGTGAACAGCTCCGCCTCGCGCGGCTCGCGGGAGAGCACGTGGATCAGCTCCAGGCGCGCGGGCGCGCGGTCCTTCAGGTCGGCCAGCTCGTCCGCGAACATCACCGTGTCCGTGCGGCGGTTGCCGTACAGCACCGTCACCGTCGCGTCCGGCGTGTCCAGCAACGACGCCACGATCGACAGCACCGGGGTGATGCCCGAGCCCGCCGCGATCAGCACGTGGTGACCGCCCGAAGCCAAATCCGGGGTGAACGACCCGGTCGGTGTCGCCACCTCGATCGTGTCGCCGGGACGGACCTCGTTGACCAGCCACGACGAGAACAAGCCGTCCGGGACCAGGCGGACGCCCACCCGGGGCGCCGCGCCCGCCGGCGCGCAGATCGAGTACGACCGGCGCTCGTCGCGGCCGTCGATCGAACGCCGCAACGTCAGCGACTGGCCCGGTTTGAAGGCGAACTCCGATGCCAAAGACGCGGGCACGTCGAACGTCACGGCGACCGCGTCGTCGCACAACCGGCTGACGCCCGCGACCTTCAGGGGATGGAACGCCACCTCAGATCTCCTTGACGTGTTCGAACGGCTCCGCGCACGACCGGCAGCGCCACAAGGCTTTGCACGCCGTCGCGCCGAAGCGGGACTGCTCTTCCGTGTCCGGCGATCCACACAGCGGGCAGGAAACGCGCGTGACCGGGGCCGACAGCGTCAGCGGGATCGGGCCGGAACGGCGCGGGGCGGCCCCCGGGGGCGCGATGCCCGCCGCGGCCAGCTTTTGACGTCCGGCAGAAGAAATCCAGTCCGACGTCCACGCCGGCGACAGCTGCGTCCGGATCTCGACGTCGGCGAAGCCCGCCGAAACCAGTGCGTGCTCCAAGTCGTCGCGCATGGTGTCCATCGCCGGGCAGCCGGTGTACGTCGGGGTGATCGCGACGACCACCCGGCCGTCCTCCTCGGCCACCGAGCGCAGCACGCCCAGGTCCGCCAGGGTCAGCATCGGCAGCTCGGGGTCGGTGACCGTCGCCGCGACCGCTTCCGCCGTCACCATTTCGCGTCCGGCATCGCCCGGGCGACGCTCTGCAGCTCCGCCAGCAGGAACCCCATCTGCTCGGTGTGGACGCCGTCGCGGCCCGTCCGGCCCGAGACGCCCGCCAGCTCGCCGGCGGTGGGCAGAACAAGCGTCGCCGCGGAAAGGGCCTGGTCCAGCACCGCATCGAACTCCGGCCGCAGCGAAGCCGCGTCCACCAGTTCGAGCGGGTGCGTGCGGAACAGCTCCCCGACGTACGGCCAGACCGCGTCCAGCCCCTCCTGCATGCGCGAGTGGGACAACTCAGTTCCGTCGCCGAGGCGGACCAGCCACTGCGCCGCGTAGTCGCGGTGGTAGGTCAGCTCCTTGACGCCCTTGTCCGCGATCGCCGCCAGCACCGGGTCGGCCGACGACACCAGCCGCTGCAGCAGCGCCAGCCGCCACGTCGAGAACACGAACAGCCGCGCGATCAGGTGCCCGAAGTGGCCGCCGCCCAGCTCGGCGAGCCGGACGTTGCGGAACTCGTTTTCCGCGCGCAGGAAGGCGAACGAGTCCTCCGTGCGCCCCGAGCCGTCGGCCTTGCCGGCCCGCGCGAGCAGCAGCCGCGCCTGGCCGAGCAGGTCGAGGCCGATGTTGGCGATCGCGACCTCGTCCTCCAGCTCGGGCGCGTTGGTGCACCACTCCTGCAGCCGGTGGGAGAAGATCAGCGCGTCGTCGCCCAGCATCAGGCAGTAGGCGGCCAACGAAGCACCGTCCACCCCGGCCGGGACCGAAGTGTCCACTCCGGACAGTGGGTCCTCGAAGCCGGTGCCGAACGCCCAGCGGGCGTCGTTCTCCTCGGTCAGCGACTCGTAGACGTTGTCGAAACTCATATGTGCGGCACCTCCTCGGGGATGTCGTAGAACGTCGGGTGCCGGTACACCTTGTCGCCGCTGGGCGCGAAGAACGGGTCCTTCTCGTCCGGCGACGACGCCGTGATGTCCGCGGCCTGCACGACCCAGATCGACACGCCTTCGTTGCGGCGCGTGTAGAGGTCGCGAGCGTGGTGCAGCGCCATCTCGTCGTCGGCCGCGTGCAGCGAACCGACGTGCACGTGGTTCAGCCCGCGCTTGCCGCGGACGAACACCTCGTACAGCGGCCAGTCGTGCTTCACCGGTCCCGGGGCGGCGGGCACGCCTTCGAGCGGGACGGCGCCGTGGCCGCCTTCGGCCGTCAGGTCGCTCACTTGCGCTCCTTCTTCTTCGCGTGCGCCACGGCGGCTTCCCGCACCCACGCACCGTCTTCGTGCGCACGGCGCCGGTGGGCGATCCGCGACGCGTTGCACGGGCCGTTGCCCTTCAGCACGTTCTTGAACTCGTCCCAGTCGACCGCGCCGAAGTCGTAGTGCCCACGCTCGGGGTTCCAGCGAAGGTCCGGGTCCGGGAACGTGACACCCAGCGCGGCGGCCTGCGGGACCGACATGTCGACGAAGCGCTGCCGCAGCTCGTCGTTGGTGTGGCGCTTGACCTTCCACGCCATCGACTGCGCGGTGTTCGGCGAGTCGGCGTCCGGCGGGCCGAACATCATCAGCGACGGCCACCACCAGCGGTTCACGGCCTCCTGGACCATCTCCCGCTGCTGGTCGGTGCCCTTCATCATCGTCATCAGCAGCTCGAACCCCTGCCGCTGGTGGAACGACTCCTCCTTGCAGATCCGGATCATCGCCCGCGCGTACGGCCCGTACGACGACCGGCACAGCGGCACCTGGTTGCAGATCGCCGCGCCGTCGACCAGCCAGCCGATCACGCCGACGTCGGCGAAGGTCAGCGTCGGGTAGTTGAAGATCGACGAGTACTTCTGCCTGCCCGTGATGAGCTTGTCGGTCAGGTCCGCGCGGTCCGCGCCCAGCGTCGCCGCCGCGGAGTACAGGTAGAGGCCGTGGCCGGCTTCGTCCTGCACCTTCGCCAGCAGGATCGCCTTGCGCCGCAACGACGGCGCCCGCGTGATCCAGTTGCCCTCCGGCTGCATGCCGATGATCTCCGAGTGCGCGTGCTGCGCGATCTGCCGGATCATCGTCTTGCGGTAGCCGTCGGGCACCCAGTCGCGCGGCTCGACGCGCTGGTCGCGCTCGATGGTCGCCTCGAAGTGCTCTTCGAGCGATGCCACAGCGGTCACGGCTGCTCCTTCGAAACCAGGGTCAGGACGTCGTACTTGGCCACGGACTCGCCCTCGGCGTTGGTCACGTCGGCGTCCCAGCGGACCTCGCCGTACTCCTGGTCGATCCGCGGGGTGATCTGCTTGGCGGTCAGGGTCACCGTCAGCGCGTCGCCGACCTTGACCGGCGTGAGGAACCGCAGGTTCTCCAGGCCGTAGTTGGCCAGCACCGGGCCGGGCTCGGGCGAGACGAACAGGCCCGCCGCGAACGAGACGACCAGGTAGCCGTGCGCGACGATCCCGCCGAACAGCGGGTTCGCGGCCGCGGCTTCGGGGTCGGTGTGGGCGTAGAACGTGTCGCCGGTGAACTCGGCGAAGTGGTCGACGTCCTCCTGCGTGACCGTGCGCGGCCCGGCGACGACCGAGTCCCCGATGCGCAGCTCGGCCAGGGACTTGCGGAACGGGTGGACTTCGCCCTCGGTCCGCGGCGCGCCGGTCACCCAGCGGCCGGTCACCGCGGACAGCACCGCGGGCGAGCCCTGCACGGCGGTGCGCTGCATGTGGTGCAGCACGCCGCGGATGCCGCCCATCTCCTCGCCGCCACCCGCGCGGCCCGGGCCGCCGTGGACCAGCTGCGGCATCGGCGAACCGTGGCCCGTGGACTCCTTCGCGTCTTCGGCGTCCAGCACCAGCAGGCGGCCGTGGAACGGCGCCGCGCCCAGCACGACCTCGCGGACGAACTCCTTGTCCGCGCTGACGATCGACCCGGCCAGGCTGCCGCCGCCGCGCGCGGCGAACTCGACGACCTGCTCGGTGGACGTGTACGGCATCAGCGTCGAGACCGGGCCGAACGCCTCGACCTCGTGCGGCTCCGAGCGCTCCGGGTCGGCCTTGAGCAGCACCGGGGAGATGAACGCGCCGCGCTCGGCGTCGGCGTCGACCACGTCGACCTGCTCGGGGTCCCCGAACACGACACTGCCGGCGTCCAGCAGCGCCTTCAGCGACCGCCGGACCTCCTCGCGCTGCTCCAGGCTGGCCAGCGCGCCCATCCGGACGCCCTCGGCGGCCGGGTTCCCGACGGTCACCTTCGCGAGCCGCTCGGCCGCGGCGGAAGCGACGTCGTCCAGCAGCGAAGCCGGGACGAACGCGCGGCGGATCGCGGTGCACTTCTGGCCCGCCTTGACCGTCATCTCCGTGGTCAGCTGCTTGACGAACAGGTCGAACTCGGTGGTGCCCTTGACGGCGTCCGGGCCGAGGATCGAGCAGTTCAGCGAGTCGGCCTCGGCGTTGAACCGCACCGAGTTCCGCACGATCGCCGGGTGCGCGCGCAGCTTCTGCGCCGTCGACGCCGAGCCGGTGAACGACACCAGGTCCTGCGCGGTGACGTGGTCGAGCAGGTCGCCGACGCTGCCGGCGACGAACTGCAGCGAACCCTCGGGCAGGATCCCCGACTCGACGATCAGCTCGACCAGCCGCGCGGTCAGGTACGCCGTCGAGCTGGCCGGCTTCACCAGGCTCGGGACGCCGGCGAGGAACGCGGGCGCGAACTTCTCCAGCGGGCCCCAGACAGGGAAGTTGAACGCGTTGATCTGCACCGCCACGCCCCGCAGCGGGGTCGCGATGTGCTGGGCGACGAACGTGCCCCCACGCGACAGCGGCTCGACGGCGCCCTCGACGTAGACGGTGTCGTTCGGCAGCTCGCGCTTGCCCTTCGAGCCGTAGCTGAACAGGACGCCGATGCCGCCGTCGATGTCGAACTTCGAGTCACCGAGCGTCGCGCCGGTGCACGCGGAGAGCGCGTACAGCTCCTCGCGGTGCTCGCGCAGGTGCGAAGCCAGTGCCTTCAGCAGGGCCGCGCGCTGGTGGAACGTCAGTTCGCGCAGGGCCGGGCCGCCCACGCGGCGGCCGTACTCCAGCGCGCCCGCGAAGTCGACACCCTTCGACGAGATCCGGGCGACCTCCTCGCCCGTGGCCGCGTCGTGCAGCGGGACGCCCTCGTCCGCCGCTGTGTGCCAGCTCCCGGAGACGTAGCTGCGCAGCAGTGCCATCAGGTCCCGACCTCCACCGAATTACCTACCGGACGTTCAGTTATTTGCATGGTAGCCGCCGTACTCGGAGATCGGAAGGGGCGACGCTTGACACGGCCCCGGCCACTGCCTTTACTGAGCGAAACCGCGAGGTGACCGTCCATTCGGTCAGTCGGATCGGAGGGTCGATGACCAACGCCGCGCACACCATGTTCGCCGCCGACGAGGCGTCGCGCGCGCTGGGCATCGAACTCGTCGAAGCGGGCGACGGCCGGGCCGTGGCGACCATGACGATCACGCGCGAAATGGTCAACGGCCACGACATCGCCCACGGCGGGTACGTCTTCCTGCTCGCCGACACCGCGTTCGCCTGCGCCTGCAACACCCACGGCCCGGTGACGGTCGCCGCGGGCGCCGAAATCTCCTTCGTCGCGGCCGGCCGGCTCGGCGACCACCTGGTCGCCACGGCCACCGAGCGCACCCGCTACGGCCGCAACGGCATCTACGACGTCACCGTGCACCGGGAGACCCCCGCGGGGCCCGAGGTCGTCGCCGAATTCCGCGGCCGCAGCCGCACCATCTCCGCGAAACGGGACTGAGCATGATCGAGACGGACATCGGCGCGGACGAGCTGGCCGCCCGGCAGCTGGAGCGGCTGCAGTGGACGCTCCGGCACGCCTACGCGAACGTGCCCGCGTACACGCGGAAGTTCGACGAGGCCGGCGTCCACCCCGACGACTGCAAGGAGCTCGCCGACCTGGCGAAGTTCCCGTTCACCACCAAGCAGGACCTGCGCGAGAACTACCCGTTCGGGATGTTCGCCGTGCCGCAGGAGCAGGTCCGGCGCATCCACGCCTCCAGCGGCACCACCGGCAAGGCCACCGTCGTCGGCTACACCGAGCAGGACATCGACACCTGGGCGACGGTGATGGCCCGGTCCATCCACGCCGCCGGCGGCCGGCCGGGGCACAAGGTGCACGTCGCCTACGGCTACGGCCTGTTCACCGGCGGGCTCGGCGCGCACTACGGCGCCGAAAAGCTGGGCTGCACCGTGATCCCGGCGTCCGGCGGCATGACGGCCCGCCAGGTGCAGCTCATCACCGACTTCAAGCCCGAGGTCATCATGGTCACGCCGTCGTACATGCTGACCCTGCTCGACGAGTTCGAGCGCCAGGGCGTGGACCCCAGGACGAGTTCCCTCAAGGTGGGCATCTTCGGTGCCGAGCCGTGGACCGAGCAGATGCGCGCGGAGATCGAGGAGCGGTTCGCGCTCGACGCCGTCGACATCTACGGGCTGTCCGAGGTGATGGGCCCGGGCGTCGCCCAGGAGTGCGTCGAGACGAAAGACGGCCTGCACATCTGGGAGGACCACTTCTACCCCGAGGTGATCGACCCCTTCGACGAGCACGTGCTGGAAGCCGGCGAAACCGGCGAGCTGCTGTTCACGTCGCTGACCAAGCAGGCGCTGCCGATCATCCGCTACCGCACCCGCGACCTCACGGCGTTGCGCCCCGGCACCGCGCGGCCGGCGTTCCGGCGGATGGACAAGGTCACCGGCCGCACCGACGACCTCATCATCCTGCGCGGGGTCAACGTCTTCCCGACGCAGATCGAGGAGATCGTGCTGCGGACCGAAGGGCTGAGCCCGCACTTCCAGCTCGTCCGGTCCACGCGCGGGCGCCTCGACCACCTGACCGTGCTGGTCGAGGCGCGCCACGACGCTTCCGCCGCGCTGCGGGAGTCGGCCGCCGCCGCACTGGTCACCGGCGTGAAGGACGGCGTCGGCGTCACCGTGTCGGTGGACGTCGTCGACCCGGACACCCTCGAGCGCTCGATGGGCAAGATGCGGCGCATCGTCGACCGCCGGGAGAAGCCGTGACCGCGCCCCGCCGCGGGCGCCCCGGCTACGACCTCGAATCGCTGCTGCGCGTGGCGGTGAAGCTGTTCAACGAGCGCGGCTACGACGGCACGAGCATGGAAGACCTCTCCCGCAAGCTCGGCATCACGAAGTCGGCGATCTACCACCACGTGCCCAGCAAGGAGGAGCTGCTGCGGCTGTCGGTGGACCGGGCGCTGGACGGCCTGTTCGCCGTCGCCGCGGAGGCCACGGCGCTGGACGGCCGCGCGATCGACCGGCTCGAACACCTCGTCCGCGGGAGCGTCCTCGTCCTCGCCGACCAGCTCCCGTTCGTCACGCTGCTGCTGCGCGTGCGGGGCAACACGAAGGTGGAGCGGGCGGCGCTGACCCGGCGGCGCGAGTTCGACCGCCTGGTGACGGACCTGGTGAAGCAGGCGGCGGCGGAGGGTGACATCCGCCCGGACGTCGACCCGGCGGTGACCGCCCGGCTCGTGTTCGGCATGGTCAACTCGCTGATCGAGTGGTACCGCCCCCGGCGGGGCTCGTCGGCGGAAGAAGTCGCGGACGCGGTGTTCAAGGTGGCGTTCGAAGGCCTGCGCACCGCGTCGTCCTGAGCCCGGCGGCTCAGCCGCGGTCGTGGAGGGTGATCCGGTAGCCGTCGGGGTCGGCGAAGGTGAACGTCCGGCCGAAGGGGCCGTCGATCGGGGCGGAGACGATGGTCTGCCCGTCGGCGGCCAGCGCGTCGTGGATGGCCTGGACGTCCGTGGCGTGCAGCCAGATCGCGGCCCCGATGCCCGGCTGGGCGACCGAGTCGAGGTCGGTGCCCGGAATGACGTCGCGGAGCGCGAACGCGATCGGCTTCGTCTCGAAGACGACGGCGTGCGGCGGTCCGGCCGGCGAGCGGACGAGGCCGAGGTACTTCTCGTAGAACGCCTGCGACGCGTCGAGGTCGCGTGCCTGCAGCGAAATGAAGTCGGGGCCGGTGGCGGGCATGATGGTTCTCCTTCTTCGTGTCAGTCTTCTGACACGTCGAACTCTATGTCAGAATGCTGACATGAGTCAAGACGGGGTCGACCTGAAGACGTCGCTGGGCTACCTGCTGAAGGAGGCGTCGAGCACGCTGCGCGCGGCGATGGAGGAGGTGCTGCGGCCGCTCGGGATGAGCGTGACGCACTACTCCTGCCTCGAACTGCTGGCCCAGCGGCCGGGCTTGTCGAACTCCGAGCTCGCGCGGGGCGCGTTCGTCACCCGGCAGACGATGAACGTGCTGCTGCAGGCCCTGGAACGCGACGGCTACGTGAGCAGGCCGGCCGAGGCACCCGTCGGAAAGGTTCTCCCCGCCCGGCTCACGCCCCGCGGACGGCGGAGCCTGGAGAAGGCGACCGCGGCGGTCCGGTCCGTCGAGGTCAGGATGCTGGCCGGGATGACCGAAGCCGAGCAGGCGGCCGCGTTCCGGAGCCTGCAGAGCATGATCCGCTCCCTGCGCGACGGCGACGCGTAGCCGTCACTCCCCCGTGGTCTGCGGGGGACGGCGCGCCTGCCAGAGCAGCGCCTCGCGCAACTGCTCGATCAGCCGTTCGTCGTCCGCTTCGGACGGGTCGACGCCGAGCGGGATCCACTGCTCGGAGACTTTCTCGCCCTCGTCGTAGCCGGTGATGACGATGCCGGAATAGGACAGCGAGTCCTCGTCGGCGCAGTCGCCGTCCGGTGGCGGCTCTTCGACCTCGAAGCCTTCGTCGAAGCTGACGTGACGATGCTGCAGGCGAACGCTCACCCAGCGTCCGGCCTGCCGGATCGGCGCGTCTTCTTCGGTCATCTGCTCCTGCCCCGGTCGCGGGTCTCTGCCGTCTCGTCGCATCCGGGCGCCGGGGAGTTACCAGCGGGTTGTTCCGGTTGCGTAACGACAAAGGTTGGCCTGAAACACCCCCGGCCCGCCACCGGAGCCACCGCTCTTGACACCAGGTCAACTACTTGTTGACAGCGTGCCGATCCCCCGCGAGGCTGAGCGGATGACCAGTGGGACCCGGCCGCGGCGCCGCCGCCTCGAACCGGCCGAACGGCGGGCGGAGATCCTCGCCGCCGCGCGGCACCTGTTCGGGGCGGGCAGCTACGCGTCGGTGTCCACTTCGGACATCGCCGAGGCGGCCGGGGTGGCGCGCCCGCTGATCAACCACTACTTCGGCGGGAAGCGCGAGCTCTACCTGGAAGTCGTGCGGCAGCTGATGATCGTGCCCGCGCCGGTCACCGAAGCGTTGCCGGACACCACGATGGAGCAGCGGCTGGCGATCGGCGTCGAACGCTGGATCGAGGTCGTGGACCGCAACCGCGACGCGTGGCTGACCGTCATCGGGCCCGAGTCGGCCGGGCGCGACCCCGAGATCGAGCGGATCATGCTGGAGGCCGACGAGATCGCCGCCGACCGCGTGCTGGAGGCCGCGCTGATGAGCGGCGTGACCGAAGGCCGCGAAGAGCTGCGCGCGATGATCCGGTCGTTCGGCGGGATGCTGCGGGCGGCGTCGCGCGAATGGCTGATCCGCGGCACGCTCGACCGCGCGGCCCTGCGGACCTTCCTCACCGATTCGATCCTGAACCTGCTGAAGGTGACCTACCCGGCGGTGCTTGCCGAGCGGCGCGGAACCGACGGGCGAACGCCGCCGGCGTCATCCCGGTCCAGCGCTTGAACGCGTAGATGAAGCTCGACGCCTCGGCGTACCCGAGCCGGTAGGCGACGTCCTCGACCGACAGCACGCCGGTGTCGAGCAGCTCCTCGGCCAGCGTGTGGCGGACTTCGTCGACCAGCGCCCGGTAGCTCGTGCCCGCTTCGGTCAGGCGGCGGCGCAGCGTGCGCGTGCTGAGCGTCAGCTGACGGGCGATCTCGTCCATTCCGGCGTCGACGCCGCCCAGGCGCACCAGGCGTTCCCGGACCTGCTGCGAGATGCCCGAACGCTGCCGCCGCCGCGCGACGAGCGCCTCGCACTGCGCCGCGCACAAGGCGACGGTCTGGTCGTTGGCCTGCGGCAGCGGGAGCGTCAGCAGCGCCGGGTCGAGCGTCGCGCGGCAGGCGTCGGCGCCGAAGCGGGGCCGCAGCCCGAACGCCGCCACGTAAGCGTCCACCGCGGCCGGCTCGTGCCGGAAGCTCAGGTCGTCCAGCGCGATCTCCGGCAGCAGGTCGCGCATCACCGTGAAGATGGCGGCCAGGTCGCGCAGCACGAGGAACCGGGCGACGTCGGCGGGGACGCGGGTGTCGTCGAGCTCGAGCGTCAGCTGGTCGCTCTCGAGCGTGACGCGGGGGATGCAGAAGGCGAAGCTGAGGTCGAAGTAGCGCAGCGCGAACAGCATCGCGTCGCGCAGCGTCGGGCTGCTGATGCAGGCGAAGCCGAAGATCCCGAAGGTGGTGACGCGGTAACGGCTGCCGAGCTCGAGCGCGGTCGCGTCCGAACCGTCGAGTTCGATCAGCGCCCGGACGACGGCGAGCTCCTGGCGCGCGTCGACCTGGACGCCCGCGTCGGTGAGCAGCTCCGGGGACAGCGACGTCGCGGCGAGCAGCTTCTCGGCGGCCAGCCCGCGCTCGGCGGCGAACCGGGTCATCAGTTCGATGCTGGCGGTGCCGCGCGGGAAGTCCCAGTCCCCGACGGCGGGGGCGGCGAGCTCGGCCATGGCCGGAAGTATGGATCACGGGCTTTCACCGTGCAATCGAGGACCGGAACTGTCCGGGGTGATCGTTAGGGTGAGCGGCGTGGAGACGTTGAGCCGACGGGCCTTGAACCGGGCGACGCTGGAGCGCCAGCTGCTGCTCCGCCGCGCGAAGCTGTCCGCTTTCGAGGCGGTCGAGCACCTGGCCGGGCTCCAGGCACAGGCGCCGTTCCCGCCGTACTACGCGCTGTGGCCGCGGCTGCACGGGTTCCGGCCGGCGGACCTGGCAGCGCTGCTGGAGAGCAGGCAGGTGGTCCGGATCGCGCTGATGCGCGGCACGGTCCACCTGGTGACGGCGGTGGACGCGCTGGCGTGGCGGCCGGTGGTCCAGGTGCTGTACGAACGCGACCTCAAGGCGAACACCCAGCACGCGGCTCCGCTGGCCGGCCTGGACCACGACGAGGTCGCCGCGGCGGCGCGTGAACTGCTTTCGCGCTCGCCGTTGTCGAGCACCGCGCTGGGCACGGAGCTGGCCCGGCGGTGGGACGCCCCGGCGGCGTCCCTGACCCACCTGGCCCGGGCGCGGCTGCCGCTGGTGCAGACCCCGCCGCGGGCGATCTGGGGCAAGGCCGGGCAGACGACGTACGCGTGCCTGGAGGACTGGGTCGGCTCCCCGCTCTCGCCGCCTTCGCCCGCTTCGCTGATCTCGCGCTACCTGCGCGCGTTCGGCCCGGCCTCGGTGGCGGACGTCCAGGCGTGGGCGGGCATCACCCGGCTCGGCGAGGTGGCCGCTTCGATGGACTTGCGGCGCTACCGCGACCCGGATGGCCGCGAGCTGATGGACCTGCCGGAGCTCACGGTGCCGGACCCCGACGTACCGGCCCCGCCGCGGCTGCTGGGGCCGTTCGACCAGACGATCCTGTCCTACGCCGACCGGACGCGGGTGATCTCCGACGACTACCGCAAGCGAGTCATCACGCAGAACGGGCTGGTCAAGGGAACCCTGCTGGTGGGCGGCTTCGTCCGCGGGTTCTGGGAGATCAAGACGGCGAAGAAGGCGGCGGTGGTCGAGCTGAAGCCGTTCGAGAAGCTGCCGAAGCGGGACTTGGCGGCGCTGGAAAGCGCGGCCGGGCAGCTGATGAGCTGGGCGGAGCCGGGCGCGGAGACCCAGGAGGTCAGGGTGCTGCCCGCAGCGTGACGCCGGCGGCTTCGAGCACTTCGCGGACTCGCGGCACCTCGGGACCCACGACGGTGAACGGGGCGGTCGCACCGAAACCGCCTCTCAGGCAGTCGGCGAGCGCGTCGAGGTTCCGGCCGAAGTACCCGCCCGGGCCATTGACCGCTTCGCCGAGCGCGCAGTAGAAGCTCGTCACGTCGGCGACGTGCGTGCCATCGACCTGGTAGCAGGCACCCGGTGGCCGGTCGGGGCCGTCCCCGGTGCGGTGCGCCAAGGCCGCGCGGAGCCATTCGACCCGGTCGTGCCCGGCCCAAAGGTTCTTCACGGCCGGCGGTCCGGCCGACCACAGCTCCCAGATCGGCCGCGCCGCCGGTGCGGGCGGGTCGTGGAGCGGCTCGCGCAGCACAAGGTCCGCGAGGTGGCCACCGCGCGGGAACCACTCGGCGATGTCGAGCCGGACCAGGCTCACCTCGGCCTCGATCCCGAAGCGGTCGACGGCGGCCAGTGCGTACAGCGCCGGGCGGATCTCGCGCCCGGCCGCCGCGCAGGGGATGCGCCGGTCGCCGTCGTCTTCGACCAGCACACACCGCGGGAGCACGTGCCGACCTTATCGTGGCCGGAAATCTCGATCAGGTGACCGATCGTGTCCTGTTGTCACAGCCCCTCGGTGCGTAGCTTTTTCCGCATGAGTAGTTCGGCGAAGGGGCCGTCGGTGCTGATCGTGGGCACCGGGTTCGGCGGCATCGGGACGGCGATCGAACTGAAGCGCGCCGGGTTCACCGACTTCACGATCCTGGAGAGCGCGGCCGAGGCCGGCGGGGTCTGGCGCGACAACACCTACCCCGGCGCCGCCTGCGACATCCCGTCGCCGCTGTACTCCTTCTCCTTCGAGCCCAACCCGCGGTGGCCGAAGCGGTTCTCGCACCAGCCGGACATCCTCGCCTACCTGCGCGGCGTCATCGCCAAGTACGGCCTCGAGCCACACATCCGGTACCGGACCGAGGTCACCGGGGCCGCCTTCGACGAAGCGCGCGGCGTCTGGCGCGTCGAGACGAAGGACGGCGAGACGTACGAAGCGAACGTCTTCGTCCCCGCCGTCGGGCAGCTGTCGCGGCCGGTGCTGCCGAACATCCCCGGCCGCGAGAACTTCGCCGGCGACGCCTTCCACTCCGCGCGCTGGGACCACGGCGTCGAGCTGGCCGGCAAGCGCGTCGCCGTGATCGGGACCGGGGCCAGCGCCGTGCAGTTCGTGCCCGAACTGCGCAAGCACGCCCAGCACGTCACCGTCTTCCAGCGCACGCCGCCGTACGTCATGGCGAAGTCCGACCCGACCTACCGGCGGTGGCAGCACTGGCTGTTCGAGCACCTGCCGCCCACGCAGCTGCTCGGCCGGCTGCGGATCTTCCTGCTCGCCGAGTACGCGACCTACGCGATGACGAAACACCCCGTGCTGGCCAAGATGTTCGAGCTGCGGACCGCGCAGCTGCGCCGCCGCCACATCAAGGACCGCGAGCTGCGCGCGAAGCTGACGCCGTCCTATCCCCTGGGCTGCAAGCGGATCCTCTTCACCAACGACTACCTGCCCGCGCTGGCCCAGCCGAACGTCGACGTCGAGACGCGGCGGATCACCGAGATCACCGAGAAGGGCGTCCGGGTCGAGGGTGGGACCGAGCTCGAAGCGGACGTCCTGGTCTACGGCACCGGGTTCGCCGCGACGGAGTTCCTCGGCCGGATGGAGGTGACCGGCCTCGGCGGGCGGTCGCTGCGGGACGAGTGGTCGGGCGGCGCGCGGGCGTACCTCGGCATGGCCGTGCCCGGGTTCCCGAACCTGTTCTGCGTCTACGGGCCCAACACCAACCTCGGCGCCGGGTCGATCATCTACATGATCGAGCGCCAGGCCCGCTACATCCGGCAGGCGGTGGAGCGGCTCGCCCGCCCCGGCGTGTCCTATTTGGACGTGCTGCCCGAGGTCGAGCAGCGCTACGACGAAGAAGTGCAGAACCGGCTGGGCCACAGTGTGTGGAGCGCGTGCACGAGCTGGTACCGCCAGGCCGACGGCCGCGTCACGACCAACTGGCCCGGGCTGGTCACCGAGTACGACCGCCGAACCCGGCGGCTCGACCCCGCGGACTACCGGGTGGTGGCGTGATGGACTACGACGTCCTGGTGATCGGTTCGGGCTTCGGCGGCAGCGTGACGGCGTTGCGGCTGACCGAGAAGGGCTACCGCGTCGGCGTGCTGGAAACCGGCCGCCGCTTCGCCGACGACGAGTTCGCCAAGACGTCGTGGCGGCTGCGGAAGTACCTGTGGGCGCCCGCGCTGGGCTGTTTCGGCATCCAGCGGCTGACGCTGCTGAAGAACACCTTCGTGATGAGCGGCTCCGGCGTCGGTGGCGGTTCGCTGGTGTACGCGAACACGCTGTACGAGCCCCCGGACAAGTTCTACGAAGACCCGCAGTGGGCGCACATCACGGACTGGAAGGCCGAGCTGGCGCCGTACTACGACCAGGCGAAGCGGATGCTCGGCGTGGTCGAAAACCCGGCGACGACGGCCGCGGACCGGGTGCTCCGCGAGGTGGCCGACGACATGGGCATCGGGCACACCTACCGCCGCACGCCGGTCGGTGTCTACTTCGGACAGTCCGGAGTGGACCCCTTCTTCGGCGGCGCGGGCCCGGCACGGCAGTCGTGCACCCTGTGCGGCGAGTGCATGACCGGCTGCCGGGTCGGGGCGAAGAACACGACCGTCAAGAACTACCTCTACCTGGCCGAGCAAGCGGGGGCGGTGGTGCACCCGCTGACGACGGCGGTGTCGGTGCGGCCGGTCGACGGCGGCTACGCGGTGGACACGGTGCGCACCGGCCGCCGCTCGCGCCGGACGTTCACCGCGACGCAGGTGGTGTTCTCCGCGGCCGCGCTGGGTACGCAACGGCTGCTGCACCGCCTGCGGGACAACGGAACCCTGCCGGACGTGTCGCCGCGGCTCGGCCTGCTGGCGCGCACGAATTCCGAGGCCGTGCTGGCGGCGCGGTCGTTGCGGAAGGACACGGACTACACGCGCGGCGTCGCGATCACGTCGTCGATCCACCCGGACGAGGTGACGCACGTCGAGCCGGTGCGCTACGGGCGCGGCAGCAACGTGATGGGCCTGATGGCGACGGTGCTGGTGGACGGCTCGCCAGGCCGCCGCCGCTGGGTGCTGGGCCTGCGCGAACTGTGGCGGCGACGCCGTGACCTCGTGCGGATCCACAACCCGCGGCACTGGTCGGAGCGGATGATCGGGCTGCTGGTGATGCAGACGCTCGACAATTCCGTGACGACGTACACGAAACGCGGGCTGTTCGGCCGCCGGATGACGACCCGCCAGGGTGCGGGCTCGCCGTCGCCGGAGTGGATCCCGGCCGGCCACGAGGTGACGCGCCGGGTGGCGGAGAAGATCGGTGGCCTCCCGCAGGGCGCGTGGACGGACATGCTGAACATCCCGATCACCGGCCACTTCATCGGCGGCTGCACGATCGGCGACTCCCCGGCGACGGGTGTGGTGGACCCGTACCAGCGGCTGTACGGCCACCCGGGCCTGCACGTGGTGGACGGCTCGGCGATCACGGCGAACCTGGGCGTGAACCCGTCACTGACGATCACGGCCCAGGCGGAGCGGGCGATGGCGTTCTGGCCCAACCTCGGCGAGGCCGACCCTCGTCCCGAACTGGGCGCGGAATACCGGCGGGTGGCGGCGGTGGCCCCGAAGAACCCGGTGGTGCCGTCGGACGCGCCGGGAGCGCTGCGGTTGCCGGTGGTGCCGCGGTGAATTCCAGGCAGCCACAAGCAATTCTCCAGAAGCCGCCCGCAGGTTCTCGCTAAGCTCGCCTTCGTGCAGCCCAACGAGGTCACCGACGTCCTGAACCGCCCCGCCAGCCAGGAACTCCTCGCCCGGAACATCGCGCGCCTCGGCTACGTCGCCGGAGACGGGACACCGCGGACGGTTCCGATCGGGTTCAGCTGGAACGGCACCGAAATCGTCCTCTGCACTGCGAAAAACGCCGCGAAAGTCAATTCGCTGCGCAAGAACCCCGCCGTCGCGCTGACGATCGACACCGAGGCCCATCCGCCCAAGATCCTGCTCCTCCGCGGGACCAGCACACAAGAGACCCTCGACCACGTCCCCGACGAATTCCTCCAGCAGGCAAAGGGAATGCCGCCCGAGCAGGCCGCCGCCTGGGAAGCCGAGGTCCGCGGGCTGTACGAAGACGGCATGGTGCGGATCAAGATCACCCCGTCCTGGGCGAAGCTGATCGACTTCGAAACCACCCTGCCCAGCGCGGTCGAAGAGCTGATCCGCCGCAAGAACGGCTAACCCGCCGTCAGTTCCGTGGCCACCGAGACGTACGCGCGGATCGCTTCGTTCTCCTCCGACGCGCGCCACACCGGGACCGCGAGCATCGGCGGGATGTCTGCCACCGGGATCACCCGCAGGCCCGGGAACGGGTAGCGCTCCAGCAGCGACACCACCGAGATGTGCAGGCCGATGCCGCGCGCCACCAGGGAAAGCATGTCCTCGGCGCCGATGCGGGTGCGGCCGATCAGCTGGGGGACGTCCTCCTCGGTGCGCGGGATCGGGCGGCCCGACGGCGTGACCGGCGGGGCCCACAGGTCGCGCGCCACCGGGTGGAGCGCCTTGCCCGGGTCGAGCAGGCGGTGGTCCGCGAGGTCCTCCAGGCTGACCGTCGCGCGCGCGGCGAGCGGGTGGTCGTCGCGCAGCAGCAGGCCGCGGGGCACGGTCAGCAGGGCCGGGCCCGTGCGCAGGTTCGGCTGCGCGAACGAGCGCGTGTCGCCGCCCGGGGACCAGTGCAGCACCAGGTCGAGGTCGCCCTCGGCGAGCAGGTCCGTTTCGTTCCAGCGCTGGCCGATCCGGGTCGGGGTCAGGGTCACGCGGCACGCCGGGTGGCGGCGCTCGAACTCCGTCGTCACGCGCGTCACCAGGTCGCCGCCGAGGCTCGCCACGTAGCCCACGCGCAGGCGGCCGCCGATGCGGCGCTCGGCCATCCGGGTCTCGGTGAAGATCGCCGCCAGCTCCGCCACGCCCGCGCGGGCGCCCGCGCGCAGCCGCTCCCCCAGCTCCGTCAGCCGGACGCCGCCTTCGCCGGACACCACCAGCGCGCCGCCGATCTCGGCCTCCAGCTCGCCGATCTCCTTCTCCAGCGCGTCGGCCGTGCTGCGGACGCGCCACGCCGCGGCTTCGAAGTCGCCTTCGCGCGCCACGATCAGCAACGTCGCGACCGCGCGGATCGCGGCCAGCTCGATCAGGGACCCGGTCCGGGCGCCGGCGCGCGCGAGCGGCGCGTCCAGCTCGGGGTCGCCGGCCAGGATCCGGCGGTGCAGCTCCCGCAGGGCCGGGCCCGGGTCGGCGCCGAGCGAGCCGGCCAGCCGCCGCCGGACGCGCTCGAAGTGCGCCAGCGCGTCCGCCTGCCGTCCGCTGCGGTAGTAGGCGAGGATCAGCTGGCCGGCGAGGCGCTCGTCGAACGGGTGGTCCGCGGCGACCCGGGGCAGCTTCGCCAGCAGCGCCGCGTGCCGCCCGAGCCGCAGCGAGACGTCGTTGCGGTCCAGCCGGGCCGCGTGCCGCTCGGCTTCCAGGCCCGCCCGGATCTCGGTCAGCCACGGCGAATCCAGCCCGGCGAACGGTTCTCCCCGCCACAGCGCCAGCGCGTCGTCGAAGAGCGCGGCCGCGGTGACGTCGCCGGCCGCGGCGCGGGCGAGCGCCACCTTCTCCCGGAACCGGTGCAGGTCCAGCGCGTCCAGGTCGACGCGCAGCAGGTAGCCGTGCGCGGTCCGCTCGATCACGCACCCCGCGGCGCGCAGCCGCGAAACGTAGCTCCGGACCGTCGCGGCCGCCCGGTGCGGCGGGTGCGCGCCCCAGACGCGCGTGACGAGCTGCTCGAGCGGCACCGGCCGGTTCGGCTCGGCCAGCAGGGCCGCGAGCACGTACCGGCGCCGCACGTGGCCGACGTCGAGGAGGGCGCCACCGGACTCCGCTTCGAGGGTGCCGAGCACGCGGTACCTGACCACCGCACTCCCTCCCCGACCTGCGGATTCCACGTTTCCGCAACGTTCGCACACACCTGTTCCGGCAGTGTAAGCGGCGCAGGCGCGTGTGCCGCGGGGGACGGCGCGCGCCCGGCTGGGGGTGTCATGAAGGGGCCCTTCCGGACTCGGTCCGGAAGGGCCCCTTCATGACGAGGACGGTTACGGCAGGCCCGCGAGCCCGGCCGACACCGTGTTGGCGAACCCGTACCCGTTCGACGCGTCCCAGTTGATCGACCACGTCATCGCGCCGCGGATCGCCGGGTAGGTCGCCGACGGCTTGAACGAGCCGCACGACGTGCCCTTGGCCAGGCAGTTCAGCGCCGAGACCGTGTTGGCCGGTGCCTGGTAGCCGCCGCCCGCCGCCTGCGACGACGCCGGCAGGCCGAGCCCGACCTGGTCGGCGCGCAGGCCGCCCTGCAGCTGGATGCAGGCCAGCGCGGTCAGGAAGTCGACCGTGCCCTGCGCGTAGACGCTGCCGTTGCAGCCGAGCATGGTGCCGGAGTTGTAGTACTGCATGTTGACGACCGTCAGGATGTCCTTGATGCCGAGCGCCAGCTGGAAGTAGCCGCCCTGCGTGGACTGCATGTCGATCGTCTGCGGCGCCATCGTGATGACCTTGCCGCCGCCGTTGTAGATGCTGCGCAGCGCCTGGCCCATGTAGGTGGCGTTGATGCCGTTCTCGAGGTCGATGTCGACGCCGTCGAAGCCGTAGTTCGCGATCAGCGACTTGACGCTGTTCGCGAAGTTGTTCGCCGAGGTCGAGTCGCCGACGCTGATCGTGCCGTTTTGGCCGCCGACGGAGATGATGACCTTCTGCCCGCGCGCCTGTACCGTCTTGACGTCGGCCTTGAACTGCGCGTCCGTGTAGCCGCCGAGCTGCGAAGACAGGCCCGAGTCGAGCGTGAAGCTCACCGCGCCCGGCGTGCCCGTGGCGTCGGCGAACGACACCGCGATGATGTTGTACTTCGTCGGGACGTCGGCCAGCTTCAGCGCCTTGGCGCCGTTGTAGAAGTTCTGCCAGTAGCCGGTGAGGACGTGCTTCGGCAGGTCACCCTGGGTCGGCGGCGGCGTGGTCGTCGTCGGCGGGGTGGTCGTGGTGGGCGGGGTCGTCGGCGTCGTGGGGGTGGTCGGCGTCGTCGGGGTCGTCGTCGGCGGGGTCGTCGTCGGCGGGGTGCCCGGGCCGTCGAGGCTGACGTCGTCGGCGTAGTACGTCGGCTGGGCGTACCAGCCGTGCAGGTACACCGTCAGCGACGTGCTCGAGCCGGTGGTGAAGCTCAGCGACAGCTGCTGGTAGCCGCTGGTGCCCGGCGTCCACGTGCTGGTCGTCGCGGAACCGGAAACGCCCAGGTAGACGTAGCTGCCCTGGACCCACGCCGAGAGCTTGTACGCCGTGTTCGCCGAAACGGTGAGCGTCTGCGAGCACTGCGCGGTGTCCGACGACGACGGCGACGCGCTCAGCGCGCTGCTCCCGCTGTGCACCGGCGTGCTCACCGCGGTCGGCGCGGTGGTGCAGGTCCAGCCCGAAGTGCCGGCTTCGAAGCCGGGGTTGGCCAGGATGTTCGCCGCCGAAGCGCTGCCGGCGAGCACGAACGTCACGCCGAGGCTCAGCGTGACCACGGAAAGTAACGAGAGCAGAGCGATGCGAACCTTGGGGACCACGGAAGACCTCCGCTGTGGTGAGGCAGGTCACCACAAAATGGACTAGACCAATCTGATTGTCAAGGAGCCCCATCCGAAAGTCGGGGCGGTGGAAACGGCAGAATGTGACGATCGGAGCCAGGCGAAGCGGGAGCGTGTTGGAGTGAGCGTGTCGGTCGAGCAGAAGATCGCCGAAGAACTGGGCGTGCGCGAAGGACAGGTCAAGGCCGCCGTCGAGCTGCTCGACGGCGGGTCGACCGTGCCCTTCATCGCGCGCTACCGCAAGGAAGTCACCGGCATGCTCGACGACGCGCAGCTGCGCACGCTCGAAGAGCGGCTGCGCTACCTGCGGGAACTCGACGAGCGCCGGCTCGCCGTGCTCGAGTCGATCCGGAGCCAGGGCAAGCTGGACGAAGCCCTCGAGGCCTCGATCCTCGCCGCGGACACCAAGTCGCGGCTGGAGGACATCTACCTCCCGTACAAGCCGAAGCGCCGCACGAAGGCCATGATCGCGCGCGAAGCGGGTCTCGAGCCGCTGGCCGACGGCCTGCTGAACGACCCGACCACGGACCCGCAGGCCGCCGCGGCGGTGTTCGTCGACGCGGACAAGGGCGTCGCGGACGCGCAGGCGGCCCTCGACGGCGCCCGCGCGATCCTCGTCGAGCGCTTCGCCGAGGACGCCGACCTCATCGGCGAGCTGCGCGAGAAGATGTGGGGCCAGGGCCACCTCGTCGCCAAGGTCCGCGCGGGCAAGGAGGAGGAAGGGGCGAAGTTCTCCGACTACTTCGACTTCTCCGAGCCTTACACCAAGCTCCCCTCGCACCGGATCCTCGCGATGCTGCGCGGCGAGAAGGAGGAGGTCCTCGACCTCACCATGTCGCCGGCCGAGCCGACCGACGAGCCGCAGGTCGGGCCCACCGACTACGAGCAGCGCATCGCCGCGAAGTTCGGCATCTCGCAGCAGGGCCGCCCGGGCGACAAGTGGCTCGGCGACACCGTGCGCTGGGCCTGGCGCACCAAGATCCTCCTGCACCTGGGCATCGACCTGCGGATGCGGCTGCGCCAGGCGGCCGAGGACGACGCCGTCCGCGTGTTCGCCTCCAACCTGCGCGACCTGCTGCTCGCCGCGCCGGCCGGCACCCGCGCCACGATGGGCCTCGACCCGGGCTTCCGCACCGGCGTCAAGGTGGCCGTCGTGGACGCGACCGGCAAGGTCGTCGACACCCACGTCATCTACCCGCACCAGCCGGCGAACAAGTGGGACCAGTCGATCGCCGAGCTCGCGGCGCTGTGCGCGCGGCACAAGGTGGACCTGATCTCGATCGGCAACGGCACGGCGTCGCGCGAGACCGACAAGCTGGCGCAGGAACTGATCAAGAAGCACCCCGAGCTGAACCTGACGAAGGCTGTGGTTTCCGAGGCGGGCGCGTCGGTGTACTCGGCGTCGGCCTTCGCTTCGCAGGAACTGCCGAACATGGACGTCTCGCTGCGCGGCGCGGTCTCGATCGCGCGGCGGCTGCAGGACCCGCTGGCCGAGCTGGTGAAGATCGACCCGAAGTCGATCGGGGTCGGGCAGTACCAGCACGACCTGTCCGAGGTTTCGCTGTCGCGCTCGCTGGACGCGGTGGTCGAGGACTGCGTGAACGCGGTCGGCGTGGACGTGAACACGGCTTCGGCGCCGCTGCTGACCCGTGTCTCGGGCATCACGACGGGCCTGGCGGAGAACATCGTTTCCCACCGCGACACGAACGGCCCGTTCCGCTCGCGGATGGCGCTCAAGGAGGTCGCGCGTCTCGGCCCGAAGGCGTTCGAGCAGTGCGCGGGCTTCCTGCGGATCCCGGACGGCGACGACCCGCTCGACTCGTCGTCGGTGCACCCGGAGGCCTACCCGGTCGTCCGGCGGATCCTGTCGAAGACGGGCACGGACCTGCGTTCGCTGATCGGCAACACGCGGACCCTGTCGGCCTTGAAGCCGGCCGACTTCGTCGACGAGACGTTCGGTCTCCCGACGGTCACGGACATCCTGGCCGAGCTGGACAAGCCGGGCCGCGACCCCCGCCCGGCGTTCAAGACGGCGACGTTCGCGGAGGGCGTGGACAAGATCGGCGACCTCAAGCCGGGCATGCGGCTGGAGGGCGTGGTGACCAACGTGGCCGCGTTCGGCGCGTTCATCGACGTCGGCGTGCACCAGGACGGGCTCGCGCACGTTTCGGCGCTGTCGAAGAACTTCGTGAAGGACCCCCGCGAGGTCGTGAAGCCCGGCGACATCGTGAAGGTGAAGGTGCTGGACGTCGACGTGCCGCGCAAGCGCATCTCCCTGACGCTGCGCCTGGACGACGAGCCGGGCGCCCCGTCCGGCAACCGCGGCGGCGGTGGCGGCGGCCAGCGCGACCGCGGCCAGGGCGGCGGTGGCCAGCGCCGCGGCGGCTCGGGTGGCGGCGACCGGCGCGGCGGCGGTGGCGGCCGCGGCGGCAACTCCGGCGGCGCCGGCGCCAGCGGCTCGATGGCGGACGCACTCCGCCGGGCCGGGTTCGGCAAGTAACGCGGTAGTTCGTGAGGGCCACCTTCCTCAAGGTGGCCCTCACGGCGTTTCAGCCGCACTGGAGCGTGCATCTCGCCCGGTCGAAGCGGCCCGCGCCCCGGCCACTCGGGCCACGGCGTGCCCCCGATCCGGCCGACGGGCGGGCCGTCGCCGCCGGGCACCAGGCGGATGCCCGGCCGGAACAGCCCGGCCCACGCGGAAGCCAGTTCGGCGGGCAGGTGTCGGCGGGCGAAAAACGGCTCAGCGGAGCGCGAAGAGCCCGATCGCGAACAAGGCCACCGGGACGACGGCCGCGGCCGAGCTGATCACCCCGGTCCCGTCGCGCCACCCGGACGGCGAGTCGTCCACCACCAGCCGGCGGACCAGTGCCGCCTCGATGACCGCCAGCAGCAGGAATCCGAAGCCGACGCTGAAGATCGCCGCCGCGCCCACGAACAGCAGTCCGGACGTCGACGCCGCCCCGAGTGGCACCGCGACTTCCCAGCGCACCAGCCCCGCGGCCACCGCGAGCAGGGCCAGCAGCGCCACGAAGGCGACGAGGAAACCGATCCGCGCGGTCGATTGGTGCTGCCCGCGCGCGAACCACCAGAAGCCCACGTCGAGCGCCCCGACGAGCACGGCGAGCACCAGGAATCCCGGCCGGATCCTCATGCGGCGAACCGCACTTCGACGCTGCCCAGCTCGCCGAAGTCCGCCACCACTTCGCCGCCCGCGTGGATCGGGCACGGCGGGGTGGCCGTTCCCGTCGTCACGATGTCGCCCGGGCGCAGCGAACGGCCGTGGCGGGGCAGCTCCATCGCCAGCCAGTGCAACGCCAGCCGCGGGTCGCCCAGGACCAGGCTTCCGCTGCCGCGGGAGAACTCCTCGCCGTCGGCGTGGAGGACCACCGGGCGGCGCGGGAGGTCGAGGTCGCGCCAGGCCGGGACCGCGCGGCCCTCGACGAAGCGGCCCGCGCAGGCCAGGTCCGCCAGCAGCTGCGGGCCGCCCGCGTGCTGGTGGTCGGTGTAGCGGCTGTCCGGCAGCTCCACCGCCAGGAACATCGTGTCGACCGCGTCGAGCACCCCGGTCAGCGACGGCGACGGGCCCGGGTCGGCCTTCAGCCGGAACGCGAACTCGGGTTCGGCGACGCCCATGGTCATCGTGTCGGCCGGGACCGGTTCGCCCTCGGTGTGGTGGAACCGCTCGAACATCGCGCCCGGCAACGGACCCGGGACGTCGAGGTACTGCCGGGCGTACACCGTGGTCGCGGCGATCTTCCAGCCCGACACCGGGCCGGCCAGCTCGGCGAGCGCCGCCTGGGCCGCCATGCCCTCGGCGGTGTCGCGCGGGCGGGCTTCGGGCGGCAGCCCGTCCAGGCGCTCGCCGGTCTGCCACGCGTCCCAGATCAGCTCCGCCGCCCGCTCTCGGTTCACGCTCGTGATCTTGCCAAGCGGAACACCGGGTGTCGATCGGCTTCCGCGGCGAAGGTCTCCGCAGGGTCGCTCAGCTTCGCGTCGAAGAACGGCGCCGTCACCGGGATCTTGCGGACGTAGGCGCGCAGTACCGGCCCCGCCGTGGCGGCGTCGGCCTCCTCGACCTCCCACGTCTCCCGCGTGCGGCCGCGCCGGAGCCGGGCGGCCGGGTCGGCACGCAGGTTGTGCACCCAGCCGACCTGCCCGTACGGCGAGACGAGCCAGCGCTCGCCGTCGACCTCGAGGACGTTGACCGGAGTGGTCCGGTCCACTCCGCTGCGGCGCCCGCGCGTGGTCAGCAGGAACCCGGTGCCGCCCGTGACCGGGATCCCGCGGGCCAGCAACGCCGTCACGACGACGTTCGCGGCCTTCCGCGTCACGCCCAGCCGGTACTTCCTCGCCATCACGGGGTCATAGCGTAGACCCCGGAAAGCTCCCGCACCCGCGCCCAGACGTTCTCGAACCGCGCGGCGTCCACGACCGGCTTCCGCAGCGCGGCCAGCGCGATCGCCTGCTGGGCCTCGGTCGAGCTCGCCTTGCCGTTGAGGTCGACCGCGGCGGCGCTGAAGTCCTGCACCAGCACCGCGAAGATCTGGTCGGCGACCTCGTCGTCGAGGCCGGTGATCCGGGCCTGCTCCAGGACCAGCTGGCCGTACACGATCAGCGTGAACAGCTCGGTCAGCGCGAGCCCGAAGTCGAGGTCGGCCTGCTGCGCCTCGTCCGGCGCCGCCTCGGTGAGCAGCTTGACCAGGTAGCCGGCCTGCTCGGTGAACAGCGCGACGTTCGGGATGTGCGCGGCTTGCGCGTACGCGGTCTTCCAGTCGTGGAAGCGGACCTTCGACAGGCCGCGCGCCGGGCCCTGGCGGAAGAGGAACTCGTCGTCCGCGGCGTCGGTGCGCGTGCCGACCGGCGCGTACTCCTGCGGCGCGAACAGGTACGCGGGCATGAACTTCGCGATCAGCGCGAGGTTCACCGCCACCGTGCCTTCGAGCTTCGGCAGGCCGTCGATGTCGTTCTTGGACATCGCCAGGTAGGTGTCGGCTTCGAAGCCCTTGGCCGCCACGACGTCGGCGACCAGGCCGATCACCTTCTGCGCCTCGGTCGTCACCTTCATCTTGGTGATCGGGTTGAACAGCAGGTAGCGGCGGTCTTCGGCGTTCGCGCTGCGGAAGTAGTCGACGGCGCGGTCGGAGAACAGCTTCATCGCGGTCAGCCGCGCGTAGGCCTCGACGAACTCGCGGCGCACGTGCGGGAAGTCCGTCACCGGCTTGCCGTACAGGACGCGGTTGTGCGCGTGCGTGATGGCTTCGTACAGCGAGTGCGTCGCCATGCCGATGCCGCCGAAGCAGAGGTTGAACTTGCCGATGTTGACCGTGTTCAGCGCGGCGCTGAAGGCTTCGGCGCCGACGTGCAGGATGTCCTCGGCGCGCACCGGGTAGTCCTCGAGCCGGAACTCGGCGACGTACATCTGCGACGGCACCACGTTCTTGACGACGTGGTAGTTCGGGTGCTCGGAATCGGCGTAGAAGAAGACGTACTGGTCCGGGCCCTCGACGCCGTCGATCCGGCCGAAGACCGACACCGTGCGCGCGCAGTTGCCGTTGCCGATGTAGTACTTCGAGCCGGTGGCGCGGTAGCCGTCGCCGTCCTTGGTCAGGACCATGTCGGACGAGTAGATGTCGGCGCCGTGGTCCTTTTCGGACAGTCCGAACGCGCCGACGCCGCCGGCGTCGAGCGCGGCCGCGGCGCGCTCACGGGCGTCCGCGTTCGCGCTCTGCCACACCGGTCCGAGGCCGAGGACGGTGACTTGAAACGGGTACCAAAAATTCAGGCCATAGAACCCGAGGATTTCCGCGAGGGCCGCGATGCGGCTGGTGTCCCAGCGCTTGTCCGGGTTGCCACCGGCGTTCGCCGACGGCGTCAGGAAGGTCGAGAACAGGCCTTCCTTGCCCGCGAACTCGAGGAAGTCCGCGTAGAAGGTGCGGTTGTGGTAGTCCTCGGTCAGCTTCGCCTTGCCGCGCTGCTCGAACCAGTCGATCGTGGCGCGCAGCAGGCGCCGCGTCTCGGCGTCGAAGTGCGCCGGGTCGTACTCGCGCGGGTTCAGCAGCATGGTGGTCCTCCTCAATTACCGACCGGTAACTTAGCAAGGTCACGCGAGTGCGGGCAATCTCACTGGGGATAGGTCACTCTCGTTGGGTACACTGATCATGCGGGCCGCTCAGTTCTGCCTCGGCCCGCTGCTGTTGTCGACTACCACGCGCCGCGGCCGTTGACCGGTCTGCGCCGGGCAGGACAACCCTTCTCAGGTTACGGAGACCAGGGCACACCCGTGCCCGCACGACTTATGAGTACTTTCGCTGAACTCGGCCTGCCCACCCCGCTCGTGGCGGCGCTGGCCTCCCAGGGCGTCACCGAGCCCTTCCCCATCCAGGCGGCGACCCTGCCGCACACCCTCGCCGGCCGGGACGTCCTCGGCCGCGGGCGCACCGGCTCCGGCAAGACGTACGGCTTCGTGCTGCCCGTGCTCACCCGCCTCGCCGCGGGCCCGACGCGGCGCAAGCCGGGCCGTCCCCGCGCGCTGATCCTGGCGCCGACCCGCGAGCTCGCGACGCAGATCGAGGCGTCGATCCTGCCCCTGGCCAAGCCGCTGGGCCTGAAGGCGACCACGATCTTCGGCGGCGTGAGCGCGAACCCGCAGATCACGAAGCTGCGCGACGGCGTCGACATCGTCGTCGCCTGCCCCGGCCGGCTCGCCGACCACATGCGCTCCGGGCACGTGAAGCTCGACGCCGTCGAGATCACCGTGCTGGACGAGGCCGACCACATGGCCGACCTGGGCTTCCTGCCCGAGGTCCGGCGGATCATGGACGCCACCCCCGAGCGCGGCCAGCGGCTGCTGTTCTCGGCGACGCTGGACAACGGCGTCGACGTGCTGGTCAAGCGGTTCATGGACGACCCGGTCACGCACAGCGTCGACTCGGCCCAGTCGCCGGTTTCGACGATGGAGCACCACGTCCTGCACCTGGAGGAGACCCACCGGCTGCCGGTGCTGGTCGACCTGACCGCGGCGCCGGGCCGCACGCTGGTGTTCACGCGGACCAAGAGCCGCGCGAAGGCGCTGACGCGCAAGCTCGTGGCTTCCGGCGTGCCGGCTGTGGAACTGCACGGCAACCTGGGCCAGAACGCGCGGACGCGCAACCTCGAGGCGTTCTCCTCGGGCACGGCGAAGACGCTGGTCGCGACGGACATCGCGGCCCGCGGCATCCACGTCGACGACGTCCGGCTGGTCATCCACGCGGACCCGCCGGTCGAGCACAAGGCGTACCTGCACCGCTCGGGCCGCACGGCGCGCGCGGGCGCGTCGGGCACCGTGGTGACGCTGATGACGGACGCGCAGGTCCGCGACGTGCGCGACCTCACCCGCAAGGCGGGCATCAAGCCGACGACCACCCAGCTCGGACCGGGTCACCCGCTGCTGGCGGAGCTGGCGCCGGGCGAGCGCACGTTCTCGAAGGCGCCCGCGGTCGACAACCGGCCGAAGAAGGTCACGGCGTCCGGCGCGGCGCCGGGTGGCGGCCGCGGCCGTCGGGGCGCGGCGCCGAAGGAGAACCGCGGCGGCCAGCAGGCTCGGACGCGACGTGAGGACCAGCCCCGCTCGGGTGGCTCGCGCCGCTCGGGTGCTCCGGCCGCGGGCGGCTCCCGCCGGTCGGACGCCCCCGCTTCGGGTGGTTCCCGGCGCTCGGGCGCTCCGGCTTCCGGCGGCGCCGCTTCGGGCGGCTCCCGCCGGTCCGGCGCTCCGGCCGCGGGCGGTTCACGACGCTCAGGCGCCCCGGCGACGGGCAACCGTTCGGGCGGCGCGGCGGCGTTCTCGTCGGGCACCCGCGCGGGCGCCCGGCGCACCGGCCGCTGACCCACCCCCGCCAAGGCCGTGAATGCCACATCGAGGGACTTTAGGTCTCTCTATGTGGCATTCACGGCTTTTTGCCGTCAGAGAGCGGGGAGACCGCGGGCGGCGGCCCGGGCGGCCGCGGCGTCGCGGCGCTCCTCGAAGCGCGCGGCCTGCGTGTCCAGGGTCTTGATGAACGTGGCGAGCTCCTGGCGCGCGGTCTCGCCGACCTCGCCGAACCCTTCGCGGTCGAACACCTTCCAGTACCGCAGCAGCGGCATGACGACGTCGTCGTGGTGGATGCGCAGGTCGTAGATGCCGGCCTTGGCGATGATCGCCGCCTTGCGGGCGAAGCTCGGGATGACCGCGCCGGGCATCGCGAAGTCGAGGACCTCGTCGGTGATCGCCCGCATCGTCGCGTCCGGCGAGATCTCGAACGCCGCCTTCACCAGGTTCCGGTAGAAGACCATGTGCAGGTTCTCGTCGGTGGAGACGCGCGTGAGCAGCTTCTCGGCCAGCGGGTCCTGCGTGTAGCGGCCGGTGTTGCGGTGCGAAAGACGGGTCGCGAGCTCCTGGAACGAGACGTAGGCGCAGACCCGCAGCAGCGGCTTGTCCCCGGTCTCGTAGCCGGCCTGCATGGTCGCCATCCGCATCCGCTCGAGCTCGACCGGGTCGACCGCGCGGGTGACGAGCAGGTAGTCGCGGATGCAGATGCCGTGCCGGCCCTCCTCGGCCGTCCAGCGGTGCACCCAGGTGCCCCAGGCGCCGTCGCGGCCGAAGGCGCGCTCGATCTCGCGGTGGTAGCTGGGCAGGTTGTCCTCGGTGAGCAGGTTGACCTCGAGCGCGGTCCGGGCGATGGGCGAGACCCGCGACTGCTCCGGATCCCACGCCTCCCCGCCCAGATCGGCAAAGTTGCGTCCCTCGCTCCAGGGCACGAACTCGTGCGGCATCCACTCCTGCGCGGCGGCGAGGTGGCGGTTGAGGTTCTCCTCGACCGTCCCCTCGAGCTCGTACATGAGTGCGGTGCTCTCGGGAACGGTCATGCGCGCGTCCTTCCGGGGATCGGGGGCGTGACCTACGGAACCGTAACTTACGGAGCCGTAGGTAACGTCAACGAACACCCGGATGGCCGTGTTCCGCGACCTGCGTCACTGCCGCCGGCTTTTGACCCACCACCAGGCCCCGGCACCCGGCACGACGGCGAGCAACCCGGCCCCCACGCCGGCCGGCAGGAGCGCGACCGCGGCACAGAATTCGGCCATGAGCAGGGCGGCACCGAGGATGACGATCCGCAGGAGGCGGATGGTGTTGCGGGTCCGTTCGGCGGAGGAGACCACCCGAGCGAAGGCGTCGGCCACCTTCACCGGGCCAGCTCCCGGGTCTCGCCGTCACCGCGGAGCGCGAACCTGAGGAGCGGGACGCGGACGACCAGCCGGAGCACGTACGCCAGCTGGGCCCGGCGCGGGTGGGGCGCCTGGGCCAGGTCGTCGAGTTCGCTCAGGTACTCGTCGCAGTAGCGTTCGCGGTCGATGACGGGGAGCACCCGGGAGGCCCGCCTGATGACCCACTGGGACGCCGGAGCCGCCTGCCGCCTGGCCGCGCGTTCCGCAGCCGCCGCCGGTGGCTCGTGGCTTTCGACGAGCGGGGGCTCCGCCAGCGACCGCAGGTTGCCGACCGCCGCCTCGAGCCGCTCCTGGACCGGCACCGCGGCTTCGGCCTGCTGCAGACTCTCCGCCCAGGACAGCTCCGAGGCGACGGCGTCGCGGCAGAACCCGCCGCCGTACTGGTAGTCCAGCTCCCGCAGCGCGCGTGTGGCGGCCTCCACCTGGCGCACGTCGGTCATGCCGATCCGGGCGGGCGCCGGCGTGCGCGCCCGTCCCGCCGACCAGGTGCCCGATTCCGGACCGAACACCGCGGCGGCCATCGTGACCTGGGTAGCGTGCGCGAGGAACCTCCGTCGCTTGGCGGACTCGTCGGCGTCCACCCGGCCCAGGTGCCCGTACGGAATGCCCAATCGGCCGACGATCTCGGCGAACGCGTTGCCCCCGACGGCCTGGCGACCGGTCAGGATCGCCGCGACCTCGGGCTGGGACTGACCGGTCATCATGGCGATCTGCCGCCGCGAGACGCCGCGCCCGCGAAGCAGGCGATAGACGGCGCCGGTATCACGGGCGGCGAGGGCCCTTCTCATCTCCGGCTCGTTCCAAGCACCCGCGGGGATGTCCCTGCTCACGAGACGCCACCCGCCTGCCCGGGACGCAGCCGGGCCAGCGCTTCGACCGCCGGAGCCGCCCGGTGGAGCGCTGCCCGAACGGTCGCCAGGCTGTTTGGGTCGAGCCGGTAGTACCGCCTCCTCGGCCGGCCTTCCTCGCGGGCGTCGATCTCCTCCCAGCGGCTCGTCAGCCACCCCGCCTTCTCCAACCGGGCAAGAATCGGGTGGATCGTGCCGCTCGGAAGGCCGGCCGCCTCACCGAGCTGGAGGCCATACATCTCGCGGTTCGGGTCGTCGATCAGGACGTGCAGGACCAGCTGCGTGGGCAGCGTCATGCGGGGTCTGCGGTCACCAGCCATGCCAGAACTCTACCTAGCCCCTAGATAGAGTTCTAGGCAGGGTCAGGCGCCCACGATCACCGCCACGAGGACGATCTTCAGCAGCCAGTCGCCCGCGTGCAGGGCCGCCAGCCGGACCGGGACGCGCTCGTGCAGTACCGAGCCCGCCAGGATCACCGCCGGGAAGGCCGCCCACAGCAGCAGTGCCAGCCCGACGGAACCCGGCACCCCGCCGACCCCGACCGCCGCCGACAGAGCCGCGAACGCCGCCACCAGGACCAGCGTGCGGCCGAACTCCGCGCCGGCGCGCCAAGCCGATGGTCGGGACGGCGCCGCGGCGGGGGTGAGGCGGGCCCGGAGCCCGCCGAACGCCGTGTACCAGACCGAACTCGCCACGAACGCCGCCACCGACGCCACCAAGACCGCGATCACAGACCTCAACTCCTTCGCCGGGGACCCTTGCGAAGGAGACGTCGAGGCCGCGAAGCCGGCTTCGACACCGGGGCGAAGAAACTTTCAGAGCGACGCGGTGAGCCCCCGCGCCCGCAGTACCGCACGTTCCAGCGGCCGGAACACCACCAGCTCGATCCCCACCCCGACCAGCAGGATCAGGAAGATCGCCGCGATCACCGTCTCCATGCTGTTGAACGACGACCCCTGGTTCAGGTACGCGCCCAGCCCGACCCCGAGCTGCGGCGACAGCGCGATCAGCTCCGCCGCCATCAGCGAGCGCCACGAGAACGCCCAGCCCTGCTTCAGCCCCGCGAGGAAGCCCGGCAGGGCCGCCGGCAGCAGGATGTGGCGGGCCGATGACAGGCGGTTCGCGCCCATCACCTGGCCGACCCGGGGCAGGATCGGCGGGATCTGGTCGATGCCGGACACCAGGCCGTTCGCGATGGACGGGACCGAGCCCAGCAGGACGACGAAGTAGATCGCCGCGTCGTTGATGCCGAACCACAGGATCGCCGCCGGGACCCAGGCCACCGACGGGAGGCTCTGCAGGCCCGTCAGCAGCGGGCCGATCGCCGCGCGGACGACGCGGACCTTCGCCACCACCAGGCCCAGCGGGGTGCCGATCAGCACGCCCGCGAGGAAGCCGAGCGCCGCGCGGTGGACCGACGTCCAGACGAAGCCGAAGACCTTGCCGTCGACGACGTTGCTCCAGAACTCGTCCCACACCGCCAGCGGCGCCGGCAGCTGCGACTCCGGCCAGAAGGCCGCCGCCCAGAGGATCTGCCAGACGACGACCAGCACCACCAGCGCGCCCAAGGGCGGCAGGAATCCCCAGGCGAAGCGCTTCCAGAAGCTCGGACGGCGCTCCCCCACCGGGGCGTCGAGGGCGTCGAGGCCGGAGCCGACGGCCTCGAGGTCCTCGACCTCCGACCGGTCAAGCTGCGGCATGGGTGCTGATCACCTCGCGCAGGTGGCCTGTGATTTCCTCGGTCAGCTCCTCGGGGTCGGCCAGCGGCACGTCCGTCCACTCGCGCACGACCCGGCCGGGCCGCGACGACAGGAGCACGACCCGCTGCCCGAGCCGGACCGCTTCGCGCACGTCGTGCGTCACGAACAGCACCGACGTGCTGGTGCTGCGGTAGACGCGCAGCAGTTCGCCCTGGAGGCAGTCACGGGTGATGGCGTCGAGCGCGGCGAACGGCTCGTCCATCAGCAGCAGCGACTGCTCCGGGTCGCCGCCGACGCGCAGGGTCGCCGCCAGCGCGCGGGCCAGTGCGACGCGCTGGCGCATGCCGCCGGACAGCTCGTGCGGCCGCTTGTTCGCCGCGTCGGTCAGCCGGACCAGTTCCAGCAGCTCGGCGGCCTTTTCGCGGCGCTCGGTCCGGCCGAAGCCGGCCAGCCGCAGCGGCAGCTCCACGTTGCGGGACGCGGTCAGCCACGGCATCAGCGCGGCTTCCTGGAACATGACCGCGGGCCGCGACGTGTTCAGCGTGATCTCCCCGGCCGACGGCGCGTCCAGCCCCGCGACGAGGTTCAGCAGCGTGCTCTTGCCGCAGCCGGACGCGCCCAGCAGGCAGACGAACTCGCCGGGCGCGACCGTCAGGTCGACGCCGTCGAGCGCGACGACCGCGCGGCCGGTCGGGCCGAACGTCTTGCGCACTCCGTCGAGACGCACCGCGGTCGTGCCGGTGAACCTGGCCCGGCCACTGGGGAGGGTCGTGGTCATCGCTGGCAGCCTCTCCGGATCACTTGGTCAGTTCGGAAGCTTCGACGGCGGGGAGGTTCTTGGCCTTCAGCACCTCGTTGAGCGGGCCGAAGTCGGCGAAGCCCTTCAGCGCCACCGCCGACTTCACCACGCCTGCCGTCACCGAGTCCTGCGCGAGCTGCGGGAATTCGGCGGGGATGGGATCGGTGGTCAGCTCGATGCCGGAGAACGCGCGGTCCAGGACCGCTTCGCTCAGGGTACTGCCGGCCAGCTCCTTGAGAGCGCCGTTGACCACCGTCTTCGCCTCCGCCGGGTTGGCCTTCGCCCAGTCGATCGCGGCCAGCTCGCCCTTGAGCAGCGCGCGGACGGTGTCCGGGTGCTGCTGCAGGAACTCGCTGCGCACGATCACGACGGTGGTCGGGAAGCGGCCGCCGGGCCACAGCGTCTTCTCGTCGACGAGCACCTTCGCGCCGGCGTCGAGGACCAGCCGGGACGCCCACGGTTCGGGCAGCCAGCCGCCGTCGACCTCGCCCTTCTTGAAGGCGTCGAGCGTCTTCGGGTTGTCGAGGTTGGTGATCTTGACCTGGTCGGTCAGGTTCTTGCCGGCCAGGAACTTCTTGAGCGCGACGTCCTGGGTGTTGGCCAGCTGCGGCGTGGCGATGTTCTTGCCCTTGAGCCCCTCGACGCTCGTGATGTCCGGCTTGACGACCAGCTGCGCGCCGCCCGAGACGGCGCCGGAGACCAGTTGGATGGCGCCCTTGGACTTGGTGAAGGCGTTGATCGCCGGGCCGGAGCCGAGGAAGGCGACGTCGAGGGAGCCGCCGAGCAGGGCGTTGACCTCTTCGGGGCCGGCGTTGAACGTCTGGGTGGTGAGCTTGGTCGAGCCGAGCTCGTTCTTGAAGAAGTCCTTTTTGGCGCCGATCAGCGCGGGAGCGTGGGTGACGTTCGGGAAGAACCCGACCCGGACCTCGCCGGCGGCACCCTGGTTGGCGGCCGGCGCGGCGCTGCTGTCCGCGCGTGAACAGCCGGCGAGCACGCCCACGACGGTCAGGGCGGCCAGCGCCGAGGCCAGGAGGCGGGTTCTGTGGTGGGTGCGCACGTCGGTGTCGCCTTTCGGGATCGGTGTTCGGGGCGAGGTTCGCACGGTCACCCACTGGGGCGCATAGCCATCCGCATCCCGGGAAACCTCGTGAGATTCCTTGACATCGGCGGCACGTGCCCCTAGTGCGGGCCGTTCGACCAGGTGAAGCGTGGTGCGGCACGAGCATGCGGGGTGAACCGGCCGGACGCGAGCATCCGCGGGGCGGTCCCGGCATCCGGGAAGAAGGCCGTTTCGGAGAAACCCGGTACCGCGGGCAACCACCGGCGTCACCCGGACGTGGTATGGGTGACGACCGATCCGGGAGGGAAGAGATGACGAGCACCGCACACCGACGGGGCCGCGGGGCCGCCGGCGTCCGAGTGGCGCTGGTCGTGCTGTTCATCGGGCTGGGCCAGGCGTCCTTCGAGTGGCTCCGGTCACTCGGCATGGACGCGGTGACGAGCCTGGTCGTCTGGGCGATCCCGGTCGCGACGGGTGCGGCCGTGGCGCTGGTCCTGTGGCTGGCTTCGGACCGCGCGTTCTCACTGCGCGTGTGGGGCCCGGTGGCGATCTGCATCCCGGTCTACATCGGCGGCGCGTTCGGCCTGGCCACGGCGACGGCGAGCCTGGTGGCTTCGATCGTGAGCGGCGTGGGCCTGGGCATCGCGGCGGTGGCGGTGGCGGGACTGGTGCGGTCCCGGCGGCAGGCGACCAACGCTTGAGACCAAGTCCGTGAATGCCACATCGAGGGCCTTTACGTCCCTCGATGTGGCATTCACGGACCATCAGCGGCGCAGCAGGAGCGACACGTCCCCGAACTCGTGCCACAGGTACCGCCGCTCCACCGCCGCGTCGTAAGCCCGCTGGACCCGCTCACGGCCCACCACCGCCTCCAGCAGCAGCAGGTGCGACGCCTCCGGGGCGTGCAAGCCCGTCACGATGCCGTCGACCACCCGGGCCGGGCGGTCCGGGCCCAGCACCAGGTCCGTCCAGCCTTCGGCCGCGCGGACTTCCCCCGAAGAGAACGCCGACTCCAGCGCACGAGCCGCCGTCGTGCCCACCGCGATCACGCGGCCTCCCCGGGACCTGACCCACGACACCAGCGCCGCCGTCGTCGCCGGGACGCGGAAACGCTCCGGCTGGGGTGGCTCGTCCGCCTCCGGCGACGACACCCCCGTGTGCAGCAGCAGCGGCGCGAACAGCACACCATCCGTCACCAGGCGGGTCACCAGCCCGGTCGTGAACGGACGGGCCGCCGAGGGCATCTCCGCGCTGCCCGGCTCGCGGGCGAACACCGTCTGGTAGTCCGACAGCGGCCACGCGCGCGGGACGTACCCGTAGCGGATCGGGCGGCCCGCCGCGGCGAGGAAGCCCGGGACCGGGCCTTCCACCGCCACCGAAGCCCGCCACAACCTCGGCGTCGTCGACGACAACAGCGTCAGCGACGCGCCGCCGGGCAGCTCCAGGACCTCGCCCGGGCGGCCGTCGAGCAGCGGGCCGCCGGGGGCGCGCAGCTCCACGATCCAGTCGCCGTCGTCCAGGGGCGTAGCGAAGTGGACGACCACCGGGCGCCCGGACCGGACCGCGTCCACCGCCGCCGGCAACGTCCCCGAGGTGTTCACCACCAGCAGGTCGCCCGGCCGCAAATGCTTGCCCAGTGCCGAAAACACCGTGTGGTGGACGCCCGACGGACCGGCGACCAGCAGGCGGACCTCGTCCCGTGCCAGGCCGCGGGCCTCAGGTGGGGCCGACGCCGACAACTCCGAAGGCAGGTCGAACCGGACGTTCATGCGTTCACCAGCAAATCCGCGACCCGGTAGCGGCCGCTCGGCGGGCGTTCGCCGAGCAACCGCAAGAACCCCGGGACCGCCGACGACGGCAGCGGGCGGTCCGAGATGTCCTCGCCCGGGAACGCGCGCTGGTGCATCGCCGTGCGCAGGTCGCCCGGGTCGACCGCGTACACCGCCAGGTCCGGGTGCTCCGCGCCGAGCACGGCCGTGAGCTGGTCGAGCGCGGCCTTCGCCGAGCCGTAGCCGCCCCAGCCTTCGTACGGCTCGACGGCCGCGTCCGAGCTGACGTCGATGATCGTCCCGCGCGAAGCCGTCAGGGCGGGCAGGAGCAGCTGCGTCAGCGCCAGCGGCGCGAACACGTTGACGCGGTAGACGTTTTCCAGTTCCGCCACGGGATAGTTCTTCAGGGACGGCAGCGGGCTGACACCCAGCGAGCTCGCGTTGTTGACGAGCAGGTCGAGCGAAGGGCAGGCTTCGGCCAGCTGAGCGCGGTGCGCCGGGTCGGCGACGTCGCCGGGGACGGCCGTGAAGCCGATTTCCCTTGCGGCTTCGGACAACGCGGTCGCGTCGCGGGCGTCGCCGACGACCGTCCACTGGCGACTCACCAGAGCCGCCGCGAGGGCGCGGCCCAGACCGGCGGACGCGCCGGTCACGAGTGCGGTTGGCATGGTTCCTCCTCCGAGGGGTACCACACCATCGTTAAACCTCTACATTACTTGAGGTCAACCGTGCGCCGCAGCGGGAAGTACGCCGCCAGCGAAACGACGAACCCGACGTAGTAGGCGAGATCCGCGCCGTGCAGCGCCGCCGCGACCGGTCCGGTGTAGAGGGACGTGTTCATGAACGGCACCGCCGCGCCGAACCCGAGCACGAACGCCACCACCGCCGCCCACGGCCGCACGGACACCGAAGCCAGGACGTCCACCCGGCGGCCGCCGCGGGTGCGCGCGAGCCAGTCCGGGACGACCACGCCGAGGAACGGCGGGATCCAGTAGCTGACGAACAGCAGCACGTTCTCGAACTTCGCGGACAGGTCGCCGCTGTGCATCCAGAGGATCAGCGCGAACGCCAGCACCGTCACGACCACCG
Source organism: Amycolatopsis lexingtonensis (assembly GCF_014873755.1). Lineage (NCBI taxonomy): Bacteria > Bacillati > Actinomycetota > Actinomycetes > Pseudonocardiales > Pseudonocardiaceae > Amycolatopsis > Amycolatopsis lexingtonensis. The sequence goes on from NZ_JADBEG010000001.1 coordinate 5,733,916, forward strand.
CCGACACCGGGCGCCGCAGGCGGACGCCGACGGTCTGCAGGGCCAGTGATCCGCTGTAGTCGTTCATCGCGTTCGACGACACCGCCGCCAGCGCGATCACCGCCAGCGCCAGCGCGCCCAGGAACCCGCCGCCGAGCAGCTTCGCGACGCCGGACGCCGTCTGGTCGCCCAGCGACGACCCCAGCGCGAGGCCGAGGCCTTCGCCGATCGCGTACGACACGACCAGGCCGAGCAACGTCGCCCAGAAGACGCTGCGCGACGACGTCGACGCGGGCAGGTAGCGGCTGAAGTCCGAGGCGTAGGGCGCCCAGGAGATCGCCAGCGACAACGTGATCGTCGTGAACAGGACGACGCCGCCGGCCAGGTCGGCGCCCGAAGCCGTGTCCGCCGTGGCGATCGGGTGTCCGGAAAGGACTTTCACGGCGAGCGCGGCGAACGCGAGCACCAGCAGCACGCTCATCACCGCCTGGACGCGGTGGATCAGCGCGTAGCCGAACACGCCGAGCGCGCACTGCAGCACCAGCACGATCAGCACCGCCGCCCAGAACGGCAGCCCGGTCAACTCGGCCAGCGCCTCACCGCCGAACAACCCGACCAGCGCGTCCCACGCGATCGAACCGAGCCACTGCACCAGGCCGGGCAGGACGACGCCGCCGCCGAACGGCAGCCGGGCCAGCGGCAGCTGGCCGGTGCCGGTGCGCGGGCCCCACGTCGACAGGTACGCGACCGGCAGCGACCCGAGTACGGTGCCGGCGAGCATCGCGGCCAGCCCGGTCCAGAACCCCAGGCCGAGCGACGCGGCGAGGGTGCCGGTGAACACCGCCGTCATCGTCAGGTTGGGGGCGAACCACACGCTGAACAGTCGCCACGGGCGGCCGAACCGGTTGCCCTCCGGCACCGGCGCGATACCGTGGGTTTCGATCGCCAGGTCGCCGCCACCGGCGGGCATCCGCCCGCCGAAGACCTCGGCGTCCAGACCACGTCCGCTCATTTCCTGCCTCCCGTTCGCCCCGGGGTTCACCCTAAGGCGCCGCCGCCCGGTGTAACGCGAGAGCCCGAACAGGCGAATCACGGTGTGCGTGGCCGGGAGCACACCGGGAGGGGTGGGCGTGGCGCAGCAGCACCCGCGGACGCTCGTGATGACCGGCCTGCTGGTCGCCGGCCTGGCCCTCGGCGTCACCGCGCTGACGCTGAAGGTGGCCGACGGCGGGCATTCCGCGCTCGACACCGCGCTCAGCACCACGACCGGCTTCCTGTTCCTGCTCGCGGGCGCGGTCGCGCACGTCCGGCGCCCGGCCAACCCGATCGGCGTGCTCATCGCGCTCGCCGGCGTCGCGCTGTTCCTCGAAGACCTCCAGTTCGCCCGGAACCCGGTGCTGTACACGATCGCCGTGCCGCTGCGCGCCGCGTCCAGCCCGGTGATCGCGCACCTCGTGCTCGCGTTCCCGCACGGCAGGCTGCGGTCGCGGTGGGAACGGCTGCTGGTCGCGGCGGCGTACCTGGTGGTGCTCGGTTCGGGCGTGGTCGGGCTGCTGGCCGGCGACGACCCGCGCGACCTGCTGGCGATCCGGCCCGGCGCGGACGGCGGCGCGTTCGCCGACCGCGCGCTCGAGCTCGCCGCCACGGCGATCAGCGCCGGCGTGGTCGTCGTGCTGCTCTACCGCTGGCTGACCGGGCGGCTGCCGCAGCGGCGCCTGCTGTCGCCGGTGATCGCCATCGCCCTGCTGGGCGCGCTCACGTCGGGCGCGGGCACGGCGCTCGGCGACGGGCACCCGCTGTCCCACCCGCTCCTGCAGGCGTACCGGATCCTGTTCTGCCTGTGGCCGCTGGCGTTCCTGACCGGGGTGCTGCGCGCCCGCGTCGGCAACGCCGAGATGATCCGGCTGCTGCTGGAGCGCGACGGCACCGGACTGGCCGCGCTGGTGCAGGACGACGAGGTCTGGAAGGACAGCCGGTCGATCGACGCGCTCGACGCCGCCGCCGGGCTGGTGCTCGACAACCAGCGGCTCACGGCGGAACTGGAACACCGGCTGGCCGAGGTGCGCGCGTCGCGGGCGCGGCTGGTCGAGGCCGGGGACGAGGAGCGCCGCCGCCTGGAACGCGACCTGCACGACGGCGCCCAGCAGCGGCTGGTGAGCGTCGTGCTCCTGTTGCGGATGACCGGCCGCCGCTACGGCGACAAGCTGCCACCCGAGGTGCGTGCCCTGCTCAGCGGCTCGGTCGACGAGCTGCAGACGGCGATCACCGAGCTGCGGGAGCTGGCCCGCGGCATCCGGCCGGCGATCCTCACCGAAGCGGGCCTGGTCGCGGCGGTCCGGTCGCTGGCCGACCGCAGCCCGATGGACGTGGCGCTGTCGGTGGGCACGGTGCCCCGCCTCGACGCGGCGGTGGAGGCGACGGCGTACTTCGTGACGTCGGAAGCGCTGACGAACGCGTTGAAGCACGCGCGGACCGAGCGCGTCGGCGTCCGCATCACCGTCGAAGGGGCCGAGCTGCGGGTCGCGGTGACCGACGACGGCGTCGGCGGGGCGTCCCTGGACGGCGGGACCGGGCTCGCGGGCCTGCGTGACCGGGTCGAGGCCCTCAGTGGCGAGCTGACCGTCGCCAGCGGCCCCGGCGGCACCGCCGTCAGCGCGGTCATCCCCCTGGTCGCCGAAAAGCCGTGAATGCCACATTGAGGGACGTAACGTCTCTCAATGTGGCATTCACGGACTTGGACTAGACGAGCAGCAGGAAGAGCAGGCCGTTGGGCGTGCCCAGACCCGTCACGTCGTCGTAGCCGGGGGTGGTGTGGATGGTCAGGCCCTGGTAGTCGAGCGTGCGCACCGAGGTGAGCAAGCCGCCCGAAGCGTCGACCGAGTTCGCGTAGTCGACGCGCTCCACCGCGGCGTCCACGTGCTTCACGTCGCTGATCGCCGAAGTGCGCGAGGTCAGCTTGTAGATCACGGGGTTGATGAAGCCGTGGTGGAAGTGGTCGAAGCTGTCGGCCACCGCCATGATGCCGGCGAACACCGGCGACGCGAGGCTCGTGCCGCCGATCCGGTACTGGTCGTAGTAGGCGCCGTCCGGGAAGGTCTGCGTCTGGCCGACCAGGAAGCCGGTGTTCGGGTCGCCGACCGCGGAGATGTCCGGGACGACCCGGCCCTTCTTGTGGCCGACCTGGTTCTTCGTGGACAGCGCGTCCGGCACGACGCCCTTCTGGTAGAAGGGCTGCTCGAACAGGCGGCTCGTGCCGCCACCGGACCCGCTGGTGTAGTTGGCCGGGCCGTAGACACCGTTGGTCAGCGAGGACTTGCTGGTCTCCCAGCCGGTCTCGAAGATCCGCTTGCCGTCCTTGCCGATCGCGACGGACGTGCCGCCGACCGCGGTGATCCACGGTGCCGAGGCGGAGAAGTCCGGCGACGGCGTGCCGAGGCGCGCGACCTCGTCGCCGTTGTCACCCGAGGAGAAGTAGACGCCGATGCCCTCGAGCACCGCCTGCAGCGAGATCTGGTTGAACACCTTGACCTCGTCGGCCGGGATGTCCTCGCCGGTGTCACCGTAGGAGTTCGACACGATGTCGGCCTTGTGGCCGGCGATCACGTAGTTCAGCGCCACGTCGAGGGCGTTGTCCTCACAGGACTCGCCGCCGACGTACAGGATGTCGGCACCCGGCGCGAGACCGTGGGCGGCCTCGACGTCGAGGGTCTCCTCGCCGTACCAGCCCGCCGCGTCGCACTGGTCCGGCGGCTCGAGGACCGGGTTCGCCGGGAAGATGTGCTGCTTGAACTGGCTCTGCTTCAGCGGGTGCGCCGGGTCGTTCTTCTTGGCGTACGTGCTCGCGTCGGCGTAGATCGTCGGCGAGGCGAACGCGTCGACGATGGCGATCGTGGTGCCCTTGCCGTCCGCGCCGACCTTGTCGACGCCGTAGGCCGACCGCAGCTGCGCCGGGGTGTAGCCGCAGGGGGCGTAGGGCAGGTGCTGTCCGTTGTAGGCGGGATCGGTGGTGTCGATCTTCTCGCCGTAGTAGGCACTGCACGGCCGCGCGTTGCGGAAACCGGGGCCGGGGGCGACGTCGGACGGCGTCCCGGAACCGGTGGCGTGGTCCGGCTTGAACAGGTTGGTCGCCTGGTCCACGCCGACGACGCCGAGGACGTCGCCGGCCAGGTTCGCCGGCACCGACAGGTTCTTGTCGGCGGCGCGGAGGGTCTGGCCCTTGACCTTGTACTTGCCCAGCTTGACGCCGAACGCGTCCTGCGTCTGGCCGGCGGTGCCGGTGGCCTCGACGTAGGCGCGGTTCGACGGCACCTCGCCGATGCTGAAGCCGTTGCCGGTCAGCCAGGACTTGACGGCGTTGACCGTGGCGTCACTGGCGGCGAAGCGGTCGCGCACCTGGTCCGGGCTGAGGTACTGGCGGTAGGTCGCGCTGTCCGGATCGGACACGGCCTGCGCCAGCGCTTCGGCACCGGCGTTGTCGCGCTGGTTCAGGTAGACCCGGAAGCTCAGCTTCGCGGCGGGCGCCGTGTCGGCGACCTTCGCCTGCGCGTTCGCCCACAACGGGTGCGACTGCGGAATGTCCTGACGCCCCTGCGCGGACGCCGTGGCCGGCAGGGCGCCGGTCAGGCCACCCACCACCGCGAGCGAAAGGAGCAGGGTGGAGCTTCTTCGCACAGAAATCTCCCTCTTCGAAAGCGGCCCCCAGAAAACGGGCCTTGGAACACCGGGTGAGACTAGATCGGTGTTCCGCTCGCGGGGAAGTACTTGCGGAACCGTTATCTCGTCGCGAATTCACGTCCCGCTGGGCGTGGTGCGGAAATCCGATTTGTCGGACGAAAAACGCGAGGAATGCTCCTCGATGCGCGGTAAGTCCGGTTTCCCGGACCAGGTGCGACGTCGGCGCGCCACCTACTAAAGTCGGATGGTCTGTCCACTCGGGACAGTCCACGCTGTGACGGCACTTCGGCCGTGGTCAAGGACGTGCGGCCAGCCTTCGATCCACTTCGGCCACGGAGAACACCGTGTCCACGACCAGTGCCACCGCGCCGCCGAGCGCGTCGCCGCGGCCGCCGATCGCGACGCGCAGGTTCTGCGTCGCCCGCGGGAGGGCCCGGCGGTAGAGCTCCTCGCGGACCCCGGCGACGAAATGCGGTTCGGCGAGGTCCCCGGCGACCACCAGCACGCCCGGGTTGACCACGCACACGAGCGTCGCGAGCACCTCCCCCACCTGACGGCCGGCGATTTCGGCGAGCCGGACCGCTTCCGGGTCGCCCGCCACGAGGCGGTCGCGGACGCCCGAGCCCGACGTCGTCGGCAGGCCCAGCTCGGTCAGGCGCGCGGCGAGGGCACCCCCGCTGGCCACCGCGGCCAGGCAGCCGAACGAGCCGCACAGGCACCGGGCGTCCGGGTGGCCGGGCAGGCGGATGTGGCCGATGTCGCCCGCGCCGCCGTCGACGCCGCGGTACACCTCGCCGCCGATGACGATGCCGGCGCCGATGCCGGTGGACACCTTGACCACCACCAGCGCGGCCGAGTCCGGGTAACGGGCGCGGTGCTCGCCCAGCGCCATCAGGTTCGCGTCATTCTCGACCAGCACGGGGGCGTCGAAGCGGGCGCCGAGGTGGTCGCCGATCGGGTAACCGTCCCAGCCCGGCATGATTGGCGGCTGCGTCACGCGGGCGCGGCCGGGTTCGACCGGGCCCGGCACCGAAACGCCGACACCGCAGACCGGCCGCCCGGCTTCGGCCAGCATCGCGTCGAACCATCCGGCGATCGTGTCGAGCACCGGTTCGGGGCCGTCGGCGACGCGGACCTCGCCGCCGCGGTGGGCCAGCCGCCGTCCCGCCAGATCGGTGACCGCGGCCTCGGCGTGCGTGGTGTCGATGCTCGCGGCGAGGACGACGGCGTGCTGCTCGTCGAAGCGCAGCTGCCGCGCCGGGCGGCCGCCGGTGGAGTCCTCCTGGCCGCCCTCGGCGAGCAGACCGGCCTCCTGGAGCCGGTCCAGGCGCGCGGTGAGGGTCGAGCGGGACAGGCCGCTGCGGGTCAGCAGGGCCTTCCGCGTGGTCGCCTCCCCCGTCTTGACCAGCTGGAACAGCTCGCCGGCACTGGTCGGCATCCGGCTCCTTCCCCACTTTTGTCTATTGACAATACACAAGTTGGAGATAACTTGGACATATGGATGTAACACGAGCCGCGGCCGTACTGTCGGGCAACTGGCTCGGCTCGTCGACCGTCCCCTCGCGCGGGCTGTACCCCCACCAGTGGAGCTGGGACTCCGCGTTCATCGCGGTCGGCCTGCGCCACCTGGCGCCCGAGCGCGCGCGGCGCGAGCTGCTGACGCTGTTCTCCGCGCAGTGGCGCGACGGCCGCGTCCCGCACATCCTCTTCAACCCGGACACCCCGCCCGAGGCGTACTTCCCCGGCCCCGGTTTCTGGCGCGCCGGCCGGACGTCCGGGCTGATCCAGCCACCGGTGCACGCGCGCGCGGTGCTGGCGGTGCACGAAGCCGAGCCGGACCGCGAATTCCTCGCCACGCTGTACCCGAAACTGCGGGCCTGGCACGAATACCTGCTGGGTTCACGCGACGCCGGCGGGCGCGGGCTCGCCGCGATCGTGCACCCGTGGGAGTCCGGAATGGACAACAGCCCGGCGTGGGACGGCCCGCTGGCGCGCGTCACGCCGTCGACCGGGTTCGTCCGCCGCGACCTGGCGCACGGCACGGCCGCCGACCGGCCGAGCGACGAGGACTACGGCCGGTACGTCCGGCTCGCCGCGGACTACCGGGACAGCGGCTACCGGGCCTTCGGCGAGTTCGTCGTGGAAGACCCGGGCTTCAACGCGCTGCTGGCCGACGCCGAACTGGCGCTGGCCGCGATCGCGGACGAACTCGCCCTCCCGGCGGCCGCCGCCACCCACCGCGAATCCGCGGCGCGCGTCGCGAAGGCGTTGCAGGACACCCTGTGGGACAACGGCTTCTTCTTCGCCCGCGACGTCCGCACCGGCGCGCTGACCCCGCAGCACACGTGCGCGGGCCTGCTGCCCCTGGTGCTGCCGGACCTGGCGGTCGCCCCGGCCCTCCTCGCCACGGCGACCGGCCCCCGTTTCGGCCTCGGCCGCGTCCACGGCGTCCCGAGCTACGACCTGACAGCCCCGGACTTCGACCCGGCCCGCTACTGGCGCGGCCCGTCCTGGGCCAACGTCGGCTGGCTGCTCCACCGCGGCCTCCTCGCCCACGGCGAGCACGCACTGGCCGAGCACCTGCGCGACGACCTGCTGACGACGGCGGCCGACACGGATTTCGCGGAGTACTGCGACCCGCTGACCGGCTCGGGTCATGGCACCCGCATGTTCAGCTGGACGGCGGCGCTGGCCGTGGATCTCCTGTTTTCGTGATTCATTAACCCGATCGAGTTGACATATTCTGGACAATTAGAGCCCAAAATCGTCGAATCGATTCCTGTCACTCATTCGGGTGGTTGTTGCCGGCTTAAGCTCCGGGGAGCATTTGAAACTCCGGAGCCAGCCGCCGCAACCGAAGGGGTACGCCGATGTCGGTCGAGATCACGTCCGGCGAATGGCTGAGGGTCCGGCTACCCGAGCAGATCGACACCGCCTCGGTTTCGGCCACCTTGGCGCGACTGGCAGCGGCCGGGCACGACGCGCCCATCGATCTCGACCTCGCCGACGCCACCACCGTCGACATCACCGGCTTGATGGTCTTGCTTTCGGTGCTCGACGAACGCAGCGCGGCCCGCCAGGAGACCTTGATCTCCTTGCCCCGGAATCCGGTGATGACCGACTTCCTCTTGGAGTGCGCGTTTCCTTCGGCAGCCGCCATGGTCTCGCGGTCGCAGTTCGGAACACTTCATTGGGCGGACGGCGCCTTGCCGATCCGCGATCAGGTGAGACTCCTGCGCCCCGTGCCGAACCGGCCCTCCGGCACCGCGTACGAACGCCTGCGGGACGAGCGTTTCTTCGGCTTCTTGACCTATTCCTTCCAAGCGGAGCCCCAGATCGCCTCGATCGTCGCGACCGAATGGTCAAGGTGGCGAGGACCGGTCGTTCTCAGCTTCCTCGACACCGCACTCAGCCACCGAGGAGCGGAAGTCGCGCGTGTGCTGATCTACGAGTTGCTGACGAACGCGGTGTTGCACCCGGGCGGCGATCTGCTGACCGTCGGTTCCTGGGTCACGGAAACCGAATCCGGCGACCCGGAACAACTGGTGATTTCGTTGTGGGACAACGGCGACAGCATGGTGCGGACGCTCCGCACGAGCCTGTCGGCGAACCAGCCGATCAGGGTCGCCGAGGCGGCCGTCGACGATGCGTTCACCGTCGAACCCCTGGATTGGCACCCACGCTCGGCGAAGTACACGGCCCGGTGGACCCCCGGGGCGGACGCCACCGACGAAGAGCTGCTGCTGGCCTCGGTCTTCCCCGGAATATCCCACCGGACGACCAAGGCGCCGCCGCACTCGATCACGCGCACGCGCGAGCTTCCGCAGGAGTACGGTCTCCACGCTTTGTACCGGTGCGCGATCGACCTCTTCGGCGGTTCGCTCGAGATCCGCACGGGCAACCAGCAGCTGAACCTCGCCAGCGCACCCCACCAGCGGCGCCGCGGCCCCCGCCGCTACCGGGCGCGCCTCGCTCACGTCACCGGTCAGCCGTTCCACGGGAACCTGCTCACCGTGCGCCTGCCGTTGCGCCATGCCCGGTAGTCCACGGCGTCCCTGGCAGCTGGAAACCGAGGTTCTGCGGGTCGGCGCCCTGGCCTCCGAGCCGGTCGAGGAGGCCCGCCGCAAGTTCCACGAGTGGCTGGCGCGAAGACTGGTCACACCGGTGGCGGTCAGCCGCCCGGCGAGCTTCACGCGCTACATCCCGGCGGACGACATCCGGAACTCCGTCCTGCCGTCGACGGAAATCCTGGGCTTCACCACATCCGGCACGGATCGCGAAGTGAAGATCATCGACTGCTCCGGCAACCGCTACGGCGACATGGGAGAGAACTTCCTCCACTGGGTCGCGCTGTGCGCCGCGAAGTTCGCGACCAGGCCGGAGCAGCTCAGCGTGGTGTTGCTCCCGAACTTCCCGCACAACACGTTCAGCCCGTTCTGGACGCCGATACTGGACATGCCGGCGGATGCCGGCACTGTCGTCGTCGTGAACAAGGCCGGGCAGCTCGAGCCGCACGGCCATCCCCTGCCCCTGTCTTCCCCCGATCCCGAAGGCTTCCAGGCCAAGTACCGGAGCATCAACGGAGCACCCCGGCAAGACTTCGAAGACAAGGTGATCCGGCGCATCGGGCACTTCGAGATCAGCGAACAGTACTGCAGCCACTTCTTCTTCGACGGCTCCCGTGCCGTCACGGAACTGGCCGAAGTTCTCCACGACACGATCGTCGACGTGGCGGGTAAGCGAATCGGCCGGACGGCGTTGATCGTCCCGGCGAAGACCGACTCCTGGATGGAAGGAGCCGTCACCGCCGCGGCCAACCGGCTCAACGTCCCTTGGAGCAAATGGCCCGAGGACCCGGCGGACATACCGAAGCCGACTTCGGGGACGACCTACATGTTCCTCCTCGACTTCATCAACACGGGCGCCACCTACACGCGGGTCGTGCAGGAAGCGGTCGAGGCGGACTACAAGCTGCACCGGTACTCGATCGCGGCCTTCAAGTCCTCGGACTTCCACACGGAGGGCAACGGCCTGCCCGCGGTGCAGCACGTCAAGGCGGTCGTCGCCGAGAGGGTCAGCCGGGAGCAGTGCGACCAATGCGCGCTGAGGCTGCCGCACACCGACAAGCAGCGGAACGACTTCGCCGGGCTGCGATCGTACGACGCGTGGTACATCCTCACGAGTGTCGAGTGGAAGCCGGAGGTGTACGGGCCGCCCGAAGCGCAGCGGCTGCTCCACTTCCCCCCGTTCGCGACGATCTTCGCCCGGTTCGGCGACTGCTTGGCCTACAAGCTGGAGAAGGTCATGCAGGGCGTGGCACCTCCCGGCGTGGTGATCGTCTGTCCGGAGGAACCCGCCGTCCAGCTGCTGATCCGCCGGATGCAGCATTGGGCGGACGACCGGATGGTCGCCGTCCCGCTGCCCCGTGACGCGTTGACCGGAGCCGAGGGCCGCACCATCGCCGAGATCCGGCACCTCGCGGACGGCACCGGGTGGGGACGGCAGCTGGAACACCTGTCGCACCACCAAGCGAGCGTGGTGATGCTCGACGAGATCAACGCTTCGAACGCGACCGCCCAGCAGATGTTGCGCGTCCTCAAGGCGTTCCAGATCCAGCCGCACGCCTACACACCCATCTTCAACTTCGTGCCGGCGGACCAGCTCGACGGCGTGCAGATCCATTCGCTCTACGAAATTCCCAGCCCTCGCCGGGTGTGGTCATGACGCGGCCGCGCCGGCAGCGAGAGCGCGCCGAGGAGTCGATGGCGTCGATCGCCCACTTCCTCCTCCGCGATCCGGAAGGGATCCAGCGCATCCTCATGATGCGCGACTACGCGAGCCGAGCGGCGACGCTGCCGGCCCGCGAACGAGCGGAGCTGGACATCGCCGTGATCGAGTCCTTCCTCCCGCCGATGCCCGGCAGCGCCCCGGCACGACGTCATCCCGCTCCGGCCGAGGAGGTCCAGGACGTCGACGTCTTCATCCTCACCGTCCAGCCTGTGGAGCTCCAGGCGACCCTGGCCGCGCTGCGCATCGAAAGCGGGCCCGACGCGGTGCGCCGCGACCGCCCCTACTACCACAAGAAGATCCCCTACACGGCGGCCGGACTGGCGGTCCCGCCGGCGGAACTCACCGTCGCGGTGACGGCGATCGGTGAAGCGTACGGTCTCCACACCCAGCACGCCGTCGACGAAATCGCCACCTTCTACCGGGCGAACGTGTGGATCCTCGCCGGCATGGCGGCCGGTCTCCCCGGCCACACCAGGAAAGGCGATGTCCACCTTCCGAAGACCGTCTGGTGGTACGAGCCGGGCCGGCTCACCCCGGACCGCTTCGAACCGCGGCCGGAAGTAGCCAGCCGCGGCCCGATGAACTTGCAGCTCATGCGTTTCGATCCCACCGGCGCCAAGCTTCACGACCGGCTCGCGGCGGCGATCGCCGAGCTGCCCGGCCGCCACCGTCCCCCCGATCTGCCCCCGGACTTCGAACCGCGGGTGTCCGTCTTGTCCGACGCGGTCGCCTCCGGGGACAAACTGCTCCGGGACGGTGCGCACCTGCTCACCCTGCACGAGAGCAATCAGCGGATCGTGCTGGGCGATCAAGAGTCCTACGGCTTCGCGTTCGCCTGCCGGGACGTGGACTGGATCATCGCGCGGGGAGTGGCCGACTTCGGCGATCCGGAGAAGGACTCCTCCTACCAGTACCTCGCGACGCTGCTGGCCGTGCACACCGTGCTGGAGTTCTTGGAGAGCATCTACATCCCGCCCGTCTTCGCCATCCCGGGCCAGGCGGACGACCAGCCGTGAAGGGCGGTTCACGCGCCGATGGCAAGACACGACCGTGCGGTCTGTGGTGTGCTGGGTAGATGGACGCGGATCAGTTCAAGGCCGACGTGACCTACGACGACGTGTACGTCTTGTTCCTCGACGCGTCGGGTTACTCCAGCATCGTGCAGCGCAACCCCCGGGACCGGGCCGCGCACGCTTTCGACCTGCTGCGGGTGCGACTGATCGCCAGAATCGAGAAGGTGGCCCGTGACCTCGGTTGCGCTCGTGCCGAGCTGTGGAGCTGGCGCGGCGACGGTGGCTTCTTCATCTTGCACGACGACAACGAGAGCGTGACGCGGGACGTCACCCTCAGCGCCGGCCGGGCGATCCTCACCGAGGACGTCCCGCAGTTGCGGGAAGAGCTCGCGAAAGCGGAATTCGCCGGTGAACTGCGACTCCGGCTGGCCGTGCACAAGGGCCCGATCCGGCTGCCCGCCGATCGGCTCGCTTCGATCCATTCCCCGCACATCAACTTCGCAGCCCACCTCGAAGAAGCGGTCCCGCCGGACAGGTTGGCCATCTCCGATGCCGTGCACCGGGTGGCAGGCCCCTTCACCGGCGAGTTCGAGTGGGTCGGCGTATTCGAAGAGCAGCAGGTCCACCTCATGCAGACTCCCGGCGAACGGGAAGCGGGCCGACGAACGTGGCTGCGGTCGACCGGTCTTCCCGGCGGGGTGCGGATACACGGCTACCCCCGCCGTCCCAGCCAACAGGACAAAGCCCATCTGGTCAGCACCGCATCGGAGCACCTGCTGGATCTCGGAACGACCCTCAATTCCTGCTCCAACCGGCTGGTCACGACCGACCGTCCCGCGGTCTACCGGGATGCGGTGCTCGACTTCCTCCGACGAGGCGGCAGGTACCGGTGCGTCCTCCTCGATCCGGCCGGCGAGGCGACAGTGATCTTCTCCCGGCTCCGCGGCGAACAACTCGCCCCGAAGATCAAGGAATCGCTGCTCAGGTTCAAGAAGTTCAAGCAGCGCCACGCCGCCGACACCGAGCGCTTCGAGGTGCACCAAGCGGCCGAGTTCCCCGGGATGGCCGCGCTCTGCGCCGATCCCGGGCCGCACTCCTTGATCCTCTACTCGCCCTACCTGCTCGGCATCGGGCCGGCCGCGGCGGCGCTCGACCGGGCCGACATGCCGCACTACTTCGCGACTCCCGATTCCGGTGACCTGCACCGGACCCTCGACGCGGCCATCACGCGGGCGACCCGGCCCGAGGTGCTGGAACGGGTCCTGTAGCTCAGCCCGCGGTCGCGTAGGCCGAGCCCAGCCAGGTTTCGTCGATGCGCAGCCGCTTGTAGCGGGTGCTGTCGCTCGATGCCGCGTACGTGCTCGTGATTCGCAGGCGGACGTACCTCGTCGTCACCGCCGTCAGGTCCGCGAACTGGACGCCGCGGTGGCTCGGGAGCGTGCCGGACTTCACCGCGCTCCCCCAGTTCTGGCCGTCGGCCGAGACGAATACCTGGTAGCCCTTGATCCGCGCCGACTGCTCGGTGTCCGACCGGGCGTAGCTCACCGAGTCCTCGCGCTGGTTGAGGGCGAGGTACTGGACCGGCTTGGCCGACCCGAGGTCGTAGTCGAGGTCGACCGGGAGCTTCTTGCCGTTGTCGAAGTACGTCAGGTAGTCGCCGTCGCTCGCCGACTGTCCACTGTGGCCGCTGGCCGACGTGCTCGCCTTCAGCGTCACGGTACGGGGGTCGTAAACCCCGGTGCGTCCCGTCGTTTCGACCTTGAACACCGTGTCGTAGGCGTCCCAGCCCGACAGACCGGTCAGCGTGAGACTTCCGTTCCCTTGGCCGAAGGAGACGGCCGCGCCAGTACGGAGGTTCGTGACGCGGGAGACGCGGTAGCCGTTGTCGCGGATCTTCACCGTGCTGCCCGACGGCTTGGTCAGCACGTGCAGGTACTGCGTCGCGCCGCGGATGGTGATGACGCCGTGCGCGCCGTCGTTCCAGAAGCCCGGCTGCATCCCGCCGTACATGTAGCCCGCGCCCTCGGTGCCGTCGAGGGATTCGCGGATCGCGCCGAGGTAGCCCGCGGCGAAGTTGTTGAACGCCTCCTGGTTCGCGGGGAAGCGGCCGTTCACCATCGCCGTTTCGGCCATCAGGGACTTGATCGACGAGCCTGCGTTCGTCACCAGCCTGCCGAGGTTGAGCGCCTTGTTCACCGGCGGGTTCGAGCCGCCGTACCACCACGATCCGGTGTCGGGCAGCTTGAAGCACGCTTCCGTCAGTCGCGGCATCGCCGTGTACGTCGCCTGCGGGTAGTCGTACGACGGGGTCATGCCGGTCTTCTGCTCGTTGCTGATCGTGTCCATGATCGGCGTGTCTTCGTTGTTGTTGCTCAGCAGGTAGTCCGGGCGCTGCTGGTAGATCTGCTTGTACAGGTCGTGGGATTCCCAGTAGGCGTTGTCGTTGTCGATCCAGAAGCCGCCGAGGTCGGGGTAGTTCTTCATGACCTCGAAGAAGTTGTCGTAGCTGAACTGGCCGAAGCCGTCCTGGCTGTCGAGGTTCACGGTCTTGCCCTTGTACTTCGAGTAGCCGGCCGAGTCGAGCCACTCGTGGCCGCCCTCGTCGTGCCACTGGGCGTCGTTGGTCATGTAGAGGATGACCTTGAGCCCCTCGGCCTTCGCCGCGGCGACCAGCTCGCCGAGGAAGTCCCGCTTGGTGCTGCAGCTGCCGGGGATCTTCGACGGCCAGGCCCGCGAGTAGCCGAGGCGGCTGTGGAAGGAGGCCAGCACCAGGTACGACGCGTGCAGCTTCTTCGCTTCGCCGACCCAGTAGCCGGGACTCCAGCCGCCGTCGGTGATCGCCTTCTCCCAGGCGCTGCAACTGGTGTAGCCGGGCGAAGTGCGCATGCCCCAGTGCAGGAACAGTCCCGCCTGGCTGTCGCGCAGCCACTGCTGGGAGGGTTTCTGCAGATCGGCCGACGCCGGCGCGGTGGCGAGCCCGGCGGCCGCCAGCAGCGAAGCGCACACGATACCCAAACGACGCAGGAACATCGACGACCTCCAGTGGTCTGGTCCACCCGGAGTGGTACTCCTGCCCCGCACCTCCGGTCAAGGCTCAGGTCCGACCTTTGGCACACGTTTCGGCCATCGGTACACCGTTCTGCCCGCCATCCGAGTTAAATATCTGATATATGACGTGAGAGATCGGATCTCTCTTGACCGGGAGTACGCGGGGCGAGTAGATGTTCTCCCAGGGAAGCGCTTTCGCTCCCCGACCACCGCTCCGGCGAAACGGGTAGCACGCCGCGCCCCAAGAGCCGGCCGGGATGCCGACGGACGGCGGATCGGCATCCCGGCCACCTCTTTCGCACCACCCGCGTCGCGGGGGCCAGTGCACGAAAGGGACGCAGCATGTCCGAGCACCCCCTTCGCCCGACCCGGCGCGCGGTCCTGGCCGGCTCCCTCGGCGCGCTCGGCGCCCTCGCCGCGGCGGGCCCCGTCGCGCGGGCGGCCGACCGGCTTCCCCCGATCGGCGGGGCCGCGCCACCACCGGACTGGTCGCGGGCGGTCATCGACTCGACGATGACGCGCTACACCCCGGACAAGATCGGCGGCTGGGGCTACACCCTCGGCCTGTACCTCTACGGCCAGTACCTCTTCTTCAAGCGCACCGGGGAGCGGAAGTACCTCGACTACATCGTCGCCTGGTACGACCGGTTCATCACCGACAGCGGGATCTCCAACAGCTTCACCAACCTCGACTCGATGCGCTCGTGCCAGCTGCTGCCGCTGCTGTACGCCGAAACCGGCCGCAAGAAGTACAAGACGGCCGCCGACCAGCTGCGCAAGCGGTTCCCGGCCTACCCCCGCACGTCCGACGGCGGCATGTTCCACGCCACGAGCAAGGTCGGCCAGCTGTGGGGCGACGGCGTGTACATGGCCCAGCCGTTCCTCGCGCTCTACGGCGCCGCGTTCGGCGACGGCGCGTACTGCTTCGAAGAGGCGGCGAAGAACATCTCCGTGTACTTCGGCCACCTCCGCGAACCCGCGAAGGGCCTGCTGTACCACGCCTACGACGAGGACGGCTCCGAGTCGTGGGCGTCCGGGAGCGGGCACCACTCGAAGTACCACTGGGCCCGCGCGATCGGCTGGTTCGGGATGGCCGCCATCGACATCCTCGAGGTGCTGCCGGCGGACCACCCGCGGCGGGCCGCGCTGATCGACGTCGTGCGGTTCCTGGCCGCGGGCTACCAGCGGTACCAGGACCCGGCCACCGGCCGCTGGTACCAGGTCGTCGACCGCGGCGGCGACGCCAAGAACTGGCTGGAGACGTCGGCGTCGTCGATGTACACGTTCACGATCGCCCGCGGCGTCCAGCGCGGCTACCTGCCCTCGACGTACCAGGCGGTGGCGGACAAGGGCTACGCCGGCGTGCTGAAGAAGATCTCCGTCGGCGCCGACGGCCTCACGAACATCACCGACATCTGCGAGGGCACCAACGTCGGCGACCTGTCCTACTACTACGCCCGGGCCCGCAAGACCAACGACTTCCACGGCCTCGGCGCGTTCCTGATCATGAACGAGCAGTTCCACCACTGACCACGAGGCGCGCCGCAGGAGGGGCCCCGGCTTTCCGGCCGGGGCCCCTCCGTCGTCAGCAGTCCGAAGTGGACTCGGTCGCGTTCACGCGCAGCGCGGAGTCCTTGACGCAGTAGCCCGTCACCGACTGGAAGCCGATGTCGTACGGGCTCTTCGCGCCCTTCTCCGCGGTGAAGTGGTCGAAGGTGATGTCCGAGCTGTTGTTCACGATGCTCGCCGGGCGGCCGTCGTCCTTCGCGAAGTCCACGGAGCTGTTCACGAACCGGATGCCGGCCGCGTAGTGCAGGTACCAGCCGTAGGACGGGCGGGTGCCGATGCTCTTCGGGTTGTAGTCCGTCGCGTTGTTGCTCGGGACGCCGGTCGACATGGTGCCGTTGCCGCCCGGCACGGTCAGCTTGACGCCGGTGAAGGTGACGTCGGAGACGCGATGACCGCTGTCCGCGCCCCAGAGCGTCGGGCTGAAGTTGCTGCCGGTGTGCGTGCCGGTGACGTTGTCGAACGTGATCCCGCTGATCGAGCCGACGCCGGGATCGTTGCCGCACCGCTTCCGCGTGCCGATCTTCATCATGACCGGCGAATACGTCCCCGACATCGTGATGTCGCGGTAGTGCACGTCGGAGATCTTCGCGCCGTCCATCGAAACGATCCCGATCCCCGATTTGTGCGCGCCGGTGATCGCGATCTCCGAGAACCGGTAGCCGGTGAAGTCACCGCAGGTCTCGGACCCGAACATCAGCGCGTTGCAGCACACCGCCGAAAGTTTCGCGCCGGTCACCGTGACGTTCCCGTTCGGCAGTTTGGCGCCGAGCGCGTAATCGCTCTTGAACACGAGCGCGTCGTCGTTCGCCGCGATGCTGGCGTTGGTGATGGTGACGTTCGTGGTGCTGATGATGTTCCAGCCGTCGCGGTCGCTCGCCGTGTCGATGGTCAGGTGGTCGGACACGACGTTCTTGCACCCGTTGATCAGCGCCGCGAAGTGCCCGCCGCGGCGCAGCTTGATGCCGGACAGCGTGAGCCCGTCGCACCGGGTGAGCGACAGGATCTTGTCCGCCTCACCGGATTTCGGGTTGCCGGTGATCAGGTTGCCGCCGCCGTCGATGGTGCCCGCGCCGGTGAAGCCGATGTTCGTCAGCTTGTCGCCGGTGAACATCGCGTTGTGGAAGTGGCTGTGGCCGTAGTCCTGGTAGGCGTCCCACGGGTTCGCTTCCGGCTTGTCGTAGGTGTCCGCACCGGACCCGGCGATCGTCGCGCCCGCGTCGAGCTGGATCGTCACGTTGCTCTTGAGGTGCACCGTGTGCGCCGACTTGTAGGTGCCCGAGGTGAACCGGACGGTACCGCCGCCCGCGGCGTTGGCCGCCTTGATCGCCTTGTCGACGGCGGGAGAATCGTCGGCGGAACCGTTGCCCTTGGCGCCGTAGTCCTTCACGTCGTAGACGCCGCCGGGTGCGGCGGCAGAGATTCCGGTACCGGCCATCACCAGCCCGGCGATCGCCAAGCTGACCAGCAAAGATCTTTTCACCGTGAGACCGCCTTGTCATGGAATCGGGAAATTCGGCATGACGGCGGAAAACCCAGGTTACGAGTGACGCGAAGGGACTGTCAAGATCGGCAGGATCGGGGGACCCGCGCCACCCCCAGCCGGACGCGGGTCCCCCGGGGTCCGTTCGGGATTTCCGCAGTCTACCTTCGGAGAGCCCGGCGATAACGTGCGTTTCTCACGGTCCTGCCAGGAATCCCGCATGGTCGCGCGAAGGTCAGGCGAACCCTACTCCGGACGACAGCAGGGTGAACGCCCGTTCGGCGGCGGCGACGGCCGCGGGAAAGCGCTGTCCCGCGGGGACCCCGGCCGCGACCGCGTCCATGTTGGCCGTGGCCAGGGTCCGGCGGACCGCCGAGATCTGCGCGGCCGCGAGGCTCGCGTCGAGGAGCGGGACCCCGGCCTTTTCGAGCTCGGCGGCCAGCGCCGCCTCCCCCGCGGAGGTGAACCCGGCCAGCCGGGCCACCAGCGCGGGGGTGCCGGTGACGAGCCGGAACACCGCGAGCACGGCGGGCTCGTCGCACAGCCCGGTCACCGGTTCCCGTGCGTCGAGCCCGCGCAGGAACGCCTCCCGCAGCGCTTCGAGCGGGCCCTGGCCGGGCCGGCGCGCGCGGACGACGTCCGCCGCGTCGGTCTCGTGGTCGGCGAACCGGTGCAGCACCAGGTCCTCTTTGGTCGGGAAGTAGGCGAAGAGCGTCCGCTTGGACACCTCGGCCGCGCTCGCCACTTCGGCGACCCCGACGGCGTCGAACCCGCGCTCGAGGAAGAGCCGGATCGCCGCCGTCGAGATCGCCGTCCGCGTGCGCAGCTTCTTGCGCTCCCGGAGGCCTGGTTCATCGGTCACGTCACGCAGCGTAGCGCTCCCGGCGTCACACCTGCTGGAGGCCGGGCTTGCCCGCTTGCACTACGTAGCTGCGGTCGTTCTTGATCACGACCGACGCCGGGTCGTAGACGCTGGTGTCGGACGTGGTCATGAAATCCGCTCGCGTCTGCGTGGGTGTCGTCGTGACGCGGACGTAGCCGCGCTCGCCCTTGCAGTACTTGACGTGCGGGTTGTTCGCGTACCAGGTCGAGCTGGGCGCCGTCGCGGTGTCGCTGTTGCTCGTCACCGACGTCGTGACCAGCTCGGAGCCGATGACCGGGTCGCTGTGGTCGAAGTAGTCCAGGCGCAGGTCGGCGGCCCAGTGCCGGTGGACGTCGCCGGTGAGCACGACCGGGTTGGCGACCTTCCGGTCGACCCAGCCCTGCTGGATCCGGTTGCGGGAGGCCTCGTAGCCCTGCCAGGAGTCGGGGCTCTCGCAGGTGGCCTTGTCGCCGTCGCCGTCCCGCGTGGCGAAGAAGACCTGCTGGCCGAGGAAGTCCCAGGTCGTCGGGTGCGATTCGAACTGCTTGAGCAGCCACGCTTCCTCGGTGCTGCCGAGGATGCTGCGCGAGGTGCTGCGCATGTCCGTGCAGGCCGGCCCCGCGTCGCCCGACGGGTCGGTGACCTGCGCGCTGCGGTACTGGCGCGTGTCGAGCATGTGGAACCGGGCGAGGTTGCCCCAGAGGAACTGGCGGTACAGCTGGATCGACGAGCCGTTCGGCTTGGCCGTCGAGCGGATCGGGGTGTTCTCGTAGAAGGCCTGGAAACCGTTGGCCTTGCGCGTGGCCGACGCCGGCGAGGTGGTGCCGTTCCAGTTGTTCATCACTTCGTGGTCGTCGAACACCACGATCCACGGCGCGATCGCGTGCGCGGCCTGCAGGTCGGCGTCGGTCTTGTGCTGGGCGTGGCGGGCGCGGTACTGCGCGAGCGTCGTCACGTCCTCGGTGAAGGCCAGGCTGCGCGGGTTACGCTCCTGCGCGGTCCGGCCCGACTTCTTCTCGTAGATGTAGTCGCCGAGGAACAGCACCAGGTCCGGGTCGTCGGCCACGATCCCCTTGTACGCGTGGTAGTAGCCCTCCTCCCAGTGCTGGCAGGAGCTGAAGCAGTACTTGAGCTGGTTGACCGCGGCGCCGGCGGCGGGCGCGGTGCGCGTGCGGCCGACGGGTGAGATGTAGCCGCCGGTCTTGAAGCGGTAGAAGTACTCCCGCGCGGGCTGCAGCCCGGCCGGTTCGATGTGGACGCTGTGCGCGGCCGCGCGGACCGCGTCCGCCGAGCCGCGCTGCACGATCGAGGTGAACGCCTCGTCGTTCGCGATCTCCCAGTCGACCGCGTAGGTGGCGTCCGGCATGCCGCCGAAGCCGTCCGGGTTGAGCGGCGCCGGCGCGAGTCTCGTCCACAGCACCACGCTGTCGGGGAGCGGATCGCCGGACGCGACCCCGAGCTGGAAGGGGTCGTGGATGGTGGGGGCGGCGGCCGTGGTGCGGGCGTTCGCCCACGACGGCAGCGCCGCCGAAGCCGCGGTTGCGGTGACCGCGGCGAGCCCGCCGAGGAGCACCTTGCGCCGGTTGACCTGACCCATGGTGGAAAGCCCTTTCTTTCGGGGTGGACGCGGTCAGGCCGCGAAGTCGGTGAGGCCGTCGCTGCAGGACTTCAGGTCCGGCTTGCCGGTCGTGTAGTTGGCGACGCAGACCTTGTAGAAGACCCAGCCGCCGGCCGGGACGGACACGGCCTTGTCGACCTTCGTGCCCTCGCCACCGGAGTTCCAGACGTAGAACGGCCCGGCGCCGCCCTTGAGCCAGTAGGCGACGACGGCCGAGTAGCCGTCGGCGTTCGTGTCGTAGACCAGGAAGTGCGAGTCGGACGAGCGGTACTGCCCCTCGCCGGCGCAGGCGTCGGCGCACTGGGCGCTGCCCGTGCCGACCCCGCAGTCCGGCGCGATCCGCGTGTCGGAACCGGTGTAGACGTAGGTGTCCGAGATGTACCCGCCGAGCGCGGGCACGTAGTCCCAGAGCGTGCTGGTGCCGTAGGTCCCGGTCACCGAGGAGCCGGTGAGCTGGCAGTCGATGGCCACGGTCGCGCCGTTCGCCACGGTCTTCACGGCCGTGGCGCTCGCGGTCGGTGCCCGGCGGACGTTGAGCGGGTCGCCCGCGGTCTTCACCGTGCCGCTCGCCGCGGCGGACGCCTCGAGCGCACCACCGACCGCGAGCCCGCCGACCGCCGCCACGATCACCCCGAGTCCGGCGATACGCCGGAGGTTCAAACGCTTCATGGCGGGAGCGTGACCGCGCCCCGTACACGTCTCGTACAAAGCCCGTCCTCGCGCGCACGCGCGCGCACAGACACTCCGAATGGATCTATCGCCCGAGGTCGGAGCGGTCATAGCATCCGGTCATGGGGGAACTCATCGGGCAGGTTGAGACCACCTCGCTGACCATCCGCGTCCTCGGCCCGCTGGAAGTCACCGCCGCCGGGCAGGTGATCGCGCTGGGCGGGCCGAAACCCCGGCTGCTGCTGGCCGCGCTGGCGCTGCAGCCGAACGTCGTCGTGTCCACCGACGTGCTGGTCGAGGTGCTGTGGCCGGAATCCGCCCCCCGGTCGGCGGCGGCGAACATCCGCACGTACGTCCATTCGCTGCGAAGGCGCTTCGCCGAAATCGACCCCGGTCTCGGCGAGCGGATCAGCAGCCGCGCGTCCGGCTACCTGCTGACCGCGTCCCCGGACGAACTGGACCACCTCGCCTTCGCCGCGCTGGCGGCCGAGGCGCAGGAAGAGCTCGACGGCGACCGCGCCGAGAGCGCTCTCAAGCTCCTCGACCGGGCCGACGCGCTGTGGCGCGGCGAAGTCCTCGAAGGACTCCCGCACGACCACAGCTGGGGCGCGACCGTCGCCCGGCTCGCCGAACTCCGGCTTTCGGTGCAGGAACAGCGCCTGCGCGCGCGGATCGGCCTCGGCCGCTGCGGCGAGGCCGTCGCCGAGCTGCGTGGGCTGGTCACCGAGCACCCGCTGCGCGAAGAGCTCTGGGCGCAGCTGATCGTCGCGTTGCAGGCCGCCGGCCGGACCGCGGACGCGATCGAGGCGTACGAGTCGGCCGAGCGCGTCCTGCGCGAAGAACTCGGCGCGCAGCCGGGCGCGAGGTTGCGCGAGCTGCGCGCGACGCTGGTGCCCGAAAGCATCGCCGCCCCGCGTCCCGCCGACGTCGCCCCGGTCTGCCAGCTGCCGCTCGACCTGCCCGACTTCACCGGCCGCGACGACGTGATCGGCGAAGTCACCGCCCTGATGCGGGAGCGCGCCGACTCCGGCGCCCCCGCCGTGATCGTGCTGTCGGGCGCGCCCGGGGTCGGGAAGTCCGCGGTCGCCGTCCGGGTCGCGCACGCGGTCCGCGAGGAGTTCGCCGACGGCCAGCTGCACGTCGACCTGGCCGGCACGTCGTCGTCGCCGCGGGCGCCGATGGGCGTGCTCGCCGAGCTGCTGCACGCGCTCGGCGTCCCGGACGCGGGCCTGCCGCGGGAGCCGGCCGAGCGGTCGGCGCTGCTGCGGTCGCGGCTGGCCGGGCGGCGGATGTGCATCGTGCTCGACGACGCCGGGAGCGCCGCCCAGGTGCGGCCGCTGCTGCCCGGGGCCGGCGCGTGCGCGGTGCTGGTGACCAGCCGGATCCGGCTGCCCGACCTGGCCGGCGCGCGGGCGGTCGACGTCGACCTGCTGCCCGAGGCCGAGGCCGCGCGGCTGCTGCAGGGCATCGTCGGCGCCGAGCGGGTGGCCGCCGAGCCGGAGAGCGCGGCGGCGATCCTCCGCCAGTGCGGGCACCTGCCGCTGGCGATCCGGGTGGCCGGCGCGAAGCTCACGCACCGGCCGGGCTGGACGCTGAAGCTGCTGGCCGACCGGCTGCGCGACGAGCGCCGTCGACTCGACGAACTGCGCGTCGGCGACCTCGCCGTCCGGGCGAGCGTGACGCTGTCCTACGACCTGCTGCCGATGTCGGCGGCCACCGCGTTCCGCGGGCTCGGGCTGCTCGGGCCGGTCCAGTTCCCGCCGTGGGCAGTCGCGGCCGTGCTGGGCCGCAGGGATGCCGAAGACGTGCTCGACGTGCTGGTCGACGGCCACCTCGTCGAGCTGGTCGGCTCCGATTCGGCCGGGCAGCCGCGCTACCGGCTCCACGACCTGCTGCGCGTGTACGCCGTCGAGCTGGCCGAACAGAGTGACGCGGCCAAGACGCGGGCCGGGCTGCGCCGGGTCCTGACCGGCTACCTGGCGCTGGCGCTGGAGGCCGCGCGCCGGATGCCGCTGCACTTCTTCGGCATGTACCGCGACGAGGAGCTGCCGCGCCCGGAGGTGCCCGCCGACGTCCTGCCCGACGACCCGGCGGCGTGGTTCGCGGCCGAACGGCACACCAGCGTCGCGGCGGTTTCGCTGGCCGCGGAGAACGGCTTCGACGACCTGGCCTGGCAGCTGGCGTCGGCCCTGACGCCGTACTTCGACCTGCGCGGCCACCAGGACGACTGGCACAGCACGCACCTCATCGCCCTGGCCGCGGCCCGCCGGACGGGCTCGCTGCGCGCGGAGGCGATCGTCCAGCGCAACCTCGGGCAGTACCTGCTCTACCAGGACGAATACGCCGGTTCGCGGGTGGCGTTCGAGGAGTCCCGGACGTTGTTCGAGCGGGTCGGCGACTCCCAAGGCGTCGGCATCGCGCTGACCGGGCTCGCGACGATCCTGCGCATCGAGGGCGAGGACGACCGCGCGCTCGACCACTGTCACGAGGCACTGAAGCTGTTCGCGGAGGCGGACGACCCGCACGGCGAAGCGGTGGCGCGCATCGGCGCGGGCGCGGTCTGGATGTCCCGAGGCTGCTACGCGGCGGCGAAGCGCTGGTTCACCGACGCTCTCGAGCTGTCGGCGTCGATCGGCGACCGGCACCGCGAGGCGCACGCGTTCAAGCGCCTGGGCCTGCTGTTCCAGCACCAGGGCAACCTGGCGGCGGCCCGCGAGCACGTCGACCGCGCGATCGCGATCTTCACCGACCTCGGCGACGACCATTGTGTGGGGTACGCGAACCAGAACCTGGGTGAGCTGTGCCTGCACAGCGGGGATTTCGCGCACGCTCAGCTGCTGCTGGTGAACTCGCTGTCGGTGCACCGCCGCAACGGGGACCGGCGGTCGGAGGCGGAGGTTTCGCAGCTGCTCGGTGAGCTGCACCGGGCGCTTTCGCAGCCGGAGCGGTCGAGGGATTACTCGGAGCGCGCTCTGGCGATCTGGCGCGAGCTGTCCTCGGCCCGCCCCGCGGAGCCCGCGGTTCCCGCCGAGCCCCCGCACATCGTTTCCGCCTGACGCAAGGGTCTTGCGGGGCGCCAGATGCCCCCTCCCGGCGGCCCTGATCTCGCGGCGGCGAGCCCAGCCGGATGTCTTGAATGAGTCATTCAGGTCGTCGGAGGTCCTGAATGACTCATTCAAGACATCCCGAGGTCGCCGCGAGCCGCACAAAGGCGCGGCTGTGCTTGTACGGATCATGTACGCCGCCCGGCCAGTCTTTCGCCACGTTCGAGTGAACAGGTGCGAAGGGAGAACCGGGGATGATCCGGATCAGGAAGGCCGGCCGCGTGACCGCGGCGGTTCTGGCCGCGGGGGCGGTGACGGCGCTGGCCGGAGCCCCCGCCCAGGCCGCGACGAAGGCCGACGGCGCGAGCTGGACCGCCGATGTGTCCACTGTGGACACCGATGACGTCAACGTCGCCGCCGCCGGCGGAACGCTGACGCTGGCCGATGCCGCGTGGCACAGAACCGCGCGGGTCTTCGCCGGCAGCGAAGGCAGTCTCACCACCGCCGAGCACGCGCTCGGGTCGGCCGCCAACCGCGTCAGCGCGGAGCTGGCCGCCGACACGCCGAAGGGCACGTCGATCGACGTCGACGTCCGCGGCCGGACCGGGGTGAACGACTGGACCGAGTGGACGCCCGCGGGCACCACGCTCAAGAGCGCCGTCAGTTCCGTGCAGGTGCGCATCAGCCTGCACAGCACCACCGACGGCGTGCGGCCGTCGGTGCGGAGTGTCAAGCTCAGCGCCGACAACGCCCCGCAGCTCAACGCGCTGGCCGAAACCGCCGCGCTGACGTACAAGGTCTACGGCACCCGTGAGGGCCTGATCGGCGGCACCACCGCCAACGGCCACGTCATCACCAGCCGGGACCACTTCGTCGCGCTGCCGTCCGGGAAGGGCTTGTCCAGCAAGGGAACCGGCACCTACTCCGTGCGCGTCTGCCGCACCGACGGCAGCAAGTGCGAATACGCGCCGGTGTGGGACATCGGCCCGTGGAACGAGCAGGACGACTACTGGAACCCGGCGGCGGAGCGGACCAAGTTCAAGGACCTGCCGCAGGGCCAGCCCGAGGCGTACGCCGCCTACTACAACGGTTACAACGGCGGCAAGAGCGGCCTCGGCTACAAGGTGGCGAACCCGGCAGGCATCGACCTCGCCGACGGCGTCTTCTGGGACGGGCTCGGCATGTCCGACAACGGCAACGTCAACGTCACCTACCTGTGGACCGGCTCCGGCCCGACCGGCGTCGTCAGCACCGCGGGCGACCCGATGAACGTCCGGGCCAGCGCGAGCACCACGGCCGCCATCAAGGGCCTCGCGGCGAACTACGCCAAGGTGAACATCGAGTGCTACGTCGAGGGCGACACCGTCACCGGCAAGTTCGGCACCAGCAACATCTGGGACCGGATCGGCCCCGGCCACTACGTGTCGGACACCTACCTGCAGACCGGCTCCGACCTCCCGGTCGCGCCCAAGTGCTGAAGCACTGAACGCGGCTCGAGCGAGCCTCGATCATCGCGTGGTTGACTGCCCTCACCCCCGCGATAACAGCGAAGGCCCGGTGTCCCCCACCGGGCCTTCGCCCTTTTCTCCGCCATTCCGCTCACCGGGACCTCAATTCACAACCATGAATGCCGATCCGCCGGGTGTACAACGTCCGGGTGCCCGTGCAAAAATTCCGGGCACTTTCCCCACACGGAATGGCGGTCCCCTGTGAGCGTTTCCCGGAGAACCCTGCTGACGACCGCGGCCGGTGCCGCGGTGGCCGCGAGCACGTCGACCCCTGCTTCCGCGGCCACGCCCGAAGTTCCCGACCAGGCCACGGTGACCCGGACGCTCCGCCAGGCGGCCGATTACGCGGTGGCCAAGCTGCGCGCGGTGGCCCCCGGCGTCACCGCGTTCCCGGTCGGCACGAAGTTCGAGAAATGGACCTATTCGCAGAATGGCGACTGGGTCGGCGGATTCTGGCCCGGGCAGTTGTGGCTGGCCTGGCTGCACAGCGGCGAGGACCAATTCAAGACCCTCGCACTCGCGTCCGCGGAGAAACTCGCGCCGCGCCAGAACGACACCGGCACGCACGACCTCGGTTTCCTCTTCTACCCCTCCTGGGTGACCTCGTGGCGGCTCACCGGCGAGGAGAAGTGGCGCGCCGGCGCGATCCAGGCCGCGTCCTCGCTGATCAAGCGCTACAACCCGACCGGGAAGTTCATCCGCGCCTGGGGTGCGCTCACCGACCCGAACAACGCGGGCCGGGTCATCATGGACACGATGATGAACCTGGACCTGCTGGCGTTCGCGAGCGCGCAGACCGGGGACCCGAAGTACCTGGACATCGCGGTGGCGCACGCCAAGACCGCGCAGCGGAACTTCCCGCGCCCGGACGGTTCGACGCCGCACGTGTTCGACTTCGACCCGGTCACCGGCGCGCCGATCGGGCCGAACACCGTGCAGGGCTACAGCCCCACGTCGTGCTGGTCGCGCGGGCAGGCCTGGGGCGTCTACGGCTTCACCACGATCCACCGCCGCACCGGCGACCCGGAGTTCCTGGCCACGGCCCGCCGCCTCGCGGACTACGCGCTGTCCCGGCTGACCGCCGACCACGTGCCGGTGTGGGACTACCTGGCGCCGCAGGCCCCCGACGACGTCAAGGACGCCTCCGCCGGCGTGATCATGGCGTGCGGCCTGCTGGACCTGGCGGAGCTCACGCACCGCCCGCAGTACCGGGAAAGCGCGCTGCGGATCCTGACCGCGGTCTCGCGGACGTGCCTGACGACGAAGTCCGCCCGCGCCGAGGCGAGCGTCGCCCGCTGCACCCGCAACCGCCCGGCCGAGGACGGCGTCGAGGTGTCCCTCCCCTACGCCGACTACTACCTGCTGGAAGGCATCCTGCGGGTGCTGGACCGGCGGAAGGTCGACCGCGCGGTCGACCTGTCGAGCGTGTAGCGGCGTCCGGGGAGGCCGCCACCTCCCCGGACGCGCTTTTCAGTGGTGGTGGTGCGCGTGCACCTTGGCGTGCCCGAGCCCCCGCCCGATCATCCACTTGTTGACCGGCACCGTGACGACGAACGCGATCGCCAGCGACAGCGCGAGAGCCAGCCAGAAGAGGAAGCTGGCCAGGCCCGCGTCCATCGCCCCCGGGATCGCCACGACCACGGTGTTGTCGATCAGCTCCATGACGGCGATCGACACGGTGTCCGCGGCCAGCGCGACCTTGAACGCGGCCTGCAGGTTCAGCCCCGACTTCAGGACGCCCCGCATGGTCAGGCCGTAGCCGAAGACGAAGGCCAGCGCGATCGAGAGGACCACGGTCGCCGCGTTGTGCAGGCCGAAAGCCGTGCCCAGCACCATGCCGAGCACCTCACCGATGGCGCAGCCGGTGAGGCAGTGCAGAGTCGCCTGGATCGCCGTCGCCCACGAAGCCCCGTGCTGTTCGTTCATGCCGGTGACTATACCCCCCAGGGGTACTTGGAGCACGTTGCGCGCGTCACAGTCGTCACCCACTGTGGTGAATACCGCCGAGCAGGCGATCTCCCCCGCGTTCACCCCGGAGCAGAACTCACTTCCGTAACCCTTTGCGCACATCCCGTTGACCTCCGTTACGCGGGGCCTTACCGTTCGCCCTTGGTCTCCACGGTGCGCAGGCCGTCCGAAAGTCGTGAGGAATGGGTGGGATGCGAGGGCCGACGAAGACCTTCCGGCTGGTCGCGACGCTGGTGCTGGGTGCCGTGCTCGCCCTCGGGGGCTGCTCGGACCAGCTGAAGAGCGCGCCCGCGCCGGCCCCGGCCCGGATCGCGTTCGTCCCGAAGATCGGCCGCATCCCGTACTTCGAGGCGATGGACACCGGCGGGCAGGAAGCCGCGAAGCAGCTGGGCGTGACGTGGTCCACGACCGCTCCGGCCAGCGTCGACCCGGCCGCCCAGGTGAGCATCCTGCGCGAGCTGATCGCGCAGAAGGTCGACGTCATCGCCGTGGCGCCCAACGACCCGGCCGCGCTGGCCGAGGTCATCGGCGAGGCCAGGGCGAAGGGCATCCACGTGCTGACCTCCGACACCGACGCGCCGGGCACGCAGCGTGAGGTGTTCGTCAACCAGGCCACCGCCAAGGGCATCGGCACCGCGCTCGTCGACGCGCTGATGAAGAAGACCGGCGGCGCCGGCCAGTACGCGATCGTCTCCTGCGGCCCGGCCGCGGCGAACCTCAACGCGTGGATCGCGGTCCAGAAGGACTACGCGGCCGCGCAGTACCCGAAGGCCCAGCTCGTCGAGACCGTGTACGCGGGCGAGGACCAGGACACCGCGACGAACCTCGCCAAGGAGCTGATGGCCCGCCACCCCGGCCTAAACGGGCTGATCGGCGAGTGCACCACGTCGGCGCCGGGCGTCGCGAAAGCCGTGCGGGACACGGAGAAGATCGGCCAGGTGTTCACCGTCGGCGTCGGGACGCCGCAGGCGATCAAGCCGTACCTGCTCGACGGTTCGTGCTCGCAGTCGGTGCTGTGGAACGTCGAGTCGCTCGGCTACCTCACCGCGTGGACGGCGAAGCAGGTCGCCGACGGCAAGCCGCTGCAGCCGGTCAACAAGGTGAGCCTGGAGTTGCCGGCGGTGAAGTTCGACGCCCCGTCGAAGACCGTCCTGCTGGGCGATCCGCTGCTCATCACCGCCGACAACGTCGACCAGTTCAAGTACTAGCGCACGTCGATGGTGACCGTGGCGGTGCTCGTGGCCGCCGGGAGCCGGGTCGTGTCGACGGCCAGATACTCGCCGTCGTCCTGACGGCCGTCCGGCAGCGTCTTCGGGTGCAGCGCGTACGGCGGCGCCGTGTTCGTCACGCCGTCGATGCCGAAGTCGTTGTCGTTGCTGATCACGAGCGTGCGGCCGCCGTCGGTGGTCGCGACGCCTTCGACCTTGTCGTGCCCGAAGAAGCCGCCGCTGGGGTCCAGTCCGGTCACCAGGGCGCCGAGATCCAGGTAGAGCTTCTTCGAAACCGGCTTGATGCCGGCGGCGGCCAGGTCCGCGGTCGCCTGGGCCGTGGTGTCCTTGCCGACGTAGGCGTCGATGCTCTTGCCGCCGACGAGCACCCCGCCCTTGACGGCGTCGTAGCCCGCCGCCCGCGGGCCGACGTCGGTCGCGCCGGTCAGGTCGATCTCGTACAGCTTCTTGAAGGCGCCCGGTTCCGGCTTGCCGTCGCGCTCGTCCACCAGGAACCGCGTCGCCGACAGCGCGGTGATCTCGCTGACCGCCGTGCTCGTCGTGTCCGGGTCGTCGAGCAGGTAGAGGTATTCGTGCGTGGCGCGGGTCGGCAGGTCGACGGTGACGATCCGCAGCGTGGTCACGTTGCCCGGCTTC
This sequence comes from Amycolatopsis lexingtonensis, assembly GCF_014873755.1. Classification (NCBI taxonomy): domain Bacteria; kingdom Bacillati; phylum Actinomycetota; class Actinomycetes; order Pseudonocardiales; family Pseudonocardiaceae; genus Amycolatopsis; species Amycolatopsis lexingtonensis. The sequence continues at coordinate 5,763,003 of NZ_JADBEG010000001.1, forward strand.
TTCGTCAGGTCCGGCTGCTGCAGCGCCGACTGCATGACGCCGACCAGCGTCCGGCCGTCCGGGGTGAGCGCGAGCCCTTCCATGCCCTTGTTCGGGACGCGGTACTTCAACTCGCCCGGCAGCGAACCGTCATACGGGGAAAGGCGTTCGAGCGCGCGGCCGTCACGGCCGAAGTGCGTGAGGAAGGGGCCGTACTCGTCGGACACCCAGAACGTGCCGTCGCGCCCGGCGACGAGACCTTCGGAGTCGTAGCCGTTCGCCGACTTCGGCAGGACGTTGCCATCGAGGTCGACGATGGTCTCGCCGGTGTCGGCGAGCGGGCTGACCTGGCCGTTGTACGGCGTGCCGTCGGCCGCGCGCAGCGGGATCGCCTGCTCCAGCACGGCTTTCCCGCCGCGTAACCGGAACTTGCCGATCGCGGGCGTGAACGCGGGCAGCGGCTCGATCTTGCCGCCGCCGGGCGCGTCGACGTTGGGGCCGCGGTCGGCGAGGCCGTAGAACTCGTCCCGGGAGCCGGGCACCGGTGTCAGCGCCGAACCGTAGGCGCCGCCCTTGATCTCGACCCCGCCGATCGTCGCCAGCGGCGGCAGGGACGTCGGGTAGAGCTTCACCGCGTCGGAAACGGTGTAGGTGAAGGAATCCCGGCCGGTGAAGCCGGGTGCCGGGGTGTAGCGGAAGGTCCCGTCGGCGCCGATCGACACCGTCCCGTGCGCGGCCGGCGTGTGCCGCACCACCGCCGTGGCGGACCGGTCGTTGCCGAGCACCTCGCCGCGCAACGGCTGTCCCGCGCGGACGCGGTAGTGGTCGTCCTTCGCCCGCGGGCCGTGGTCGTGGGCCGCGGCCGGTCCCGCCGCCACCAGCGGCAGCGCCAGGACCCCGGCCACCAGGGCGATTCGTACCCGCTTCATCCGGTTTCTCCTCCTCCGGCGCGTGGATCGCGCCGGAGGAGGAGTCTGAGCGGCCGAAGTGGACAACGGCCGTCTTCGAGAAGGCCGTGGCGTTAACGGTGCCGCCGCCCGTGCGCGGCCGCCGCTCCGCCGCCGAGCACCAGGATCAGGGCGGTCAGGCCCCAGCGGCGTTTCTCCTGGGTCCGCTGCCCGGTGTCGTCGACCACGGGTTCCGGTTTCTCGGTCGGCCGCGCGTGCGGTGTCGTCGGCGGCGGCTGTTCCGGTGCCGGGGTCGACGCCCGGGGCCGGACCACCGGCGCCGGAGCGGGTGTCGGCGTCGGAGCCGGAGCGGCGGGCTGCTCGACCGGGGGTGGTTGCGACGGCGGCGGCGGTTCCGGCGCCGGAGTGGTCGGTGACGGTGTCGTCGGGGGCGGGGCCGGTGTCGTGGACGTGGCCGGCGGGGGTGACTCCGGGGACGACGTCGTGGGCGGCGGGGGCGGTGGTGGCGGTGGTGGCGGTGCTTCGGCGAAGCAGCCGGCCGCGTCCCCGCTCACCAGCACCGGCCCGGTCGCGACCTCGACCGCCGGGCCCGAGCCGTCGCGCGGCAGCCGGTAGGTGACGCTGCGCTGCCCGTCGCGGTTGGCTGTGGCGTAGATCGCTCCGGGCCCGAGCACGACCGACCCGTACGCACCGCCCTGGGGGAACCGCAGCCCGGGGACCGGCACGACCTTCCCGGTGGCCGGGTCCAGCGTGACGACCGAGGTGCCGCCGCGCGACGTCGTCGAGACGCCGTAGAGCAGCCCGTCCGCCGGGTCGTAGGCGAAGTCGTCGACGCCGACGGCCAGCGAGACCGGCCGCAGTGGGGTCCGGTGCACCACCCGCAGGTAGTCCTGGGTCGCCGGGCTGATGTCCACTGTGTACAGATCGCTGTCCTGCCGGACGTACCAGCGGTTCCCGGCGATCGCGCCGGCGGTGGCGCCGGTGACCAGGCTCCACACCGGACGCGTCGCGCCCGCGCGGCCGATCACCCCCAGATCGGTCACGGTGCCCTGGCCGTCGATCCGGACGGCGTGCGCGCCGTGGTCGTACCGGCCGCGGCGGGTGCCGTCGGCGACGCCGTAGACGACGTCCTGCGCGGCGGAGTAACCCATCGCGTTGATCCAGTACCCGGCCTGGGTCAGGCGTTTAGTCGCGCCGCCGGGCAGTTCCAGCAGCCGCAACCTCGTCGGGGCGCCGCCGCGTTCGTTTTCCGCCTGCAGGATCGTGCAGCGGTCCGGCGCCTGGGCCACCGGCCGCCGGGACGGCGCGAGCCAGCCCGTCGCCGCCAGCAGCGCCGAGACCGCCGCGGCGACGCCGAGCATCGCCGCCCAGCGGGCTCGCGAGCCGGTCAAACCAGCCGGTCCAGCACCGTCGTGAACGCCTCCGGCGACACTTTCGCCCCGCCGCTGAACGGGTTCTGCAGTTCGTGGATCGCGAAGAGCAGCAACGTGATCGTGCCGGCCAGGGTCGACACGATGATGACGTGCGCGGCCAGCCGGGTGCCGCCGAACAGGTTGGGCAGCAGGATCGCGGTGATCAGGCTGCCGAGGATCAGCGCGAACCAGACGACCGCGCCGACGCCGCCACCGCCGGAGTTGGCCAGCCGCTGCTGGCGGGCCTGGTAGACCGACCAGAGCTGGTTGCTCGCCTCGGTCTTGCGGTCGATTTCCCAGTCGCCGTCGACTTCGGCGGCCGCGACCGCCTGGCGCATCTGGTCGAGCTGCGTCCAGCCGGTCGCCGGGATCGCGCCGCCGTCGGCCAGGCGCGGCCACTCCTGCTCCTCGACCGTGCGCGCGTAGGCGACGGCGAGCTGGTGCACCCGGTCCTTCGTCTCACCGGGCAGCGCGTCGGCCGCCCAGGTGGCCGCGACCAGGCTGTCGGCCTCGGTCTGCGCGTCCCGGCTCGCGGAGCCGACCGAGTCGAACAGCGAGATGAGCACGAACGCGACCAGCACGGCGTGCAGCCCGCCGACGATGGTGAACACCTGGCCCGCGGCGTCGTTGTTGTCGGGCCGGCCTTCGTCCCAGCCGAACCGGCGGACCAGGTAGGCGATCAGGCCCCCGACCAAGGCCGCGCCGGCCACCCAGAGCGCACCGGCCACGAAGATGTTCATCCACGTCCTTTCCCCACCGGGGTTTTCCACCACCGGAGCCGCCCAAGTTAGTCACACGTTTACGGCCCGACAACCGTACATTGTTCGATTCATCCGGGTGGCCTCACCCTGGCCCGGTTTGTCGCCGATTCGGCCCAGTTCGCACCTCCCGGACCGCGGCGTTCACTGCGCCCGGCAACCGGCATTTCCCCTTACGAGCTGGGCACTTCCCGACCGGGTGACGGCCGCACACCCGGGGTGACCAAGCCTCCGCCGCCGGGTGGCGGAAATGGCGAAGCCCGCCGCGTCAATCGACCCCGGTGACCCGATCGTGGCATTGTGCGGTGGCACGGCGTTGCTATGTTGATTTCGCGACTTTCGCTTGACCGCGCGAATTTGGCTCCGACGCGAATGATGGGTGGTTTTTCGTTGTGACTGTCACCGACCCGGTGGAATCCGAGCAGGCACCCCTGAGCCTGGGCCGGGCCGCCGCCCGCACACTGGCGACGACAACCAAGTCCGTCCCCCAGATGCAAGGCATCTCCACCCGCTGGCTGCTCAAAGCCCTCCCCTGGGTCGACGTCGCCGCCGGCTCCTACCGCGTCAACCGCCGCCTCTCCTACTCCGTCGGCGACGGCCGCGTCACCTTCACCACCACCGGCGCCACCGTCCGCGTCATCCCACCCGAACTCGGCGAACTCGCCCCCCTACGCGGCTACGACAACGAAGACGTCCTCACCGAACTCGCCGGCCGGTTCACCCAGCAGCACTACGACCCCGGCGACGCCCTCGTCGAATTCGGCTCCCCCGCCGACCAGGTCTTCCTCATCGCCCACGGCAAAATCACCAAAACCGGCACCGGCGCCTACGGCGACCACACCGTCCTGGGCACCCTCGCCGACGGCGACCACTTCGGCGAAACCACCCTCACCCACACCGACGGCATCTGGGAATTCACCGCCAAAGCCGTCACCGCCTGCACCGTCCTCACCCTCCCCCGCGCCGCCTTCGACGACGTCCTCACCCGCGCCGAAACCCTGCAAGCCCACCTGGAGTCCTACCGGGCACGGGGGTCGGCGGCCAGCAACGACCACGGCGAAGCCGAAATCTCCCTCGCCTCCGGCCACGACGGCGAACCCCACCTGCCCGGCACCTTCGTCGACTACGACACCCAACCCCGCGAATACGAACTCTCCGTCGCCCAAACCGTCCTGCGCGTGCACTCCCGCGTCGCGGACCTCTACAACCAGCCGATGAACCAGATCGAACAACAACTCCGCCTCACCGTCGAAGCCCTCCGCGAACGCCAAGAGCACGAGCTGGTCAACAACACCGACTTCGGGCTGCTGCACAACGCCGACTTCGCCCAGCGCATCCCCACCCGCACCGGCCCACCCACCCCCGACGACCTCGACGAACTGCTCACCCTGGTCTGGAAAGACCCCGGGTTCTTCCTCGCCCACCCCGCCACCATCGCCGCGTTCGGCCGCGAATGCACCAAAGCCGGCATCTACCCCGCCTCCGTCGACCTGGGCGGGCACCAGGTCCCCGCCTGGCGCGGGGTCCCGATCCTGCCCTGCAACAAGATCCCGGTCTCGGACACCCGTACCAGCTCGATCATGCTGATGCGCACCGGGGAGCAGGCCCAGGGTGTGGTCGGGCTGCACCAGACCGGGTTGCCGGATGAGTACCAGCCGGGGCTGAACGTGCGGTTCATGGGCATCAGCGAGCAGGCCATCATCTCCTACCTGGTCTCGGCCTACTACTCCGCCGCGGTGCTGGTCCCGGACGCGCTGGCGGTGCTGGAAAGCGTCGAACTCGGCCGGGAGAGCTGACCGTGACCCTCACCGACGAACCGTCGGTGCAGCTGTCCCTCGGGGTTGCCGCGGCGCGGACCCTGGCCACCACCACCAAAACCCGCCCGCAGATGCGGAGCATCACCCCCCGCTGGCTGCTCTCGCAGCTGCCGTGGGTCGAGGTTCCCGCGGGGAGTTACCGTGTCAACCGGCGCCTGACCTACACCCTCGGTGACGGGAAACTCTCCTTCTACACCACCGGCACCCGCGTCCACGTCGTGCCCGCCGAACTCACCGAACTCGCCCTCCTGCGCCACTTCAGCGACGAGGCCGCGTTGGGGGCGCTGGCGGAGGCGTTCGAGCAACGCGAATACGACCCCGGCGCGACCCTGTTCACCGAGGGCAGCCCGCTGGACATGGTGGTGCTGATCGCGCACGGGAAAGTCACCCGTCACCGCACCGGCCCCTACGGCGACGAGGCCGTCCTGTCCACCGCCACCGACGGCGACCACCTCGGCGCCGACCTCCTCACCCGTGACGACGCCACCTGGGACTTCACCGCCCGCGCCGCCACCCGCGTCATCGCACTGGTGTTGCCCGCCCCGGTGTATGCGCGGCTCAACGGGCGGCTGGAATCGTTGCGCACCCACGTCGCCGAAGCAGCTACCCGGCCGCGGAAGCCGCAGAACACCAAAGGCGAAGCCAGCATCGACCTGACCGCCGGGCACGACGGGGAACCGCTGCTGGCCGGGACCTACGTCGACTACGACCCCGCACCCAGGGAGTACGAGCTAGCGGTCGCGCAGACCGTCCTGCATGTCCACAACCGGGTCACCGACCTCTACAACCAGCCGCACAACCAGCTCGAGCAACAACTTCGGCTGACGGTGGAAGCGTTGCGGGAACGCCAGGAACACGACCTGATCAACAACACCGACTTCGGGCTCCTGCACAACGCCGGACTCAAACACCGACTCACCACCCGCAGCGGCCCACCGACACCGCTGGACATGGACGATCTGCTGTGCCGGCGGCGGAAAACCAAGTTCTTCCTCGCCCATCCGCGGGCGATCGCCGCGTTCGGGCGGGCCTGCACCGCCCACCGGGTCTATCCGGACACCGCCGTGCTGGACGGGAAACGCGTGAACGCCTGGCGCGGGGTGCCGATCCTGCCCTGCGACAAGATCCCCGTCACCGACACCGGAACCACCTCGATCCTCGCGATGCGCACCGGGGAAGACGACGCCGGGGTGATCGGGTTGCGGCCCAAGGAACTCCCCGACCAGCACCAGCCCGGGTTGAACGTGCGGCTGATGGGGACCGGCGACCGTGCCGTGACCTCCTACCTCGTCTCCGCCTACCACTCCGCCGCCGTGCTCGTCCCCGACGCGCTCGGCGTGCTCGACGACGTGGAGGTCGGGCTCGCATGACGACGATGGACGCACGTACCGCGGCCCGTCCCCTCGCCGACGTCCTCGCGTGGAGCAAGGGGCTGGTCGACCCGGCGCTGCGCGCCACCGCGGACCGGCTGCCGGAGGTGATGCGGCGCGTGGCCGGCTACCACTTCGGCTGGTGGGACGCCCAGGGCACGCCGTCGGTGGCGGACGGCGGCAAGGCACTGCGGCCCGCGCTGGTCCTGCTGTGCGCGGAGGCGGCGGGCGGCGATCCGGCGGACGCCCTGCCCGCGGCCGTCGCGGTGGAGCTCGTGCACAACTTTTCGCTGCTGCACGACGACATCATGGACGGCGACACGACCCGCCGTCACCGCCCGACGGCGTGGACGGTGTTCGGCACCGGCCCCGCGGTGCTCGCCGGGGACGCGTTGCTGAGCCTGGCGTTCGAGGAACTCACCCCCGACGGCGCGAAGCTGCTGTCCCAGGGCGTACTCGCGCTGTTGGAAGGCCAGGCCGCCGATCTGGACTTCGAGCAGCGCGACGACGTGACGCCCCCGGAGTGCGTCCGGATGGCCACCGGCAAGACGGCGGCCCTGATCGGCGCGGCCTGCGAACTCGGCGCCCACCACGGCACCCGGGCCCCGGACCCGTTCGGCGCGTTCGGCCGCGCGGTCGGCCTGGCGTTCCAGCACGTCGACGACCTGCTCGGCATTTGGGGCGACCCCGCCGAAACGGGCAAGCCGGTGTACTCGGACCTGCAGAACCGCAAGAAGTCCCTCCCGGTGGTGACGGCCCTGTCGTCGGGCACCGAGGCGGGTGCGGAACTGGCGTCCCTCTACGACGGCACGGATCCCTTGGACGACGCGGCCCTGACCCGCGCGGCTTCGCTGGTGGAGTCCGCGGGCGGCCGCCAGTGGAGCCAGGCCCAGGCGTCGGCGCTGGTGGCGAAGGGACTTCGGGAGCTGGCATCGGTCAACCCGGTCCCCCGCCCGGCGGCGGAGCTGGCCGCACTGGCGCGGCTGATCACGACCCGGACGCACTGAGAACACGGGAGGAATGGCTCGGCGCGCGGGTTGGGCGCGCCGACGGGGTAGCACGTGCGGTCGGCGCGGCCGCACGTGCGAGCGGCCCGGCCCAGGCGACGGGGTGCCGCCTGGGCCGCGCCGACGCGCGAAGTCAACGAGGCTGCATCCCGCCGCAGTGGCGAAGCCCGGCCCCGCCCACGTCACTTGCCCGGGCGGGTCAAGCCGTCCTTGTCCGCGGCCAAGCTCAGGATGTTCTTGTCCGTGTCCGACAGAGCCTTCGTGACCTGCGCCGATACCGGAGCAGTCGACAAGTCGACCAGCCGGATCGGATCGTCCAGCTTGATCAACGTAGGCACATACTCCGCCTTGTCGACCTTCCACCGATCCCCGTCACGCACGAACCGGAACCGCGCCGCCGCCCCCTCCTCGGTGTCGCCGCGAGGCTCGGAATGCCGGGCGATGCTGTTGCCCAGCCCATAAGCCACCCACTTGTCGCCGAGCTTCTCGAACGGCTGGACCACGTGGGCGTGGTGACCGATGATCAAGTCGACGTCGTCCGACGCCAGGATCTTCTTGGCCTGCGACCGCTGCTCCGCCGTCGGCTCGTGCTGGTACTCGACACCCCAGTGCAGGCTCGCGATCACGACCTGCGCCCCCGCCTCGCGCGCCTTGCGCGCCGCCGACAGGACGTCGTCCACGTCGATCTGGTTGGCCAACCACGGCTTGCCGGCCGGGACCTTGATGCCGTTGAAGCCGAAGGCGTACGACACCTGCGCCACCTTGACGCCGTGGACGTCCATGATCAGCGGTTTCGCCGCTTCCGCCGCCGACCGCGCCGAGCCGGTGTGCTTGATGCCGGTGGCGTCGAGCTTGTCCAGCGTCCGCTTCACCCCGTCGGCGCCCTGGTCGATCGTGTGGTTGGACGACGTCGAGCACGTGTCGTAGCCGGTGTCCTTGAGCGCGTCCGCTATCTCCGGCGGCGCGCTGAACGACGGATACCCGCTGTAGGGCCCGCCTTCCGGCGCCAGCGGCGTCTCGAGGTGGCAGATCCCGAGGTCGGCGCCGGAGATCAGCGGCTTGATCCCGGCCAGCAGCGGCCGGTAGTCGATCTTGCCGCCGCCGTCGGCCTGTGCCTGCTCGGTCAGCGCCGGGTGGATCAGGACGTCGCCGGTCGCGACGACGCTGAACGAACCGTCCGGGGCCGCGGCCGACGATGACGCCGTCTCCGGGAACGGTGTCGGGGCCGGGCCGGATTGCGGCGGGCTGCTGCAGCCGGCCACCAGGACGGCGAGCCCGGCGAGCGCGGCGACGCGGTGCTTCGTCATCGGTCCCCTCCTGATGTCGTCCGGCCATCCTGCCAGCCGGGCGAAACCGGCAGAGACGGCATCCCGGTCATCGACAACTCCCACCACAGTCGACAACACCGATCAGAACATTCGCACAGGACAAAACCGGACAACGCGCAGCCCAGCAGGGAAAAAATACGATAAATGACCCCTGCTAATGCCACGATGCAACTACGGAGAGTAGGTCTCGCTCCGCTAACTGCGCCTTGACGCTCCACGAACGGGTGTTTTGTAATACCAGTCACTCGGAAGTAACCGAGCCGCAACACTCGTCCCCGGTCCCATGGGAGCACTCGATGTCCACATACCCGCACAGGTCTCGGACCTGGAGCGCTGTTGGTTGTTGTTTGATTTCCGGTGTCCTGATGGCTTCGTGCTCCTCCGGCAAAGACACGGCGGCACCGCAGCAGCAGGCTCCGGCCACCGGCAAGATCACGCTGTACTACCTGCAGAAGCAGGGTGACCAGCAGTACTTCGTCGAGCAGGCGCAGGGGGCACAGGAGAAGGCGAAGGAGCTCGGCGTCGAGCTCAAGGTCGTCAACCTCGGCCAGGACGCCAACAAGGCGATCACCGAACTCGACGCCGCGGTCGCCCAGGGCGCCAACGGCGTCGCCATCGTCGTGCCGGACCAGGCCATCGGCCCGCAGGTGATCGACAAGGCCAAGAGCGCGGGCATCCCGCTCATCGCCTCCGACGACGTCATCAAGGACGGGACCGGCGCGAAGGCCCCGTTCGTCGGCTTCAACGGCAGCCAGATGGGCGACTCGGTCGGCACCGAGGCCGGGAAGCTGTTCAAGGCCGCCGGCTGGACCGCCGCCGACACGAAGATCATCAGCGCGTACAAGCAGGATCTCACCGTCTGCACCGACCGCGTCAACGCCGCCAAGGCCGCCTTCCAGAAGTCCGGCGGCGCGGACGTCCCGGTGATCGACGTCGGCACCGACAACTCCCCCGTCGACGCGCAGAACCGCTCCGGCGCGGTGATCGGCTCCAACCCGGGCGTCAAGCACTGGGTCGTCTGGGGTTGCAACGACGAGAACGAAACCGGCGTCGTGACCGCGCTGGCCAACTCCGGCGTGCAGGCGAACAACATCATCGGCGTCGGGCTCGGCGCGTACCTCACCTGCAAGGACTGGGCCGCGGGCAAGGACACCGGCAACAAGTCCGCGCTCTACATCTCCGGCGCCGAGGTCGGCCGCTCGGCGATCCAGGTGCTGGTGGACAAGGTGAAGAACGGCAAGGAGCTGCCCGCGGAGACGATCGCGAAGACCACGATCGTCAACAAGGACAACTACAAGCAGGCCGGCGTCAACTGCACCTGACCGAACTCCCGGACCCGGCACTTTCACGTGAAAGTGCCGGGTCCGGGCTCGACCGCCGAAGGGCGACCATGTCCTCCTCTTCACCCGCGCTCGCCGTCGAGGGCATCGGCAAGCGCTTCTCCGGGGTCACCGCCCTCGACGACGTCTCGCTGGAGTTCCGCGCCGGCGAAGTCCTCGCGCTGATGGGCGAAAACGGCGCCGGGAAGTCGACGCTGCTGCGCGTCCTCTCCGGCGACCAGGGCCCCGACGACGGCCGGCTCCTCCTCGACGGCACCGAGGTCGCGTTCGACACCCCGCGCGCGGCGATGGCCGCCGGGGTCCGCGTGATCTACCAGGAACCCGAGATCATCCCGCACGTTTCGGTGGCGGAGAACGTCTTCGTCGGCGAACTCCCCGCGAAGGGCCGGGTCTTCAACCGCCGCACGCTCTTGAAGGCCACGCACGACGCCCTCGTCGAGTACGGCTTCGAGGGCGTGCTCAACCCGGCCACGCTGGGCGTCGCGCTCTCCGCCGCGCAGCGCCAGCTCGTCGAGATCCTGCGCGTGCTCACCGCGGCCACGCCGCCGAAGGTGATCGCCTTCGACGAGCCGACGTCGTCGCTGTCGGAGCACGAGGTCGAGGCGCTGTTCCGGCTGATCGGGCGGCTGCGCGACAGCGGGGTCGCGGTCGTCTACGTCTCGCACCGGATGAAGGAGATCTTCCAGCTCGCCGACCGCGTCGCCGTGCTGCGCGACGGCAAGCTCGTCGGCGTCCAGCAGGTCGCCGAGACCGACGAGCCCGGCCTGGTCCGGATGATGATCGGCCGCGACCTCTCGGCGCTGGAGCGCCGCGTCACCCAGGACACCGGCGACGTCGTGCTCAAGCTCGACGACGTCACGACCGACGACGTCACCGGCATCTCGCTGCAGGTGCGCGCGGGCGAGGTCGTCTGCCTGGCCGGGCTGGTCGGCGCCGGGCGCTCGGAGCTGGCCCGCGCGATCGTCGGCGACCTGCCGATCCGGTCCGGGACGGTGGAACTCGCCGGGAAGCGCCTTCGCGCGCACAACCCGGGTGACGCCGTGAAGGCGGGCATCGGCTTCGCGCCCGAAGAGCGCAAGACGGACGCGTTGCTGATGCAGCGGTCCGTGCGCGACAACATCTCCATCTCGGTCCTGGACCGCCTTCGCCGCTTCCGCGTCGTGAAGCGCGCGAAGGAACGCGCGCTCGTCGAGGAGTACGTGCGCGAGCTTCGCGTGCGAACGCCGTCGATGGAGCAGGAAGTCCGGAAGCTCTCCGGCGGCAACCAGCAGAAGGCCGTCCTCGCGCGCTGGCTCGCGCGGCGGCCGAAGCTGCTGATCCTCGACGAGCCGACGCGCGGGGTCGACGTCGGCGCGAAGGCCGAGATCTACCGGATCATCGACGGCCTCGCCGCGGAAGGCATCGCGCTGCTGGTCATCTCGTCCGACCTGCCCGAGGTGCTGACGCTCGCCGACCGCATCCTCGTGATGCGCGCCGGGCGCCTGGCCGGTGAGATCGGCCGCGAAGAAGCGACCGAGGAAGCCGTGCTGACCCTCGCCATCCCCGAAACCGAACCAGCCGTGGAAGAAGCCCAGGAGATCGGCGCATGACCACCCCCACCAAGGAAACCTCGGCCCCCGCCGCACCCGCGCAGCCGAGCGCCGCACGCCGGGTGCTGACCGGCATCGGCGTGCAGAACTCGAGCCTGATCATCACGCTCATCGCGCTGGTGATCCTGCTGAGCGTGCTGAACGAGAACTTCTTCCGCACCAACAACCTGCTGCTGATCGGCAGCGCGATCACCATCATGGGGCTGCTGGCCCTGGTGCAGACCCTGGTGATCATCCTGGGCGCGCTGGACATCTCGGTCGGCTCGATGGCCGGGCTCGCCTCGGTCGTCTCGGCGATGGTGTTCACCTCGACCGGCAACTCCGAGGTCGGCATCCTCGCCGCGGTCGGCGTCGGCATCCTCTGCGGCCTGGTCAACGGCATGATCATCATCTTCGGCCGGGTCAACCCGGTGGTCGCGACGCTGGCGATGCTCGCCACCTACAAGGGCATCGCGCAGGTGATCTCCGACGGCAAGGCGCAGGGCTACACCGGCGGCGACGACCTGTTCATCTTCCTGGCCAAGGGGTCCGTGCTCGGGCTGCCGTCGCTGGTGTGGGTGTTCCTGATCGTCGCGGCGCTGCTGCACTTCCTGCTGAAGTACACCGACATCGGCCGCAACGTCTACGCCATCGGCGGCAACGACACCGCCGCGCGGCTGGCCGGCATCAACATCAACCGGTACATCATCGGCGTGTACGCGCTGGTCGGCGTGGTCGCGGCGATCGCGGGCGTGCTGATCACCGCGCGCACCGGCTCCGGCCAGCCGACGTCCGGCTCGGAAGGCCTGGAGCTGCAGGCCGTCACCGGCGCCGCGCTCGGCGGGACGATGCTCAAGGGCGGCCGCGGCTCGATCATCTCCACCGTGCTCGCGGTGATCATCCTGGGCGTGCTCGACAACGGCATGTCCGGGCTGGGCATCAACCCGTTCTGGCAGAACGTCGCGCACGGCGCCCTGCTCGTGATCGCGGTGGTGCTGCAGCAACTGCGCAGCGGGGAGCGCCGCGTCGGCCTGCCCGAGTAGCGCGGGCGGGCGGCGGTGAGCGGTCCACGGAGCCTGCACGCGCGCATCGTCGACGAACTGGGCAGGCTCATCGTCGAAGGCGTCCTCGGGGACGGGCAGCCGCTCGTCCCCGAGGAGCTCGGGCGGCGCTTCTCGGCGTCCCGCACGGTGGTGCGCGAGGCGCTGCGCGTCCTGGAGTCCAAGGGCATGGTCACCGCGCGCCCGCGGGTCGGCACGTGGACGCTGCCGCCCGAGGCGTGGGACGCGATCGACCCGGACGTCATCGCCTGGCGCGTCAACGGTCCCGACCGCCTCCGCCATCTGCGCGAACTGCTGGAGCTGCGGCTGATGCTCGAGCCCCAGGCGGCGAGGATGGCCGCACAGCACCGGCGTCCGGACGAGCTTTCGGCGATGGCCGCGGCGTACGAACTGATGGCGGACGCGGTCGAGCGGTCCGACGCGGTGGCGTTCCGGGACGCCGACTCGCGGTTCCACGCGGCGCTGATCCGCGCGTCCGGGAACGCGTTGATCGCGCAGCTGCAGGTGCCCGTCGTGGCGGCGTTGCGGGCGCACGGCGAACCGATGGAGCTGGTCGCGCATTCCCGCGTGCTGACGCTGGTGCTGGCTAAGAACGCCGACGGGGCCGAAGCCGCGTCGCGCAGATTGCTGGAAACCGTTGCGCCGTACCGCTCACCGGCACCTTGACACGTCCACCGGGAAGCGCTTCACTCGCTGCGGATGACCGCCGCCATGACGTGCTGAGGAGGACGCTTCCATGCGTTTCCCGGGAATTCGCGGCTTTGGCGTGCTCGCGGCCGCGGCCCTGGCAGGCGGTCTGTTGACGGCCCCCGTCGCTGCCGCTGCCGTTTCCTGCGCCGTTTCGGACGAGATGGTCGCCGCGGGCAACTACTGGGCCGCGAACGGGACGAACCCGGCCCCGGCCGACTGGCAGAACGCGACGTTCCACGTCGGCAACCTGGCCCTGGTCCGGACCACCGGCCAGTCCAACCACAAGACGTACCCGTGGGCGCAGGCGAACGGCTACCAGCTGCCGTCCGATCCGAAGCGCCCGTTCTTCCCGGACAACCAGGCAGCGGGCGAGGCGTACCTGGACCTGTACACCTACTTCCACCCGGAGATCCCGCTCGACTCGATCCGCACGCGGATCCGTGACGAGGTGGCGTCCGTGCAGGCGGGGCACCGCGATTACTGGAACTACGTCGACGCGCTGAACATGGCGATGCCGTCCTTCGCCCGGATGGGCCTGATCGACCACGATCCGTCCTATTTGGACGCGATGGACCGGCTCTTCCGGACGTCGGAACACAAGCTGTACCACGAGTTCACCGGGTTGTGGTACCGCGACGAGCGGTTCAAGGGCTCGGGCGTGTTCTGGTCGCGCGGCAACGGCTGGGCGCTGGCGGCGCTGACGAAGGTGCTGCAGGTCCTGCCGTCCGACGACCCGCGACGGCCGGAGTACCTGCGGGTGTTCAAGAAAATGGCGTCGACGCTGGCACTCGCCCAGCGCCGCGACGGCTTCTGGAACGCGGACCTGCTGAACCCGTGGAACCACGGCGGCCCGGAGACGAGCGGCACGGCGTTCTTCACGTTCGGCATCGGCTGGGGCATCACCGCGGGCATCCTGGACGCGGCGCGGTACCGCCCGGTGGTGGACAAGGCGTGGACGGCGCTGTCGACGAAGGCGTTGCAGCCCAGCGGTTTGGTCGGCTACGTCCAGCCGGTGGGCGACCGCCCGGCAACGGCGAAACCGACGGACACCGCGGCCTACGGCGTCGGCGCGTTCCTGCTGGCGGGTCAGGAAGTGGCCAAGCTCCAGGGCTGCCCGGCGGAGTAGACCAAAGTCCGTGAATGCCACATCGAGGGACTAAGTGTCCGTGAATGTGGCATTCACGGACTATCGACGCAGGCAGTCGCCGGGGTCGCCGCGGGTCAGGGCCGGGTCGGACTGGGGGAAGGTGCGGGCCACGCCGGGGCCGGACGAGCGGTGCTCGAACCGGACCGTCACGCGGCCGTGGCCCGCGCCCTGGACCCAGCCCGTGCCGAACTCCTCGTGGACCACGTCATCACCCTGGCGCCACTCCGAAGGGGCCGTGGGCGCCGGGGTCGCCGCCGTGACCACCGTCGACGTCGAAGGGACCGGAGGGGCGGCCAGGGTGAACAGGGCGTCCTGGTGCGGTACCGAAAGGCCGCTGTAGGCCACGCCCGCCAGCCGGATGCCGCCGAACTCCGCCGGGTCCAGCAGCAGGCGCTCCGCCGTCGCCGCCAGTTCGGCCAGGTCGTCGGTCGGGGCGGAGATCGTCTCCGACCGGGTCACCGTGTGCATGTCCGTGTGCCGCAGCTTGATCACCACCGTCCGGGCCACGCGCTCGGCCTTGAGCAGCCGCTGGTGCGCGCCGGCGGCGATGCGCCGGACCTCCGCTTTCAACGACGGCAGGTCCTTGATGTCGGTGTCGAACGTCGTCTCGGCGCTGACCTGCTTGGTCTCGGCGCGGCCGGCCACCGGGCGGTCGTCAGCGCCGGTCGCGAGGCGGCGCAGGTCGCGGCCGACCACGCCGCCGAGGGTCGCGACCGCGTCCTGTTCGGACAGTGCCGCCAGCTGCCCGAGCGTCTGGACGCCGATGAACCGCAGCTTGCCTTCGGCGACCGGGCCGATCCCCCACAGCGCGCGCACCGGCAGCGGCGCCAGGAACTCCCGCTCGGTGCCCTGCGGCACGACCAGCAGCCCGTCCGGCTTGGCCTCGTCGGACGCGATCTTCGCGATCTGCTTGCCGTTCCCCGCGCCGATCGACGCCACCAGGCCGGTTTCCGCGCGGATCCGCGCGCGCAGCGAGGCGCAGAACTCCGTGACCTCGTCCAGCGAAGCACCGACGAGCGACGGCGGTTCGGCGAAGGCTTCGTCGAGCGAGATCTTCTCCAGCACCGGCGCCACCGCGGAGACGACGGCGAACACCTCATGGCTGAGCCGCTCGTAGACGCGGAACCGCGGCGGCACGATGACGCCGTTCGCCGGCAGCAGCCGCCGTGCCTGCGCCATCGGCATCGCCGACTTGATGCCGAACGCGCGGGACTCGTAACTGGCGCCGGCGACGACCCCGCGCGGGCCGAGGCCGCCGACGAGCACCGGGCGCCCGGCCAGCGTCGGACGGGTGAGCTGCTCGGCCGAGGCGTAGAAGGCGTCCAGGTCGAGGTGGATCACCCAGCGGGCCACGTCAGTCCCCGCCGGTGGCGTCCAGCAGCTGGTGGAGCGCCTTGGTGTAGCTCTCGAACGCCGCGCGCCCGGCCGCGGTGAGCCGGACCAGGGTGACCGGCGTGCGGTGCTCGTAGGCCTTGGTGATCTCGACGTACTCGGCGTCCTCGAGCTTGCGCAGGTGCGTCGAAAGGTTGCCCGCCGTCATGTCCAGGAGCTGCTGCAGCCGCGGGAAGGTGATCTGGTCGCCGGTGCGCAGCCCGGCCAGCGCGACGGTGACCCGCAGCCGGGCCTGGGCGTGGATGACGGGGTCGAGCTGCGGCAGTTCGCTCATCGGCGCCGCTCGCGGGCGAAGTACACGATCGAGGCGAGCAGGAACCCGCCACCGCCGCAGATCGTGAGCACGAGGAAGTTGTGCGGGTAGCCCACGAGCACGCTCAGCGCGGCCGACACGATCATCCACGCGCCGAGGCCGTACATCAGCTTGTCCTGCCAGACCATGCCACCCGCCAGGTACATCACCCCGGTGAGCAGCAGCCAGGTGCCCGACCACAGCAGCGACACCTGGTCCGCCGAGAGCACCTGGAACCACGTGATCCGGATGTCGACGACCATCAGCCCGAGCGCGGAAAGCGCCCAGCCGTAGCCGTACATCGCGCCGACCGTCCGGGACGGCCCGCGGATGCCGCGGCCGGAGCGGATGCTGGTGTAGGTGGTGTAGGCCATGGCCCCGAGGAACAGCACCGGGACGACGACGGCGCCGGCGACCCAGCCGGGCACCGCCGTCCAGAACCGCGTGGTGCCGTAGGTGAAGCCCCAGCCGACGATCCAGGCGAAGGCCCAGGCCGCGAGCATCCGCGCCGGTCCCCCGCCGAATTCGCGCTGGTTGCGCCGGGACTGCCGGGCGATCAGGTCCAGCGACTCCTCGGCCGACATCGGCTCGTCTTCCACCCGCTCCGCCCTCCTCCCGTGCACCTGCACGGAAGCTAACACGCACTCAGAGCCGGGCCGTGTCCAGCCGGAACCGCCGCACCACGATCAACGCCGGGACGACCAGCCAGCCCGCCAGCACGAGCACCGCGACCCACGTGCCGGACGCGTGCGTCAGCGGGTCGAGACCGACCCGGCGCAGCCAGTAGGTCGGCACGAAGTGCGCCACCGTCGCCATCCAGCCCGGCAGGATCTCCAGCGGGATCCACAGCCCGCCGAGCATGCCCAGCGGCATCATCAGGGCGCCGGTGACCGCGCCGACCGTGTCGCCCTTGCCGAACAGGCCGATGGCCAGGCCGAGGACGGCGAACGGGAGGGTGGCCGCCCACAGGAACACCAGCTGACGGCCCCATTCGGCCGGGGTGAGCGGTTCCCCGCGCAGGAAGCCGACGAAGAAGATCGCCAGCAGCACCGGCAGGGCGACGGCCATCGCCGACGCGACCTTGACGGCGAGGTAGCCGGGGCCGCGCATCGGCGTGAGCCGCAACTGCCGCTGCCAGCCGTCCGTGCGTTCCTGCGCCACCCTCGTGCCGGTGAACAGGGCGCCGCCGCTGGCGCCGTACGCGGCCATGCCGATCATCGTCTGCGTGCTCGAGTGCAGGCCGTTGTCCAGGACGTAGTCGCCGAAGATGGCCCCGAAGAGCAGGTACATCGCGACCGGCATGCCGATGGTGAAGATCGTGAACTGCGGGCTGCGGACGATCCGCTTGATCTCGAGGCTCAGGTAGGTGGTGTTCACGCGGCGGCCTCCTCGGCGGTGAGCGCCAGGAAAGCCTCTTCGAGGCCCAGCGCGGTGATTTCGATGTCGGACGCCGCCGGGTGCGCGGCGAGCAGGGCGCGGACGGCGGCGTCGGAGTCGGCGCAGGCCAGCTCGGAGCGGCCGGCGCGCAACTGCACGCTCGTGACGCCGGGGAGCGCGGCCAGCTCGGCTTCCGTCGCGCCGGGCACGACGGCCTTGAGCACGCGGCCGGACACCGCGGCCCGGACCTCGGCGACCGGCCCGTCGGCGACGACGAGGCCGTGGCGCATCAGCACCACGCGGTCGGCGTAGTCCTCGGCTTCGGCGAGGTAGTGCGTCGCGAACAGGACGGTCCGGCCGGTGGCGGCGAACTCACGGATGGCCGCCCAGAACGCCCGCCTGCCGTCGACGTCCATCGCGGCGGTGGGCTCGTCGAGCACGAGCAGCTGCGGGTCGCCGGCCAGCGCGAGCGCGAACCGCACGCGCTGCCGCTCGCCGCCGGAAAGCTTGCCGCAGCGGCGTTTGACGAGGTTCGTCAGGCCGGCGCGGGCGAGCACCTCGGCCGCGGGCAGCGGCTTCGCGTGCGTCGAAACGATGAGGTCGACGAGCTCGCCGACCGTGGCGTCCGGCAGCAGCGCGCCGTTCTGCATCATCGCGCCGACCAGCCCGCGGTCGACGGCCTCGCGCGGGCTGCCACCCGCGACGGTCACCTCCCCCGCGTCCGGCTCGGTCAGGCCGAGCAGCATGTCGACGGTGGTCGACTTGCCCGCGCCGTTCGGCCCGAGCAGCGCGACGACCTCGCCGCGCGCGACCTCGACGGACACGCCGCCGACCGCCGTGACCCGGCCGAACCGCTTGGTCAAGCCGTGGAGTGCGAACGCCGGTCCCCCAGTCATGGCGTCCTCCTTTCGTGGACTTTGCGTTTCAAACTCGATGGTGCACTTTGTAACACAAAGTCCACGGACCTTCAAAGCCCGTGGCACGAAAACGGGGTGCCGGGCAGTGTGCCCGGCACCCCGTTCCTCAGGGTTTCCGCAGGTCAGCCGGCGAACCGCCCGGCGACCAAGCCCTGCGTCGCGGCGACGTCGGCCTTCGCGGCGGTCGGCGCCGGCGGCGTCGGCTGCGGCAGCGGCGCGCACTCGACGTCGGCGGTGCGGCCCGGCTTGCGGGCCGGGAGCGCGCCCGTCGCCAGGTAGTCGGCGATCTTGGTGTCGACGCAGGCGTTGCCGCGCGGGGTGATCGCGTGGCTGGTGCCGCCCGGCTCCGCGATCAGCGAAGCACCCGGGAACCGGCTGCGGACCTCGAGGCTGCCCTCGTACGGCGTCGCCGCGTCGAGCGTCTCGTCGATCATCAGCACGCTCTGCACACCGCGGCCGTCGACCTTGGTCGGCTTGCCTGCCTTCGCGGGCCAGTACAGGCAAGGCGCGTTGAACCAGGCGTTCTGCCAGGTGAAGTACGGCGCCTTGGCGAAGGTCTTCCAGTTGTCGCGCTTCCAGGTGTTCCAGCTCTGCGGCCACTGGACGTCGGTGCACTGCACGGCGAGGTAGACCGCGTAGCCGTTGTCGTCGCCGCGGCCACCGAAGGCCTCGAACAGCGTCTTCCAGTTCTGCCAGTCACCCTTGTTCACGAACCGGGACAGCGCGTCGCCCAGCAGCGTCCACCGCAGCTGGTAGTAGCTGGCCTGCTGGATGACGTCGAGGATCTCGTCCGGGCCGATCACGCCGCCGGCCGGGTTGAACGACGTCTTGAGCAGCTGCTCGTTGACCACGTGCTGCACCGCGGACTGCGTCTTGCCGAGGTGGTAGACGTCGTCGTGCTGGGCGAGCCAGCCGAACCAGATGAGGATGTTCTGGTCGAAGGCGATGTCCTGGTTGAGGTTGTCGCCGTACCAGACGCCGCGCGGGTCGACCGTCGAGTCGAGCACCATCCGGCGCACGTTCTGCGGGTACAGCGTGCCGTACACCTGGCCGAGGTAGGTGCCGTAGGAGTAGCCGTAGAAGTTGAGCTGCTTCTGGCCGAGCGCCTTGCGGATGGAGTCCATGTCCTGGACCGTGTCGGTCGTCTTCATGTTCTCCAGCAGGGCCTTGGAGTTGTTCTTCGCGCAGGCCTCGGCGTACCCCTTGGAGCGATTCAGCCAGGTCTTCTCCAGCTGCGGCGTGAACGGCACGTACTGGGGGCGGTTGTAGTCCATGTAGTTCGGGTCGCAGCTCAGCGCCGGCTTGCTGGCGCCGACACCGCGCGGGTCGAAGCCGACCCAGTCGTAGGCGTCCCCGGCGTGGTTGGGCACGCGCGGCCCGCGGGTGGCCAGCAGCAGGCCGGACCCGCCGGGCCCGCCCGGGTTGGTGAGCATGACGCCCTGGTACTGCGCGTCGGCGACCTTGTGCTTGACCCGGCTGACGGCGAGCTGAACCTGCTCGCCGTCCGGCTTGCGGTAGTCGAGCGGCACCCCCAGGAACCCGCACTCGGCACCGGCGGCGACCAGCGTCGGATCGGTGCACGCACCCCAGGCGATCGACGCCGCCTTCGCGGGCGCGGCACCCGCGGCCGGCGCGGCCACGAGCGTCGACGCCACCGCGGCGGCGGCGACCAGGGCAAACCTGGCACGTCTCACTGTTTTCTCCCTTTCCCCTGCGACTTCGGGCGGGTGAACCCTAGTCCCGGACGCGCTTTTCGGGCAGGTACGAAGGGGCAGGGCCCTACTAAAGGCGGAAATCGGGTGCACCGGACGACCGGGGTGCCGTACGGTGGCCGGACAGTCCTTTGTGGAGCAACGGGAGGAGCGCCGGATGCTCGCCCCGGACGACGTGGTCCGCGACTTCGCCGCCGGTGCGCCGGATCGGGAAGCCGTCGCGTGGATCGGCGCGGTGACCTGGTCGATGTCGGACGATGGAGGCGCGTACCGGGTACTGGTGACCGCCGCCGACGGGACCGCCTTCGGCTTCGCGGCCCGGCGCGACAGCCCGGCGCTCGCGCTGTGCGACGTGGCGGACCGGTTCCAGGACTTCGTGGCCGACAACCTCCGGGTCGGGCTCCCGCCGGTCCCGGGCACGGCGCGGCCCGCCGTGCCGGCCGTCGTCGGCGGCGAGGCGTGCTGGACCGACGCCAAGACCGGCTGGCGGTGCCCGATCGGCGCTTACGCGGCCCCCTGAGCGTGCCGCCGGACGAAGGCGTCGATCAGCTCCTGCCGCTCCGCCGACGTGGCCCGCTCCAGCTCCACCGTGTCCCCGTCGATCGTCACCTTGATCCGGTGCTTGCCCGCCTGGCGGCCGAGCCACTCCTTCAGCGTCTCCACCAGTCCCGGGAACACGCCGCCGGCCGCGCTGAACGCCACCACCAGGGAACCGATCGTCACCGGGTCCGCGGCTTTCGCGCCCGGCGGGAGCTCGCCGGGCGCGGCCAGCAGGTCGACGTCCAGCTCGCCCAGCTCGGCGCGCAGCCGGCGGGCGAGCCGGTCGAGTTCCTCCTCGTCGGCCCCGCCCTCCCCTTCGAGCCGCACCAGCGCCCGGGTGTCCGGTTCGGTCATGCGCGCCATGGTGCGCCCGGCCGGATCCCGAATCAAGGTCCGTTCGGGCAGCGTCAGGCGCGGATTTCGTTGAGGTAGTTGTAGATCGTGTAGCGCGTGACGTCGAGCCGCCCGGCCAGGTGGTCGACCGCGTCCTTGATCAGGAAATAACCGGCTTCGTCGAGCTCACGGACCACCGCGGCCTTGTGCCGCTTCTTCATCAGGTCCACCGGGATCCCGGCCTTGGTGACCGCCCGGTCGACGAGGAACCGCTGCAGGCTGTCGACGTCCGGTGGGAAAGTCTCCGGCTCGCCGTTGCCGCCGGCCGACGCCGACGCGTCCACGCTGTTGACGCAGAGACAGCCGACCGCGATGCCGTCGGCGTCGCGCAGGAACAGCGTCGACGAGCGGATCGGGCGGCCGTCCGGGCCGTGCGTGCGGTAGTTCGTCAGGTCCTGCGTGGTGCCGCGGCGGACCAGGCCGAGCAGCAGGTCGGTCATCGGCCCGCCGACGCTGCGGCCGGTCAGGTCGCCGGCGATGGCGACGATCGAGTCCGGGAGCCGGCTCAGGTCGTGCAGCAGCACCTCGTTGCCCGGCCCCAGCATCGCCGCCAGTCCCGGGATCGCCGGGACCAGCGCGGTGAGCACCTCGTGCGTGGTCGCGCCCGCGGCCGGGACGACCAGGGGTTCTCGCGGCTTGGTCAACGTCTCCAGCGCGGAACGCAGCAAGTCCGCCGCGGCCGCCGGCGTCGAGGCGTGCGGCGAAAGCCGGACGTGCTCGGGCCGCACGGTCGCCGCGATCCCGGCGTTGGCCAGCGCCGCGCCGACCTGCTCGGCGGGGTGCCCGGGCAGCGTGAACGCCAGGATCCCCGCCCGCCGGTCCACCGCGGACACCACTTCGGCGCCGCACGAGGCCAGCACCTCCTCGAACGACCCGATCCGCTCGGCGATCCGCGCCGCGATGGCGGGCACGCCGGCGTCCTCGACGAGTTCGAGGGCCTCGGCGAACGCGCCGGACGTGATCGGGCTGAGGTTGGAGATCGACCAGGCCTGCGCGGTGGCGTCGGGCGCGTGGATCTCGTCGTCGAACAGGCCGGGGTCGCGCGCGCCGGTCCAGCCCGACAGCACCGGGTCCATCCGCTCCAGGGCGGTGTCGGACAGCACCGCGAAGCCGGTGCCCCAGCCCGCGCGCAGCCACTTCTGGCCGCCGACGACCAGCACGTCCGCGACCTCCCACGGCGCCTCGATCACGCCGAAGCCCTGGATGCCGTCGACGACCAGCAGCCGGTCGCCGACGACGTCGCGCAGCCCGGCCAAGTCGGCGCGGAAGCCGGTGCGGAAGTCGACCGCGCTGACGCTGACCGTGGTGATCTCCGGTGTCAGCGCTTCCGCGACCCGCTCAGGCGTCACGTAACCGCTGCCCAGCCGGCGGACGCGCAGCCGCCCGGCCTGCTCGGCGCGCGCCCACGGGTAGGTGTTGGCCGGGAACTCCGACGCCGACACCAGCACTTCGCCCGAGCTGTGGAACGCGGCCTGGAACAGCCCGAGGCTGGTGTGCGGGAGCAGCACGGTGTGGTCGGTGTCCGAACCGGACAGCCGCGCCGCGGCGGCCTTGGCCCGGATCTCCTGCCGCATCAGCTCGTCCACAGTGGACGGACCGGCCGTGGTCGCCTGGTGCAGCAGGGCGGCGGTCGTGTCGAGCACCGCGTGCGACGGCGGGCCGAACCGGGCGAAGTCGAGGTACCCGGCGGGCTCGTCGAACTGCAGCAGGTACCGGGGCGAAATCCGCGTCACGCGAGGATCCTCGCCAGGAACTGCCGCGTCCGCTCGTGCTTCGGCGCGCTCAGCACCTCCGACGGCGGCCCGGTTTCGACCACGGCGCCGTCGGCCAGGAACACCACCTCGTCGGCGGCCTCCGCGGCGAAACTCATCTCGTGCGTCACGACGACCATCGTCATCCCCTCCCCCGCCAACGTACTCATCACTTCCAGCACTTCACCGACCAGCTCCGGGTCGAGCGCGGACGTCGGCTCGTCGAACAGCATCAGCTTCGGCTTCATCGCCAGCGACCGCGCGATCGCCACGCGCTGCTGCTGCCCGCCGGACAGCTGCGCCGGGTAGGCGTCGGCGCGGTGCGCGAGCCCGACCCGGTCGAGCAGCTCGAGGCCCTGCTTCCGCGCGTCCTCGGGCTTCAGGCCGAGCACCCGGATCGGGCCCTCGACGACGTTCTCCAGCGCCGTCCGGTGCGCGAACAGGTTGAACCGCTGGAACACCATCCCGATGTCCCGGCGCTGGCGGGCGACGTCGCGTTCGCGCAGCTCGTACAGCTTGCCGCCGCGCTGCCGGAACCCGATCGGCTCGCCGTCGACCCAGATCTGGCCGGCGTCGATCGTCTCCAGGTGGTTGATGCAGCGCAGGAACGTGCTCTTCCCGGCGCCGGACGGGCCGAGCAGGCAGACGACCTGCCCCTTGCGGACTTCCAGGTCGATGCCGCCGAGGACTTCGGTGTGGCCGTAGGACTTCTTGACGCCGACGGCGCGCAGCAGTGGCTCAGACACGGGCACTCCTCACCAGCGGCACGCCGCGCAGAGCCTTGCCGGCGCGGGCGAGCGGCCCGCGGTCGGCCTGCCCGAACGAGCGTTCCAGGTAGTGCTGGCCGACGCCGGCGACGGTCACGACCACCATGTACCAGACGGCCGCGGCCAGCAGCGTCTCCATGACCAGCAGGTTGTTGGACGAGATGTTGTTGGCCGCGTGGATCAGCTCGGTCACGCCGATCACCGACGCCATCGACGTGCCCTTGAGCATGTTGATGAAGTCGTTGCCGGTCGGCGGGATGATCACGCGCATCGCCTGCGGCAGCACGACCCGGCGCAGCGTCGCGGCCGGCGTCATGCCGATCGACTTCGCCGCCTCGGTCTGCCCGCTGTCCACACTGTTCAGCCCGGCGCGGACGATCTCGGCCATGTACGCGCTTTCGTTGAGCGCCAGGCCGAGGAACGCGGCGGTGAACGCGCTGATCAGCACGTTCGTCTGCTCGTGGACCAGGAACGGGATGTCGATCACCGGGAAGACCAGCGCCAGGTTGTACCAGAGCAGGATCTGCAGCAGCACCGGAAGCCCGCGGAAGATCCAGATGTAGCCGGCGGCGAACCACCGGGCGACCGGGTTGGCGCTGCGGCGCAGCAGGGCGATGACGATGCCGAGCACGATCGCGACGGCCTGGGACAGCACCGCCAGCACGACGGTGTTGAGCAGGCCGGTCGCCATCACCTTGTAGAACACGAAGTCCGGGACCTGGTTCCACTCGATCTGCGCGTTGCCGAGCGCGATGCCCAGCAGCACGAGCAGCGCGAGGATGATCGCGGCGGCGACCCACCGGCCCCAGTGCCGGAGCCGGACGATCGGCAGCGGTTCAGGACCCGCCATTGACCGCGGCCTCCTTGATCGCGCCCTGCTCGACGCCCCAGGCCTGCAGGATCTTGCCGTAGGTGCCGTCGGCGATCAGGGCCTGCAACGCCTTCTGCACGGAGTCGCGCAGCGCCGTGTTCGCCTTGTTGACGCCGATGCCGTACGGCCCGCCCTCGATCGGCTCGCCCGGGACGACCTCGAAGAACTTGCCGTCGCCGGCCGTCCGCGAGATGTAAACCGCGCTCGGCAGGTCGTTGAGGATCGCGGCGACGCGGCCGGTGCGCAGCTGGTTCTGGTTCTGGTTGTCGCTGTCGGTCGCGGTGACGTTCACCGCGGGCTTGCCCGCCTGCGTGCACTTGGTGCTCTGCGCCTCGGCGAACTTCTGGTGGCTGGTGCCCTGCACGACGGCGACGTTCTTGCCGCAGAGCGTGTCCGGGCCGGTGATGCCGTCCGGGTTGCCCTTGCGGATCATGATCGTGATGCCCGAGGTGAAGTAGTCGACGAAGTCGATCTGCGCCTGGCGGGCCTTGGTGTCGTTCATGCCGGCCATGGTCAGGTCGATGCGGCCGGACTGGAGGCTGGTGATGAGCGAGCCGAACGCCATGTCCTGGTGGGCCACCGTGACGCCGAGCTTGGCGGCGATCGCCTTGGCGAGGTCGACCTCGTAGCCGATGGGGGTCTTGCCGTCGGCGGCGTAGAAGTTGTTGGGCGCGGACTGCAGGTTCGACGCCAGGTGCAGGCCCGCCTGCTTGACGTTGGCGGGCAGGGCCGCGTTGAGCTGGGCGTCCTTCTGCACGCCTTGGACGATCGCGGCGGTGTCCGGGATGCCGGACGCGGGCGCGCCGGCGGCCTGCGACGTCCCGCCCGCGCCGTCCGGACCACCACCGCACGCCGTCACCAGCACGGCCAGGCTCGCGAGCAACACCGCCTGCGCGGCACGGGAACGGGACATAACGGACCTCCACTGTTCGACTGGCCGGAACGGTACAACCCGTTGTTGAAGAGGTCAACTGGCTGTTGAAATCTTGATTGGTGCTAGCTTCGCGGCATGAGCCTGCGGATCGGCGTCCTGGGAGCGGCTCGCATCGCCCCCGCCGCCCTGGTCAAGCCCGCTTCTTCGCACTCTTCGGTCTCGGTCGACGCCGTCGCGGCGCGCTCCCTCGAACGCGCGCAAGCGTTTGCGACCAGGCACGGAATCCCCCGGGCTTACGCCGGGTACGAGGATTTGCTGGCCGATCCGGACATCGACGCCGTCTACAACCCGCTCCCGAACGGCCTCCACGGCAAGTGGACGCGGGCGGCACTGGAAGCCGGCAAGCACGTGCTGTGCGAGAAGCCGTTCGCGGCCAACGCGGCGGAGGCCCGGGAGATCGCCGCGCTGGCTTCTTCGTCGGACCGCGTCGTGATGGAGGCGTTTCACTACCGCTACCACCCACTGGCGCTGCGGGTGGAGGAGATCGTCGCGTCCGGCGCGCTGGGCACGCTGGAGCGCGTCGAGACGGCGTTGTGCTTCCCGCTGCCGAAGTTCTCGGACATCCGCTACGACTACGGGCTGGCGGGCGGCGCCACGATGGACGCCGGTTGCTACGCGGTCCACATGGCCCGGCTGTTCGGCGGCGAGACCCCTTCGGTGGTCTCGGCCACGGCCCGGTTGCGGTCACCCAAGGTCGACCGTGCGATGACGGCGGAGCTGGCGTACCCGTCGGGCCACACGGGCCGGGTGACGTGCTCGATGTGGTCGTCGTCGGTGCTCCGGATCAGCGCGAAGGTGACGGGCTCACGCGGCTCGATCAGCGTGCTCAACCCGCTGATGCCCCAGGCGTACCACCGGGTGTCGATCCGGGTGGACGGCGTCCACCGCACGGAGAAGTTCCCGCGCCGGGCCACGTACGCGTATCAGCTGGACGCGTTCGCGGCGGCGGTGCTGGAGGGCGCGCCGGTGAAGACGTCGGCGGCGGACGCGGTGGAGACGATGACGGTGATCGACGAGATCTACCGCGCGGCCGGGCTGCCGGTGCGCGAACCGAGCTGAGCCCGGACGTCCGCCAGGGCGAAGCCGAGGAGGTTGAGGCCCCGCCACGCGCGCGGCTTCTCCGCCCGAGGGTCGTCCGCCCCCAGGCCGATACCCCACACCCGGTCGACCGGACTCGCTTCGACGAGCACCCGGCCGCCCGTACCGCTCAGGTACCTCCCCAGCTCGGGGTGCTGGGCGAACTTGGCGGCGTTCCCCTCGACCACGATCCCGAAGCGATGGGCGACCCAAGCCTCTTCGTCGAACCGCCGCACCCGGCGGCCGAAGTCCTTGGCCTGCTTCGGATACACGGCGGTGAGCACCTGCGCGGCTACCTCTTCGTCGCCGAAGAGCAGCGCCTTGCGCCACATCATGTAGTGCTCGGCGGTGGCGAACCGGACGCCGTCGACTTCGAACGGCGCCGGCCACCACTGACTGAAGCACCCTGAGCCCACCCCTCCGCCGCGCGGTGGCTGGTGGCCCCAGAAATAGACGTACTTGAACCGCTTCCCCGCGTCGAGCGCGCGGGTCAGCTCCTCGACGCTGCGCGGGTGACCGGTCATGCCGCCAGTCTCGCCGACCGCTCCGCCGTCCCGCACGCGCTTTTCCGCGTGCCGGGAGGGGCACCTTCATGGCTTATGAAGCCGTGGCGAGTGGCGCCGCGCGGACCCGCGATGTCTTGAATGAGTCATTCAAGACATCCGAAGACCTGAATGAGTCATTCAAGACGCCGGTGAGGTCCGGTGACACCGCTAGGCAGCCACGTAATTGCCGCTCAGGATGAGCAGGACCTGGATCGTGATGCCCGTGCCGTAGTAGTCCGTCGAGTCCGGGGACCACGACGACACCGCCGTCCACAGCTTGTCCAGCCAGGCCTGGCTACCCGGGTCCGCCATCGCCGCCACCGCGAACGGGGCCGTGAAGCACGGGTGCTGACCACTCTCGGTCTTCGAGCCCGACAGCGAGTAGCCGCTCTGGATCTTCGCCGGGTCGCCGCCTGTGGTGGACTTGATCCACGTCGTCATCTTGCGGACCTGCGCGGCCGCCGCGCTGTTCGGGGCCGTGATCGCGTCCACGCCGAGGCGCCACGGGTCGCGGCAGGCGTTCCAGCTGTACTTGCCGTCGTACGGACCTTCCAGGAAGTCCGCCGGAGCCGGCTTCGGGGTCGTGTTCGTGCTGACCACGAAGTCCGGCAGCAGGCCGGTGTTCGGCGCGTACTGCGACTGCAGCTGGCTCACCGCCGTCTCGGAGCGGGTCCGGACCGAGTCCCAGAAGCTGTCGCCGGTCGCCTTCGCGAAGGCGCGCAGGTGCCCCGGCATCCAGTCCGACGAGCGCGAGCTGTTCTTGTACTCCGCGTCGTTGCCCCAGTCGCCGAGCAAGGTGAACTTCGTGGTGCCGTTGACCTCGCTCTTCTTGATCGCGTTGATGATCCGGACGGCCTCGGCCTTGTAGTTCACCGAGCCGGCGCTGCCCCACTTCTGGTCCGCGATCAGCAGGCCGTAGGCGATTTCGAGGTCGCCGTCAGTCGCGGAGTCGCTGCCGTTGACGCTCCGGCAGTTCGAGTCCTGCTCGGCCGCGTGCAGGTCCTTGTTGTTGACCGACGGGTGCGCCTTCACGAACTTCAGGATCCCGTCGACGATCGAGCGCGCCTGCGAGTCCTTGTCCGCCATCATCGCCGAGATCGTCAGGCCGTAGCCCTCGCCCTCGGCGACGAACGAGTGGTCGGCGTCCTTCGACAGCACGGCGTAGGTGCCGCTGCCGCACTTGGTCGTCAGGAAGTTCTGCTTCCAGAAGGCGTAGTACTTCTGCAGCGCGGCATCCTGCGTGGCCTGCGAGACGGACGGCCGCAGCGTGCCCGGCACGTACGGGGTGCCCGCCGCGGCCGCGGTCGTCGGCACGCTCAGCAGCCCGGCGGCCAGCGCGGCCGAAGCCACCACCGCCCGGACGATCTTCTTCATCGGTCCTCCGTAAAGACATCGTTGGCTGCGGCGACGGCGATGTGAGCGTGACAGAAGGTTCAAGACCGGGTCAAGACTGTTAGGAAACTTTCCTTACTATGACCGTGAGTGGTCTCACCAGGACCCGGGCCACCCGGACGGACTAGCGTGGACCCCATGAAGATCGACGACCGCGGCCCCGACTTCCGGACGTTCTGGACCGAGCGCCGGCTGGCCACCCTCACCACGGTCCGGCCCGACGGCACCCCGCACGTCGTCGCGGTCGGCGTCACGGTGGACTTCGACGCCGGTGTCGCCCGCGTGATCACGTTCGCGACCTCGGTCAAGGCGCGGCTGATCCGGGCCGCGGGCGAGGCAGGCGTCCCCGTCGCCGTCTGCCAGCTCGAAGGACCGAAGTGGTCCACTTTGGAGGGACGCGCGGTGCTGCGCGACGACCCGGAGTCGGTGCGGGACGCCGAAAACCGCTACGCCGCCCGGTACCGCCAGCCCAAGCCGAACCCGCAGCGAGTCGTCCTCGAGATCGCGGTGACCCGGGTGCTCGGCAACGCCTAGGCGCCGACCCCGGGCACGCTTCCGACGGCAGCTCGCCGCTCCAGCCAGTCCAGGATCGCCTGGTTCGTTTCGTCCGGCAGTTCCTGCTGGATCCAGTGACCGCAGTCCAGGCCGGTCACTTCCACGCCGGGCACGAACTCCGTCAGTCGTTCGGACCTCGGGATCGGGTCACGGTCGCCGTAGATCATGAGTGCGGGCTGCCGGATGACCGGGTCCGCGTCGGCCAGCAGACGCCAGTTGAGGTCGAGGTTCCGGTACCAGTTGATACTGCTCGTGAAGCCGGTCGACTCGAAGGCGGAGACGAAGACGGCCAGTTCGCGGTCGCTCATGACGGGCTCGCCGAGGGGTGTCGCCGCCCGGGCGAGCTCGATCATCGCCATCCCCGGCCGAGGCGGTTCCGGGGGCTGGTTCTTCCGGAACACGTTGCGCAGGAACCGGGCCGTGTGCTCGTCGAGCACGGCGTCCGCGACGCCCGGCTGCCGGTTGAAGTGGACGAAGTAGAAGTCGGCGCCGAACACGGCCTCCATGAACTCGATCCAGGGCAGCTCTCCGCGCTCTTGGTAGGGCAGGCTCAGCGCCGCCACGCCGTTCACCCGGTCCGGGTGCAGCAAGGTCAGGCCCCAGACGACGAACGCGCCCCAGTCATGGCCGACGAAGGTGGCGTCTTCGTAGCCGTAATGATCGAGGAGTGCGACGAGGTCACCCGACAGGTGCTCGATGTCGTAGTCCGTCACTTCGGCGGGACGGGACGAATTGCCGTAGCCGCGCTGGTTCGGGACGATGACGTGATAGCCCGCCGCGGCCAGGGCCGGCACCTGGTGGCGCCAGGAAAAGGCGTGCTCCGGCCAGCCGTGGCAGAGCACGATGGGCTTTCCCGCGTTCTCCCGGCCCGCTTCGAAGACCTCGAGTTCCACACCGTTGACGGAGACGAGCGTGGGTTCGGGAAAGTCGGTCGGATCGAACATCTGGTTCCTCTCGGTCGGTTGGCGCCATCGTGCCGACCGAAACCGGTCATCCCGTGACCGGTTTCCTGTGGGAGTGTTGGCGGGTGCGAGCCGACCGGCTGATGGCCATCCTCCTGCTGCTGCAACAGCGCGAGCAGCTGACAGCGGCGGACGCCGCCCGGGAGCTGGAGGTGTCCGAGCGCACCGCCCGCCGTGACTTCGACGCCCTGGCCATGGCCGGCGTGCCCGTCTACTCCATCCAGGGCCGGGGCGGCGGCTGGCGCCTCGTGGGCGGCGCCCGCACCGACTTGTCCGGGCTGACCGCGGGTGAGGCACGCGCCCTGTTCCTGGTCGCCGGCCCGGCCTCGGCCGCGACGCCGGCTGTGAAAGCGGCGCTGCGCAAGCTTGTCCGTGCCCTGCCGGAGCCGTTCCGGGTGCAGGCCGAGGCGGCGGCGTCGGCGTTGGTCGTGGACCCGCAACGGTGGGGAGTGAGCCGGGTCGAGCACCGGCCGCCGCCTCGCTTCCTCGACGAGCTCCAGGACGCGGTGATCCGCGGCGTCCAGGTGCGGCTCGGCTACGTCGACAGCGACGGCGCCGAAACCGAGAGAACCATCCACCCGCTGGGCATCGTCGCCAAGGGCCCGTCGTGGTACCTCGTCTGCACCACCGACGCGGGCCGGCGGACCTTCCGGGTCGACCGCGTGTCCTCCGCCCTCCCGACCGGCGATCCCGTGCGGCGGCCCGGCGGATTCGACCTCGCCGAGAGCTGGCGCGAGATCGCCGACGAGGTCGACCGCAGGCGGACTCCCCTCGAGATCCAGGCGGCCTGCACACCCGACGGGCTGGCCCGGCTCCGGATGGTGCTCGGCGACCGGCTCGAGGTCGGCGGTGCCATGACCGACGGCCGCATCGAGGTCGTGATCCGGGGGTACAACGAGTACGCGCTCGCCGGCGAGCTCGCCGGGCTGGTCGAATGGCTCGAGGTGACCGGCCCGGCGGGGGTGCGAGACCACCTGGCCTCGATCGGCACCGCACTCGTCGACCGGTACGGCTGAGACGATCTCATGGTGCCTTCAGAGCGCTGTACGCCGACCCGCGCGCGAGTGCACCAGCCGGGTGTACTCCGCCAGCAGGGTGGCCAGCTCGCTGTGCTCCCCCGCCGAGGCCAGCTGCTGGTGGCCCACCAGCATCGCCATGCCGAGCGAGGTCAGCGTCCGCGCGAGGTCGCCGTCGCCGACGATGCCCTTGACCGCCTTGCCGACCGTCCGCACCCGCGCGGAGTCGACGCGCTTCTGCGCCGCCCGCACGGTTTCGTCGTTCGCCGCCCACGCCCGGATGGCCGCCTCGGCCTCGTGCGGCAGCCCGAGCGTCAGGTCCATCAGCGCGGCGAAGTCCGCCGCCGGGCCGCCGCGGCCGAAGTTCCGTTCGCGCAGGATGCGCACCTGCCGGTGTTCCCAGTGCTCCAGGAGCTGCTCGACGAACCCCGGCCAGCCGCCGAAGTGGTGGTAGAACGACCCGCTCGTGACACCGAGGCCGCGGCACAGCCGGCCGACGTTCAGCTCGGTGAACCCGTGTTCCGCCAGCACGTCCAGCGCGGCCGCGAAGTACGCGTCCCGCGTCACCGAGGGCATCAGACGTTCCGGTCCCGGTCCCGCCAGTACGGCTCACGCAACGAGCGCTTGAGGATCTTGCCGGTCGCATTGCGCGGCAACGCTTCCACGACGTCGACACTGCGCGGGCACTTGTAGTGGGCGAGGCGCTCGCGGCAGAACTCGATGAGCTTGTCGGCGTCGAGCTGGTCGCCGGCGACGACGGCCTTGACCTGCTCGCCCCACCGCTCGTCCGGGATGCCGATCACGGCCACCTCGGCGACGCCGGGGAACTCCGCCACCACGCGCTCGACCTCGGGCGAGTAGACGTTCTCGCCGCCGGTGATGATCATGTCCTTGACGCGGTCCTCGAGGAACAGGAACCCGCCGTCGTCCAGGCGCCCGACGTCGCCGGTGCGCAGCCAGCCGTCCACGATGGTCTCGGCGGTCGCCTCGGGCTTGCCGAGGTAGCCGGCCATCCGCTGGTCGGTGCGGATCCAGACCTCCCCGACCGCGGTGTCCTCGGCCGTCACCGGGTCGACGATCCGGATGTCCACTCCGGACAGTGCGGTGCCCGCCGAGGCCAGCCGTTCGGGGCGGGACGCGTCGCGGTGCGCCGCCGGGTCCAGCGCGGTGACCGCGCCGGACAGCTCGGTCATGCCGTACACCTGCGCGAACTTCACGTCGGGCCAGGCGGCGAGCACGGTGCGCAGCAACGGCAGCGGCATCGGCGAGGCGCCGTAGCAGAGGTACTTCAAGCGCGAAAACGCCTTGAGCGCGTCTTCGCCGGCCTGCGCGATCCCGGCCACGACGGCGGGCACCAGGAAGGCGTGCGTGATCCCGGCCCGCAGCGCCGCGAACAGCGACGCCGCATCGGGTTCGCGGGTCAGGTAGGACGGTTCGCCGTAGAGGAACCCGGAAACCGCGTAGCAGCTGCCGCCGACATGGAACAGCGGCATCGCGACGAGGTTGACGTCACCGGGGCCGATCGGGAACGCGGTGCCGGCGGCGAGGCCGTGGGCGAGGACGCTGCGGTGGGTCAGCACCGCGCCCTTCGGGAAGCCGGTGGTACCGCTGGTGTACATGATGAGCACGCCGTCGTCTTCGTCCACATCGGACGCGGTGCGTGGCTCGGCGGCGGCCAGGAGGGCTTCGTACTCGTCGTCCTCGCCGCCGACGACGACCACGCGCTCGAGCGCGGGCAGCCGGTCGCGGACCGCGTCGAGCGCCGGCCGCAGTTCGGCGCCGACGAAGACCACCTTCGCACCGGAATCCTTGAGTACGTAAGCGAGTTCGTCCCCGGACAGCCGCCAGTTGACCACGGCGTTCGCGGCGCCGAGCCCGGCCGCGGCGAACGTCGTCTCCAGGCAGGCGGGGTGGTTCTTGTCGACGAACGCGACGCGGTCGCCCCGGCCCACCCCGGCCGCCGCGAGCGCGCCCGACAGCCGCCGGACGCGCTCGTCGAACTCCGCCCACGTCCACGACCGGTCACCGAAGCGGAGCGCGGTGTCCGCGGGGCGTTCACGCGCCCAGTGCGCCAGGAGTTCGCCGAACAACCGGACCCGGGGGCGGACGTCGTGGGGCATGGCGGATTCCCTCCGGCCGGCGCTGGACCATAGACCGGTCTATGGTGCGCCGCGGCCGTCCGCCCGTCAATACCGGGCTTTTCAGGCGACAGCAGTACCTTCCAGCTCGACCAGCAGCGTGGGAATCGCCAACCGCGTGACGCCGAGCATCGTCGTGGCCGGTGCGGCCCCGGCCGCGCCCAGCCGTCCCGCCAGTACGCCGTAGTGCCGGAAGAGCAGGTCGACGTCGGTGGTGTAGACGGTCAGCCGGACGAGGTCGGCCAGCGACATCCCGGCCGCGCCGAGGACGGCCTCCAGGTTGTCGAGGCTCATCGCCAGCTGCGCCGCCAGGTCGCCGGTGTGCTGCGGCTCGCCGTCGGCGCTCATCGCGGTCTGCCCCGCGCAGTACAGGGTCCGGGTCGGCTCGGAGACGACTTCCCCCTGGTGGTACCCCAGTTCGACCGACCAGTTCCACGGGTTGACCGCGGTTCGCCGCACAGCCACTTCAGCTCCATCCGTTTGATCGACAGTGCGGAGAGCCTCGCAACGAATCACGACACCTTCTGTCGTGTTTTCGGCTACGGTTTTCCCCGTGCGCGCCGACCGGCTGGTCTCGCTGGTGCTGCTGCTGCGCCGGCGCGGCCGGTTGTCCGCGGCCACCCTCGCGCGCGAGCTGGAGGTGTCGACCCGCACGGTGCTGCGCGACATCGAGGCGCTGTCCGCGGCGGGCGTCCCGGTCTACGCCGAACGCGGCCGCCACGGCGGGTTCGAGCTGCTGCCCGGGTTCCACACGGAGCTCACCGGCCTGAACCACGACGAGGCCCTCGCCCTGCTGATCGCCGGCTCCCGCCCCGGCGCGCAGGCGTTCGGCCTCGGTTCGGCACTCGCCTCGGCGATGCTCAAGGTGCTCGACGCGCTGCCCGAGAGCCAACGCGAGGCCGCGGCGGGCGTGGCCGGACGGCTGCTCGTCGACCCGGAGACCGACCTCCTCGCCCGCCGGGTGCCCGCCGACGAGGTCCCCGGCGAGATCGCGGCCGAGGTCCGCCGCGCGGTGCTGGCCGGGCACCGGCTGCGCCTCCACTACGCGGCCGCGGAGCGTTCCCCGGAGTGGCGCACGGTGGACCCGATCGGCCTGGTCACCGTCCGCGGCCAGGGTTACCTGCTGGCCACGAGGTCGGGCGCCGACCGCACGTACCGGCTGTCCCGGGTGCTGGCCGCCGAGGCCCTCGACGAGCCCGCGCGGCGAGCGGACCACGTCGACCTGGAACGTGCTTGGCGGGAGCGCAGCACGCGTTTCCGCACCGGCGGCGACCAGGTGACGGTGCTGGCCCGGGTCTCCCCTGCTCGACGGGATGAGCTTGCGGGGACCGCACTGGCCGCCGTCGAGTCGACCGACGCCGACGGGTGGCTGCGGCTGTCGACGACGTTCCAGGACGCCCGGCACGCCGAGTGGGCCCTGTGGCAGCTCGGCGCGGACGCGGAAGTCCTTGCGCCGCAATGGCTGCGCACGGCGTTGCGCGACCGGGCCGCTGCGATCGCCGCCCGCTACGAAACCTAGGCGCGAGCGCCCCAATGTGGCGTTGGTTGCGTCAGACGCACCGAACGCCACATTGGGTGCGCTGGACGCACCGAACGCCACATTGGGGCGCGTCGCCGGACCGAGCGGCCGCTAGGCGAACAACGACAGCAGTCCCTCGGTCGACCGCACCACTACGTGCGCCGCCGTCCGCTCCGCGTGCGGCCGATCAGGTCGCTCCGCCTCATGACGCCACCGCCGCAACGCGTCCAAGCCCGCGTCGTAGATCTCGCCCGGATCCGCGTCCGGCTCCAGGCCCAGGCGGTCGGCGGGGGCCGTGCCCTGGGCACCGAGCAAGCGGACCGCCTCCTCCGCGGGATCGCCGGACAGCGCGGTGCGGCCGCCGCGGATGTCCGCGATCAGGCGCAGCTCGCGGAAGTCGTGGGCGGCCGCCGCGAAGCGCTCGACCCGGGACACCAGGCGGTCGCCGCCCGGGCGAGGCTGGGCCGCCAGCAGTGCTTCCAGGCGGATGATCGCCGTGCGGGCCTTCAGTGCCTCCGCCCGCGCGACGAAACAGCCCGCGAGGGTGTCCCGCAGTTCGCCGAGACCGCTGCGGCGCACCAACTCCGCCGAAAGCTTGATTCGGTCGTCGCAGCCGGTGCGGATCAGCGTCAGCGCCAGGCGGACGCCGAACATCCCGAAGCGCACCACCAGCGAGCGCCGCGTCTCGACCGGGATCGGGCCGGGGAACGCCGGGTCGGTGAACGAATCCACCGACAGCACGTGGCGTTCCAGCTCCTCCCGCGGCACGGCGGCGAACGCGGCCAGGAGGTCGAATTCGTCGTCGCGCAAGGACCGGCCGCCGTACGCCAGCTGGCCGGCCACCGCGATCACGCCCAGGAACCCCGTGCACAGCGGGTCTTCGCGCCAAGCCCGGCGCGCGAGCTGCTTCGCGGTCAGCAGCGCGTCGATCCGGCCCGCGCCGACCTCGTCGGCCCGCGACAGCACCAGCACCGAGTTGACCGCGCTCTGCCGCGCGAACGGCGAGCCGCCCGGCGGGTGCGCCGCCGCGAGTTCGTCCGGTTCCAGGTGGCGGACCAGCCGGACCGTCGCGTCCGGGACGTCGTCGGCCGGGCCGGGGTCGTCGAGGAGCACGAGGTCGCGCAGCGCGCGCGTCGGCCATTCGCCGAGCGCCGCGGCGAGCGTCGACTTGCCCGACGACGGCGCGCCGGTGAACGCGACGCGCAGCGGCTGGTCCAGCCGGTTCAGGCAGTCGTGCAGCAGCGCCGAAGCCCGCGGGTCGTCCCGGTAGAGCCCGGCCGCGGCGGCCAGGAGGTCGCGGACGTCCCGGGTCACGCCGAAAGCTCCCGCCGCTGCCGTCCGGCGATCGTGCCCAGCTCGCCCGCGCGCTGGTGCAGGCCGGCCAGCCGGTCGATCTCGCGTCTGATGTGGACGGTCCGGCGCTCGCGTTCGGCGGTGCCGGCCATGATCGTCTCGCGCTCGCGCGTGAGCTCGTCGGCGAGTTCCTCGGCCAGCGCGGTGAAGTGGTCGCGCAGCCGCCGCTGGACGACGCGGATCGAGTCGCGGCATTCCTTGCTGAAGCGCAGGAACACGTCGTCGACGTGCCGTTGCGCCGCCTGCTTGGCGACGGCCTGACGGCGCTGCAGCCGCATCCCGCCTTCGTCCTTGATCGTCTTCGCGGCGAACGCCGCACCGGCGCCGATCGAGACCGGGTTGATCAGCGGCAGCCCGGCGAGGCTGGTGACCAGGCCGAACATCAGCACGCCACCGTAGGACCCGCGCAACCCGGTGAAAGCCTGCTGCCCCACCTTGAACTTCTCGATCTTCGGGCGCCGGACGTCGTCGAGGCCCTCCACCCCGGAGCCGTCGAGCCTCAGGTCCGGCAGCGCGCGGTCGTACTGGGCGCCGAAGCACTGGGCGACCGCCTGCGCGATCCACTCCGCGCGGTCGGCGAGCCACGTGTAGTTGACGTCGACGGCTTCGGCCAGCGCGTTGTCCAGCCACGGCGCGAATTCGTCCCACACCTTGGCCGGGTCGCCCTCGTCGAAGGTGCGGTCGATGGTGTTGACGATCTTGCGGGTCCGCTCGCGCAGGTCGTACTCGGCGTCGGACAGCAGATCGGTGATCTCGTCGGACAGCAGATTCTGCCACTTGGTGTTCTGCCGCCGCAGGTCGTCGGCGCGGCGCTGCGCACGCTGCAGCAGCGCGGCCTGCCCGAGCCCGGCATCCTGCCCGGCCGCCTCGACGCGATCACGCAACGACTCCACGAGCTCCGCGGCGGCGGCGCGCACGCCCACCGCGGCGAGCAGCGCGCGGGACTGCTCCGGCGGGCGCGCGGCCTGTTCGGCGATCCAGTTCAGCAGCTCGGGAAAACCGGAGCGGGCGTTGAGATCCGCGTCACCGGCCTTCGCGGCGGCCTGGCGCACCACGGCGGAAACCGGCTGGACGGGCGCGTCGATCCCGGCCTCGGCGAGCATCGCGCGGTTGCGCTCGGCCACCGCGCGCCAGCCCGGGGAGGCGTCGATCTTGGTCAGCGCGACCAGCACGTGCGGGCACCAGGTGCGCACGTGCCGGGCGAGCGCGAGTTCGGCGGGGCTCAGCGGCGCGGTCGCGTCGGAGACGAGGATCACGGCGTCCGCTTCGGCGAGCAGGTCGAGGGCGGCGGCGGTCCGCGGTGACCGCGGGTCACCGACCGGCGGGGTGTCGACGAGGACGAGGCCGGCCGACAGGAGTTCGCGCGGCACACCGACTTCCACGCGGCTGAGCGTGCCGGCGGGGCGGGCGCCGAGTTCGCCGGTGAGCCGTTCGACCGCGACGGGGATCCGTTCGCGGGACCGGCCGACCAGGGTCGCGGCGGGTTCGGCGGAGTAGGCGATTTCGGTGGGCACGGCCGGGGTCGGGGCGTCGCCGACCGCGCAGACCGGCGCGTTCAGCACCGCGTTGAGCAGGTAACCCTTGCCCTGTTTGGGAAAGCCGAGCACACCGAGCCGGATCTGCCCGGCCGGGGCGTCACGGCGTCTGCGCAGGCGCTCGGCGAGATCGGCGCGGCCGTGCGTGCGGCACGCGTCCATCGTCTCGTTGAGCACTTCGAGCCATGCGGGGGCGGTCACAGCGAAGGAGTGTCCCCGGTTTACTCCCCGTGCGCACACCGGGTGCCCGTCCCGCGGTCGCACCCAGACCGCGGGACGGGCACCGGTGACCGGTTCGGGGCTCAGTGCCCGATGTGGATGTCGTTGTTCGACGCGATGTCGCCGATGTGCAGGTTGCCCAGCGCGTTGTGGCTGACGTCGGAGACGTCGGAGACGACGTCGTGGACGGCCGAGCCGTTGCCGCTGGCCAGCTCGCCGACCTGGCCGAGCGCGTTGTGGTCGGCGCTGATGCCGGTGGCGTTCGTCACGACGGAGGTGACCTCGCCCAGCGGGCCGTGGCCGGCGCCGTGGTGCTCGCCACCCTCGGAGCGGGCCGAGGCGAGGTCGCCGGCGCCCTGCAGGATGCCGGTGAAGTCGCCGACCTGGCCGACGAGGCCGTTGACCGTGTGGGTCAGGTCACCGCTGACGTCGCCGACCTGCGACGCGCCTTCGTAGACCGGGGCGGTCACGTTGTTGGAGACGTTGCCCACGACGTCGCCACCGAGGTGCGAAACCTCGCTGGTGGCGCCGACGACCGAGCTGTGGTCGACGTCGGTGACCGAGTACACGAGGTTGCCCGCGACCTGGACCGCGTCGAGGCTCGAGCCGAGGTCGCCCGCGGTGCCGAAGGCGCCGGTCGGGTCGCCGGCCAGCGCGGTGACG
The DNA here is from genome assembly GCF_014873755.1 of Amycolatopsis lexingtonensis. Classification (NCBI taxonomy): domain Bacteria; kingdom Bacillati; phylum Actinomycetota; class Actinomycetes; order Pseudonocardiales; family Pseudonocardiaceae; genus Amycolatopsis; species Amycolatopsis lexingtonensis. Next base: position 5,801,308 of record NZ_JADBEG010000001.1, read on the forward strand.
CCGGCGGCCGTGGTGGTGAGGTCGTTCACGCCGGGCAGGCTGCCGACGCCCGGGACGGCGGGCAGGCCAAGGTCGCCGATGGCGGGCAGCTCGGAGCCGAGGTCGCCGACGCCCGGCAGCGCCGAGGTGGCCGGCAGGCCGAGGCCCGCGGTGAGGGCGGTGAGCTGGTCGATCGCGCCCTGGATGCCCGGGGCGTCGGTGCCGACCGAGGACAGGCCGCCGACGGCCGGGAGGCTGTCCACGGCGGGGAGGCTGTCGACCGGCACGAAGTCGAGCACCAGCGGGATGACCTCGTGCACGTCGGCGGCGCTGACGTCACCGAGACCGGCGGCGGCGAGGGCGCCCTGCGGGTCCGTCCCGAAGGCCGCGAGCGCGGTCGGGTCGTTGAGCAGGTTCAGGGCGAAGTCGTGCAACGTCTGCACGGAGTCCATGGGTTCTCCTGGTCCGGTGGTTCTGGGGGACAGCACCGGCCGCAAGGACCGGTGCTCCGTGATCAAGGTAGGGAGACGACCCCCCAGCGCACATCGGGGATCACTCCGAGTCGCGGGCCGGTCAGCCGATAGGGGATCGATATGTCATCGTTAGGGAGTTAGGGGCTCATCCGAGACGCGCTCAGTTGGGTTAAATCCCTCCAGCCCCTTGATTGACTAACCCGTTTGGGTGAGGATGCCCCGAGCCCTAGGGGGATTCCGTACCCCTGTTCGGCCCCCGCGAGGTGAGGAGGAACCGCCGTTGCCCTACGTCCTCGGGATCGATGTGGCACAGGGGCGGACCCACGCCGCGACCTGCCGCCGTCTTGGCCCCGGCTGGGGCGAGCCCGAACCCCTCTGGCTGGGTGAGCGGTCCCCGGCCGCCGCGTCCGCGCTCTTCCTGGACGACGAGGGCTACCTGCTCACCGGCGACGCGGCCGCGCAGGCGGGCGCCCGGGTCCCGTCCCGGCTGCTCACCGGCTTCCACCGGCGGATCGGCGACGACGTCCCGATGCTCGTCGAAGGCGAGGCGTTCCCGCCCGAGACGCTGACCACCGTGCTCGTCGAGGGGATCGCCGAGCACGCCGCGAACGTCCTCGGCGGGCCCCCGGAGCACCTGGTGCTGACCCACCCCGGCGACTGGGGCGGCTACCGCCGTGACGTGCTGCGGCGGGCGCTGGCCGACGCCGGGTTCCCCGCCGTCACGCTGGTCCCCGGCGCGATCGCCGCGCTCGGCGCGCACCTGGCCGTCCCCGGGCCCGGCGCGACCGCGGCCGGGGTGTGCGAGTTCGGCGCCGACGGCGTGAGCGTCACGCTGGCGACGGCGACCGCCGCCAGCGGCTGGCAGCTCGGCACGAGCGCCGAGGGCGTGGCCCCGGCGGCCGCGCTGAGCACGCTGTTCGCCCTCGCCGGCGCGGCGACGACGTCCCCCAAGGGCCTGGCCGGCGTGGTGTTCTGCGGCGACGTGCCCCCGCACGCGCTGCCCGCCCGGCCGCCGTGCCCGATGTTCGCGGGACCGGTTCCGCCGGCGACCGCCGCACTCGGCGCGGCCGCCCTCGGGGCACTGCGCGCCGAGGGCCGGGGTGGCCTCCAGGAACCCCCGGCCGTCGAGACCACCTTGCTCCCCCAGGTGGACACGCTCGGTGAGCTCGGCGAGCGGCCACCCCGCCCGCCCGTCGAGATCACGCCGTTCGAACTGCCCGAGCGCGTCACCCCGATGAATCTGTTCCGGCGGCGGCGCCCCCTCGCCGCCGCGATCCTGGTGCTCGCCGCGGCCGTCTCCGCCGGGGCGATCACCATCACCGCCCGCGAAGCCACCGCAGGCCCCAGCACGACCCCCGCTCCCTCCCCCGCCCCGAGCCACTGCGCCCGCCCCGGCGCCCCCTCCGGTGAAGGTCACTGTTGAACACTCTGCTCACGCAGGTTCCCCCGCTTCACACCGTCCCCGCGCACCCGGCGGCCCGGCAGCTCCTCGACCGGGTCGCGGCCGAACCCGCCGAACCGCTGCGGCTCGCCGTCGTCGCCCCCGGTGGGTACGGCAAGAGCGTGCTGCTCGCCGCGCTCGACCGCTGCTACCGCGAAGCGGGTGTCGACGCCGTGCTCGTCGACGACGCCGACCGGCTCGGCCCCGACCAGCTCGAGGAGCTGCTCGCCGGCGCGGACGGCCCGATCGTCGTCGCGCACCGGCCGGCCCCGGTGGCGCCCGGCTGGACGCTGCTGCAGCTCGGCCCGCTCGGCGTCGAGGACATCGCCCGGCTGATGACGGCGGTGACGGGTTCGCCCACCGACCCGGCAGAGGCGGCGGACCTGCACGCGCGCAGCGGCGGCGTGCCGAGGCTGGCCGAGCGCGCGCTGCTCGGGCGGCTCGAGGAGTTCCGGCCGGAACTCGACGAGCTCGACGACGCCGTGCTGCGGTACCTGATCGCGGCCGAAGCCGGGGCGGGCCGCAACCTCGACCTGTTGTCCGCGCTGCTCGACCGCGAACCCGACCAGCTGCCCGCCGTCGTCGACGGCGCCCGCGCGACCGGCCTGCTCGCCCCGGACGACACGCTGCTGCCCCTGGCCGCGGCCGCCGTCCGCGACTTCGGCCCGCCCGCCCGCCGGCTGACGACGGTGCAGCGGCTGGTCGAGCTGCAGCTGGCGAACGGCCTGCCGGTGCTCGACCTCGCGCGGTCCCTGCTCGGCACGGGCAGCTCCGGCGCGTCCGCGGCGGCGGCCTTCGCGGCGGCGGCCGGGGAAGCGCTGTCGTCAGACGCGCCCCTGGCGGCCCGCCTGTTCGAAGCCGCCGCCGAAGCGGGCGACCGCTCCCCAGCCGCGACGGCGGGCTGGGCGCGCGCGGCGGCGCTGTCCGGCGACCTCGACACGGCACTGCGGCTCGGCGACGGCATGCTCGGCGCGGAGGACGCCCAGACCCGGGCGGCCGGCGCCGCGATCGCCGCGACGGTGCTGGCCCACCGCGGCGAGCTGGCCCGCAGCGCGGAGCTCTACCACTGGGCCTCCCGCACGGCCGACCTCCCCGCGACGAGCTGGGCGGGCGCCGACGCGTTCGCGGCCATCGCCCTGGTCGGCACCGGCGACCTCCCCAGTGCCCGCCGGTTGCTCGAGACCCCCTCCCCCGGCGTCGCCCCGACGTTGTTCGCGGGCGCGGCCACCCGGATGGCCGGCGGCATCGCGGATTCGGTGTCCGGCTGCGCGACGGAGACGTTGTCGACGTTGCTGGGCGCGGCGGCGATGCTGGAGCCCGCCCTGGGCGGCACGCTGCTGCCCGACAGCCCGGCGGCCCTCGCCGCGCTGGCGGCGTTGCACACCGGCGAGCTGGCCTTGGCGGAGTCGGTGTTGACCCGCGCCTTGGAGGGCCGCACGGGCGGAGACCTCCTGGCGACGCGCCACCGCCTGCTGCTGGGCTGGGTGGCCATGACGGCCGGCGACCTGGCCACGGCGGCCGAACACCGCGACGCCGTCGCCGGCCGGACGCTGGAGGCGCGCGACGAGCTGTTCTTCGCGACCCTGGACCTCGGCCTGGCCCGCCGGGCGAGTGATCTGGTCGGGCTGCAGCGGTCGTGGAACCGCGCGTACCAGGCGTCGATGCGGTACCAGACGGACCTTTTTTCGTTGCTGCCGTTGGGTGAGCTGGCGATCGCGGCGGCCCGCACGGGCGCGTTCGCCAAGCTGGCTCCCCAGCTGGAGCGCGCCCACAACCTCCTGTCCCGCCTCGGCGAACCTCCACTGTGGACGGTCTCGCTGGTCTGGCACGAGCTCCACGCGGCGATCACGCTGGAGGACGCCGAAGCCGCGAAGGCCCACCTGGCGACGTTGACCACCCACGCCCACTGCGGCCGCCACCCCCGCGCACTGGCCACGGCGGCCCAGTGCTGGCTGGCGGTCCTCAGCGGAACGTTCGCCCCCGACCCGATCGCGGCCGCGGCGGCGGAACTCCACGACCTCGACCTCCGCTGGGACGCGGCCCGCCTGGCCGGCCAGGCGGCGATCCGCACGTCCGACCGCAAGGCGATGGTCCGGCTCCTGGAGGCGGCCCGCCAGTTCCAGGGAACGGCGGCCCGCCGCGAGCAGGGAACGACGGAACCGGCCGCGGCGGGAACCGGCCTGGCGGCGTTGAGCGAGCGCGAGCTGGAGGTCGCCCGCCTGGTGGTGGAGGGGCTGACGTACAAGCAGGCGGGCAGCAAGCTGTTCATTTCCGGGAAGACGGTGGAACACCACATGGCCCGGATCCGAGGGAAGCTGGGGGCGGCGGACCGGCGGGAGCTGCTGGCGACGCTGCGGGAGCTGCTTTCTCGGCCGGACGCCCCCTGACCTGTTTCGGGCGGCTTCGGGTGGCTCCGCCGCTTCGGCGCACCTGGCCGGGCCGCGGGGCGCGCTGAACCGGGCTCGAGACGCGCCCGGCGGCCGACCTGCGGTGCGGGCAGGCGCGGCGCGGGTGATGCAGGCGGGCTGCGCGCAGGGCGTGGTGCGGTGGGCTGCCGCGCGGTGCTGTGCGGTGGAAGACGGCACAGTCTGGCCGGCCGAGCGCGCGGGCGTCGTGGGGTCAGTCGCGGCTGGGGCCGAAGCGTTCTGTGCGGATGCGGTGCGGGTCGTGGCCCAGGGCCAGCAGGATGTCGGCCGCGGTTTCGACGAAGGCTGTCGGGCCGCAGATGAACGACGTCGCGCCGAACTCGGCGGGCCAGGCTGCCGTGTTCAGGGTGGCCACGTCGATGCGCTTGGGGATGCCCGGGCGGCCTTCGGGGAGCTCGCGGGTGTAGACGTACGTGATGTCCAGGCCCGCAACCGGGGTGCGGAGCTCGTCGGCGTAGTACCGCTCGGCCGGGCTGCGCAGGGAGTAGATCAGCTTGAACGGGGTGCGGACGCCCGCCGCGCGGCGGGCGCGGATCATCGCCATCAGGGGGACGATGCCCGAGCCGCCCGCGATGAGGAGGACCGGTTCCGGGTTCGTGGGGCGCCAGGCGAACCAACCACCGATCGGGCCGCGGATTTCCACCGGGTCGCCGATCGCGTACGGGCCGGTGAGGTGCTCGGAGACTTCGCCGTCGGTCACGCGCTGGACCGTCAGCTCCACCCGGTCGCCGTCCGCGGGGGCGGCGAGGGAGTAGCTGCGCTGGGCGCGGTAGCCATCCGCTGCCGTGAGGCGGACGTCGACGTGCTGGCCCGCCAGGTGTCCCGGCCAGCCGGGCAGGTCGAAGACGAGCGTGCGGGCCGTCGGGGTCTCGTCACGGAATTCGGCCAGGCGGGCGACCCGCCAGGCTAGTCGCCCTGATACCGCTGTTCGCGCCATGGATCCCCGTAGTCGTGGTAGCCGGCGTTCTCCCAGAAGCCCGGCTCGTCCCGGGTCTTCAGCTCCAGCCCGCGCACCCACTTCGCGGACTTCCAGAAGTACAGGTGCGGCACCAGCAGCCGCGCCGGGCCGCCGTGCTCGGGGGTGAGGAGCTTGCCGCCGTACTCGTAGGCGATCCAGGCCTGGCCGTCGAGCAGGTCGGCCAGCGGCAGGTTCGTCGTGTAACCGCCGTAGGAGTGGACCATGACGTAGTCGGCTTCGGTGTCGAGCCCGCCGACCAGCGTGTCGATCGAGACGCCGCGCCACCGCGTGTCCAGTTTGGACCACTGGGTGACGCAGTGGATATCCACCGTGGGCTTTTCGCTCGGCAAGGCCATCAGCTCGGCCCAGCTCCACGTGTGCTTGTCACCCTTTTCGGTGGTGACCGCGAACTCCCACGTCTCGGTCCGCACGCGCGGCGTCGGCCCCGCGGACAGCACCGGGAAGTCCTCGGCCAGGTACTGACCGGGTGGCAGGCGCGGGTTGCCGCTGCGGGCCCGGCCCTGGAAACCCGGTGTCACGACACCCATGCGGCACTCCCTTCGCGGTCCCGCCGAGCCTACGCCCGGACCCGCAGCCCGAGCGACGTGACGAGCACCGCAGCCTGTTCGGGTGACACGATCGCGCCCGCCAGCTCGGCGTTCAGCGGGTCGAGCGCCGACAGGTCGCTGCCCCGCAGCTCGGCGCGCGGCAGCTTGACCGCGTGCAGCAGCGCCGCGGACAGGTCGACGTCGGCGAACACCGCACCGCCGCAATCGGCCCCGGTCAGGTCGGCTTCCCGCATCCGCACGCCCTGGAAGCTCACCGAACGCAGGTCGGCACCGGCCAGCCCGGCGAACGACCAGTCGCCGCCGACGACCCGCAGCGGGCGCAGCTCGCACTCGGTGAAGGTGGCGCCGACGAGCTTGCAGCCGGTGAACTCGGCGTCGAAGAAGTTGCACCGCTTGAAGGCGCAGCCGGCGAACGACGAGTCCAGGTGCCGCGACGCGTTGAAGCGCACGTTGCCGAACACGCAGTCGGTGAACACGGAGTTCCGCGTGACGGCCTCCGAGAAGTCGACCTCCAGGAACTCGCACCGCACGTAGTGCCGCCCGGTGATCTCCTCTCCGTACCAGTCGTCGCGGGAGAACCTCTGCTCTTCGACGGGATCTTGCGCGGCCTCGGACACCCCGCCAGGCTAGCGGCATGCTCGACGCCGACGAGGTCCGGAACGCCGTGCCGATGAGCGCCGCCGTCGACGCGGTGCGGGAGGCGTTCCTCGACCTCGCCGCCGGCCGTTTCGCGGTGCCGCAACGGTTGTCGTTCGGCGGCGGCACGACGCTCGTGATGAGCGCCTGCCACACCCCGTCGTCGACGACCGTCGTGAAGACGCTCAACCTGGCCGCCGGGCGGACCCCGATGATCCTGGGCACGCTGGTCTGGAACACCGCCGAGGGTCAGGTGGTCGCGGACGCGGTCGAGATCACCACGCTGCGCACCGGCGCCGTTTCCGGTGTCGCCACGGACCTGCTGGCCCCGGCCGGCGCGAGCAAGCTCGCCCTGCTGGGCACCGGAGCACAGGCCGCCGACCAGGTGCGCGCGGTGGCCGCGGTGCGCCCGGTGCGGCACTTGGCCGTGTTCGGCCGCGACCGGTCGCGCGCGTCGGCCTTCACGGCCCGGTTGGCCGCCGAGTTCCCGGAGGTGACGACGCGGGTCGCCGCGAGCGCGGAAGACGCGGTTTCCGATGCGGAAGTCGTTTGTTGTGCTACGTCGTCGAGTACTCCTCTCTTCGCTGCCGATGCCTTGCCCGAACGGGTTCACGTCAACGCGATCGGGTCCTATCTACCGTCCATGCGGGAGCTTCCCGCGGAGCTGCTCGCCACGGCGACGTGCGTGGTGGTGGATCAGGTCGAAGCCGCTCTCGAGGAAGCCGGTGAGGTGATCCACGCCGTGGACACCGGACTTCTCGGCCGTGGCGAGCTGGTCGAGCTGGGACACGCGCTGCGCGAGCACCCGGCGGTGGGCGGGCGGACGGTGTTCAAGTCCGTCGGGCTCGCCGTGCAGGATTGGGCCGTGGCCCGGCTCCTCGGTGCCGCGCTTGACCGGAACTAGCTCACCGCCCGTGTCCGGAGCGAGGCGGAGAGCAATAGTGCGCGGCCAAACGGCGCAATCTGCACCCTGGAGCGTTTGATCGGTCACCCGATCCGGGAATTTTCGCGGCATGTCTCCTTGGCGAACCACCACCAGACGGAACACGGCCGTGCGAGTCATCACGGCGATCGGCGCGATCTTCGCGGGGATCGAAGTTCTCTACATGATCATGGTGCTCGCCGGCGCCAACGCCGGCAACGCGTTCTTCGTCTTCATCAAGTCACTGGCGGTTCCTCTCGCCTTGTTCTTCCCGGGGCTCTTCCCCGTGAGCAACCCGAGCCTGGCCGTCATCCTCGACTTCGGCTTGGCCGCGGTGTTCTGGCTGGTCGTGACCGGCATCATCGCCCGCTTCGCCGGCCGGTGACCGGCTGCGGCCCGCCGCTTCGCACCACCGTCGGGCCACCCGCCCTCGCCATCCGCAGCGTCCTTCGGCGACACTGGAGAGATGAGCGACGGCAGGTGGTTCGACGGCTGGTCGCCCTGGCCTGAGCTGGCCGGGCTGGCCGCGGCCGGGCGTTCGCTGCTGCCGAACGTCCCGGTCACGCCGGCCGCGCTGGCGCGGACCGTCACCGAGCAGCTCGTCGGACGGCGGCTGACCGCGAAGGTCGACGACCGCGAGGTCGGCCTGACGCTCGCGGAACTCGACTACCCGGCCGGCAGCCTCCGGCTGGCCACCGGACGGATCGGCGACGTCCGGATCGTCGCCGAAGACGTCGACTGGCCCGAACCCGAAGGCGGCAGCATTCCGCTGCGCCGGGTCACCGTGCTCGCCGAAGACGTCCGCCTCCGCTCACTTCCCACACCGGCCGCCAAGCCCGCTCGCGTCGAGCTGCAGATCGCCGTTTCCGCAGATGTCCTGCGGGAACGGGTGGCGAAAGTCCGCCCCGGGATCGTTGCGGCCCCGGCCGGCAGCGGGCTGCTGCAGATCCACTGGGCGAAGCGCCCGCTCTGGGGCCACTTGACCCTGCGCCCCGAGGTGGGCGACGACGCCGTCGTGCTCGTGCCGCAGACCCTCCACATCGGACAACGGCGACTACGGCCGCCACGCCGCTTCCAGCCCATCGTGCTTCCGCTGCCGGAACTTCCGCCGGGCATAAGGCTGACGAAGGTGGAGCCGCGGCACGACGAACTGGTGCTGCACACCGTGGCGGAGGAATGGCCGGAACGCCTTTCGCGCATCCCGCTGCCCGACCTGCTGAGCTGGCTGACCACGGCCGCGGTGACGCTGACACTGCCCAAACTCGGCGCTCGTTCATGACTCTCCCTCGCGTGCGGTGAGCCGGTAGTGGCTCACACCAGCCAACGTACTCGAACGCCCGTTCGAACACATCACTCACACGGGTAGAGCCGGGAAGGTGTTGCGCGGCAACGGAAACCCGGATCAGGCGTCCCGGTCCCGCAGGTACCGGGTGTGGTCCGCCTGCCGGTCGATCTCCGTCGCGTAGAACCGCTCGGCCACCCGGTGCGCCTCCGTCTCCAGCAAACCCAGCTGGGCGACCAATTCCTCCCCCGCACTCGCCCGGCGGGCCGCGAACCACCACGGCAGGTTCAGGTACGTCTGCACCGACAGCGGCAGGTCTGTCCCCGCCAGCCGGACCACCGCGTGGTGCAGGTCGGGGTCGGCCGCGAGCCGGTCCGGCCGGGAAAGCAGGTCGGAAAGCACCTCCGCGATCCGCCGCACAGCGTCCACAGAGGACGAAGGAAGCCGCGAAGACTGCGCATTCACCGAAGCGACCAGCGTCTCCAGCGAAGACCGCAGCGAAGCGGAAGTGTCCGGGACCAGCCGCACCTTCTCCCCCGGCGCGAGCAACGCCCCCGCCAGGTACAACGCCACGACGACGAACGGCCAGAACCACCCGACCACCCCGGTCAGGTACAGCACGACACCGAGCAGGCCGCCGACGCAGCCGGCGAGGTTCTTGGTCGAGCCCAGATAGCGCAGCATCATTGGTACCCGCGGATCTCCTTGAACACATCGGACAGCTGGACCTTGCGGGCGTCGAACACCTTCCCGCCGGTCATCGTGGCGACGTCGGTCAGCTCGTCGCCGCTGCCCTCGCCGAACAGCACGGTGAACACCGGGACCTGCTTCACCGACGGCGGCATCGTCCCGAACGCGAGCTTGAAGTCCGAGAGCGACGAGCCGTTCGCGTTCTCGCCGTCGGTCATCAGCACGATGGAGGTGAACCGGTCGGGATCGCGCGCCTGCAACGGTTCCAGCTCCCGGTATGCCTCCGACAGGCTGTCGTAGATCGCCGTCCCGCCGCTCGCCGACAGGCCCTCGGCGAACGCCTTGATGCGCGCCAGTTCGCCCGACGGGTCCTGTTCCGGCACGGTGAACGTCGTGGCCCCCGACGGCCGCGTGTTGAACGGCAGCATCAACACCTCCTCTCGGCTCCGGAAACGCCGGTACCGCCCGGTGAGCGAGTTGTCCGCCCCGGTCAGCCCGGCCAGCGCCGACCGCAGCGACTCGATCCGGTCCCCCTTCATCGACCCGGAAGTGTCGAGCACGTACAGCGTCCGCGACGGACGGCGGATCTTGTCGAAGTACGCCTGGAGCAGCGCGTCCACGGCCTGCTGCGTGGCCGGGAACGGCAGTTCGACGAGGTCCCGCTGCGTGAACTGCGCCCCCAGCGCGACACCCGGGACGACCGGACGCCGTTGCGTCGTCTCCATGATCCGCTTCTGGACGTCGGGAGTGCGCAAGTAGTCCGACAGCTTCTGGTGCGCCGAGCGCGCGTCGGAATTGGCGTCCGCCAGCAGGGTCAGCGGGTAGTCGGCCGTGACGACGCCGTCGCTCGGGTAGACCAGCGTGAGCGGCTCGGGCAGCTTCCCGGACGCGTTCGCCGACAGCAGGACGGACTCGTAGTTGATCAGCCCGTCGACCTTCTGCCCGGGGTCCTGCCCGGTCGCGCGCCGCGTGTAGGCGTCCGACAGCCAGCCCGACGAACCCGCCGAAAGCGCCTGCGCGCCGAAGAACTGTGTCAGCTGCGGCGTCACCGAGGCGATCTGCCGGGCGTCGATCGCGTTGCCCGCGCCTGCCAGCGCCGAAGCGACACCGACCAGCGCGGAGAACCCGGAGTTCGACGCCGACGGGTCGGTCATCCCGTAGCTGAACGCCTTCTTCCCCGCCTGCGCGGCGATTTCGCCCCAGCTCACCGGCTTCCCGGCCCAGCCGAGCCGCTGCACCACCGACGTCGCCAGCCCGAGCACCACCGGCGAACTCATGATCTTGACCTGGTTCCCCAGCCGCTTCGCCGCTTCGGGAATGCCTGCCGGGTACCGGTTCGACGAGAACCACACGGCGTCGTACTTCCCGTCGACGCTGCCGTTCGCCAGCGCTTCGGCGCCTTCCAAGGTCCCGGTGAAGGTGAACTTGACCTGCACCCCGGTCGCCTTCGCGGCTTCGTCGAGCACCGGCTGCAGATCCGCCAGCTCACTCCCCGCGAGCACCCTGAGCACCCCCGGCTCAGGATCCCCCAACGGGGCGGACGACGAATCCGAACACCCCGCCAGCAGCAACACCCCCAGGGCCAGCGCCCCCAGCTTCCTGATCATGCTTCCCCCTCGTGCGAACGGCGCAGGTGGTCTTCGGCACGGCGGATCTCGCCGGACAGCGACTCGACGGTCGCCGCCATCGACCGGACGGCGTCGGCGCGGAACCCGTCGATCGCGTCGATCGAGGCGTAGATCCGGTCGAACGACTGCCGGATCGTCTCGGTCGCGACGGCCGGGTCGCTGCTCGCCTTCCGGATCTCCGCGGACTGCAGGTCCAGCAGCTCAGTGTTGGCGCGGATCAGCCCGTCCGTGGTCGCCTGCAACGCCGCGACCTCGTCGAGGACGTCCCGCTGGCTCGCCAGCGCACCACTGACCAGCAACGCGACCCGCAACGCCGACACGGTCGTCGACACCGCCCGCTCGACGCCGCGGATCAGCTCGTCGTTGTTCTTGCGCACCAGGTCCAGCGCGAGGTAGCCCTGCGCGCTGACCGCGAGCTGGGTGAGCAGGTCCTGGTGCCGCTGCCGGATCGGGTACAGCACGTCCCCGCGCAACGCCTGCGCGCGCACTGGGTCCGTCAAGTCGAAGACGGAGGCCTGCCGCTCGATGGCGCCGTCGACGGCCTCGGCGAAGGCAGCCGCCTCGGCGAGCTTCCCCATCACCTTCCACAGCCGTTCGCGCTCGCCCTTGATCGCGGCGTTGTCGCGGCGCAGGACGTCCTGGCGCCCGCGCAGGTCGACGACGAGCGCGTTGACCGGCTCGTTCGCCGCCCGGTAGCGGTCCAGCGCGCGCTTCGCGCCGGCGGCGACCGGGAACATCCCGAGCAGCTTCCGTCCGGTCAGCGGCAGTTTCGCGGGGTCCAGCTCGGCGACCGTGCGGCGCAGGCTCGTCAGGCTCGTCGTGACCCCGTCCTGCGGGGACGCCACGCTGCGCAGGGACCGGTCGAGCATCGTCCCGGCGACGCCCGCCGCGGCCCGCATGTCGGCCTCGCCGACGGCCAGCAACTCGTCCAGCAGGTCGGTGAACTCCGGCGACCGGACGTCCAGCTCCGCCAGCCGCGTCGCGAACCCGTCGGCGCGCGCGGTCACGTCGGCGCGGGTGTCTTCGCCGAGCGTGATGAGCCCGGCGGCGCGCTCGACGGGGATCGCGGCGACCGGTTCGGGTGGGGTGAGCGCGAAGTCCATGTCAGTACTGCTTGCCGACGGCGTCGAGCAGCCGCTCGAGCGTTTCGAACGACGGCGGTTCGACGGCGTCCACCAGGTCGGCCGGCGCGTGCGCCGGCGCGGCGACCTCGGCGAACAGCTTCGGGTCGGTCGTGCGGAAGCCGAAGGTCGCGGCGAGCTTGCCCAGCTCGGGGTCGGTGGCGAGGAGCTGCCCGACCTTGTCGCCGTCCGCGGTCAACGGCACCAGCGTGTGCTTCGAATACACCGTCGGCGCGGTGTAGAGCAGGCGCATGTCCGGCCGGATCGAGCCGTCGCCGCGCACCACCCGGTCCACGAACTGCGACTCGTAGATCAGCGCCAGCGGCGTCTTGCCCATGCCTGCCGACAGGTAGTCCTCGAACGGCCCCTCGGTGCTGTTCTGCGTGTACCCCTGGTCCAGGAACAGCTTCGACACCGACGGCAGCACCGCCGCCTCCTGCGCGGGCGTGCTGACGACGGTGTTCCCGTTGGCCACGAAGGAAACGATCGACAGGTACATCGCCGCGGAGTTCGACTCGCGCGGGTCGGTCGTCGTCACGAGGACGTTCTTGCGGGCCGGGTAGGCGGTGTTGCCGGGCAGCTGGTCCCAGCGCGTCCCCGCCTTCGCCAGCTCCAGGTACTTCGCGATGTCGAGGACGTCGTAGTCCCCGGCCCCCTTGTGCACCACGCCGTTCGCGCGCAGCAGCGCCACGACCGGCTCGAAGCTGGCGACCGCCATCGGCGACTGGAACGGCGTGTACACCGTCGTCACCTTGCGGTCGCGCTGGATCTTCTGCGCCGCGGGCGAGGACGACGGGAACGCGAACGCGTACTTCCCGAGGTCCACGGTCGTCGCGAGCTGCCGCGAACCCGCGGTGTCCACTTCGACCTTCAAGCCGTGCCGCGCGAAGGCGTCGACGACGCGCTGGTCCCCGAAGAAGGCTTGCTTCTCCGAACCGATCACCCCGCGCACGGTCACTACACCGGACGCGGTGCCGCCGTCGCGCCCCCAGACGATCACCCCGACCACGGCCAGCACGAGCACCACGGCCAGTCCGATCGACACCCGGCGTTTCACGAGCCACTCCCCTCGACGGGCTTTCGCTCATTGGACGCGGGAGCGAGCCTGTTCGAAGTGAACAGCGGGTGAAGGAACGGTCTCAGGTCACCGGGAACCAGGTCCCGGACGCCCATTCCGTGTCGCCCCAGACCTTTCGCTCGTCCGGCCGTGGGTCGAGCACCAGATCGGTGTCTTCCCGGAAAACCAGCACCGGGCGCAGTTCGGGTCCGTAGGAAGGCCATTCGGGGCCGTCCGCGTCGGCGACGCCGTCCCGGATGAAGCGCACCCAGGCGCGGTGGATGAGCAGCGCGGCGCGCTCGCGCTTCGGGTTGACCGCGATGGCCTGGTCGAACAGCGGCATCGGGACCTTCCACGCCATCGTCGTTTCGGTGCCGTGGCCGCCGTCGAGCTGCTCGGGCACGCCGGGCGCGGCGATGTCGATGCGGTAGCGGAAGACGGGCGCGTGCACCGACTGCGCGTCGGCGAGGCGCTGCGTCGGGATGCCGTAGCGCTCGTCGCCCATCGCGGCGATCTTGGCCGACTTCAGGTCGGGGACGCGGCGGAGGTAGGTCTCGAGGAGGTGCGAAGCGCGCTCCTCGCCGAGGATGCCGTTCAGGACGGCGCTCGCGGGCGCCGTCGCGACGTCGTCACCGAGCATCATGGCGTACGTGCTGCCTTCGTTGCTGTTGCAGCCGATCAGCAACGGGATCCCGGCCGCGCTCCCCCGCCGGATCGGCTCGATCGGCACCTCGGGCAGCACCCGCGGGTGCAGGGTCGGGCGCCAGAGCCACAGCGCCTGAAGCCCGGTGAGGATCCGTTCCTGCGCCTCGATGAACTCCTTGGCCGGCAACGCCCGCAATGCGTCGGCGTCGTGGCAGCCGACCTCGTCGAGGAGCCGCCGGGCCAGCGCCGTGCCGGCTTCCGGCGTCGCCACGTGGTCGGCGCCGCCGCTGCTGCTGATCCCCTGGGCGAACAACCCGGCGGAAAGCGGGCTGCCCATCAGGTTCCCGAGGCTCTTCGCGCCCGCCGAGACGCCGTAGACGGTGATCCGCGCCGGGTCGCCGCCGAACGCGGAAACGTTGCGGCGTACCCACTTCAGAGCTTCGATCTGGTCGAGCAGGCCGCACACGCCGGCGTCCGCTTCGGAGTCGCCGAAGATCCCGGCGAGGTGCAGGAAACCGAGCGAGCCGAGCCGGTAGTTGATCGTGACGACGACGATCCCGGCACGCGCGAACTCCTCGCCGTCGCCGAGCTGCTCGCCGTGCCCGACGCGGTAACCGCCGCCGTGCAGCCAGAACAGCACCGGCCAGCCGCCGTCGGGCGCGGGCCCTTCCGGGGTGCAGACGTTGAGGTACAAGCAGTCCTCGTCGCACACCGCGGACGGGTTCATCGGGTCCGGCGCCTGCATCGCGTGCGGCCCGTGCTCCGTGGCGACGTGCACGCCACCGGACAGCGCGGGCGGCCGCGGCTCCTTCCACCGCAGCTCGCCGACCGGCGGGCGGGCGTACGGGATCCCGCGCCAGACGCGGACGCCGTCACCCGCCAGCCCCACCAGCGCCCCGAGCTCGGTCGTGACCGTCGGGACGGAGGCCATCAGAGCGAGGCCTGCTCGACCGTCGGCAGGCAGACCTCGAACCGGGTGTTCCCGGGCTCCGACTCGACGCGCAGGTCGCCCTGGTGGCGTTCGACGACGATCTTCCACGAGATGTCCAGGCCGAGCCCGGTGCCTTCGCCGACCGGCTTCGTGGTGAAGAACGGCTCGAAGATCCGCGGCTTGATGTCGGCCGGGATGCCCGGGCCGGTGTCGCCGATCTCGACGCGGACCTGGTCGTTCTGGCCCCAGGTGCGCAGGGTCAGCGTGCCTTCGCCCTTCATCGCGCCGATGGCGTTGTCGATGATGTTCGTCCAGACCTGGTTCAGCTCGCCCGGGTACGCGGGGATCTTCGGCAGGCTGCGGTCGTACTCCTTGACGACGCGGAGCGCGCCGATCTTGCCGGAGAGCATGACCAGCGTGGAGTCGAGGCCGTCGTGGACGTCGACCCACTGGTGCGGCGCGCGGTCCATCTGGGAGTACTGCTTGGCCTTGCCGACCAGCGCCGAGATGCGCGTGGTCGAGTCCTCGATCTCGCCCATCAGCATCTCGGTCTCGAGCGCGTAGGCGAGCCAGCGGACGGCGCCGTCGATGAAGGTGTCGCCGACCTGCTCGAGGACGTTGTCCAAGTCCGTCGTAGTGAGCCCGGCGCGGACGTAGATGTCGGCGAGGTCCCAGCCGCCGTCGATGCCGCGGTCGTCGAACCAGTCGCCGATCTCGTCCTCGCGGTCGGACTGCTGCATCGCGGTCAGCTTCGGCACCTGCGCGACCTGCTTGACCAGGCGTTCCTGGACGTCGATGAGCTGGTAGAGCAGCTCGGGGTCGATGTCCTTCTTCGCCAGGAAGGCCAGCTTGTGCCGCATGCCGGCGACGCGCTCGCGCAGGGACGCGGTGGCCCGCACGGCCGCGGCAGCCGGGTTGTTCAGCTCGTGCGTCAGCCCCGCGGAAAGCTCGCCGAGGGCGAGCAGGCGGCGGCGCGAGCCGATCACGGTGTCGCTGTTGCGCCAGCCCAGGTACATGCCTTCGAGCAGGTGCGTCGCCATCGGGAACCACTTGCGGAACTCGACGGAGAACTCCTTCGACGGCAGCGCGAGCAGCGTGACGTCGGACAGCGCGCGCACGGTCGCGCCGTAGGTGTGCTCAGCCTCCTGGTGGACGAAGAACTGCGTCGCGCCGAAGTAGGCACCGCGCTGGTCGGACCGGTTCGTCTCGACCTCGGTGCCGCTGACCAGGCGCGTCATCCGGATGGCGCCGTTCAGGAGGACGTAGAAGCAGGTCGCTTCGCCGCCTTCGCTGATGACGGTGGAGTCGCCTTCGTACTCCTCGAGCACGGCGTTGGCGGCCACCCAGTCGAGCTGTTCTTCGGAAAGGTGTTCGAACAGGAAGAGCCCGCGAAGCTCTTCCCGCGGCAGTGCGCTCATTCCTGCACCCCTGTTTTGTCGGTGGTCGGGGCTACGTTCGCCGCATGTCCCGCTTTCGCTTGACACCCACAGCCGAACAGGAGGCCCGGCTGTTCGTCCACTGCGCCCACGCGCGGTTCGTCTGGAACCTCGCCGTGGAGCAGCACTCCCACTGGCGGCCCGGACGGCCGCTCCCTCCAGGTTACGTCGACCAGGCGCGGCAGCTGACCGAGATCCGCGCCGAACACCCCTGGTTGCGCGAGGGTTCGGTCACCGTTCAGCAGCAGGCCCTGCGCGACTTCGCCCAAGCCGTGCGGAACTTCTTCGGCGGCACGCACGGCAAGCCGACCTGGCGCCGCGCGGCGGTCCACCAGGGTTTCCGGCAGGTTGCCGTCCGGCCCGAACACGTGCGCAAGCTCAACCGGCGCCGGGGCGCGGCGTGGATCCCCAAGGTGGGCTGGGTCCGCTTCCGCTGGTCGCGGCGCCCGCCCGTGGCGGCCAAGTCCTACCGAGTCACCCGCGACCGCGCCGGCTGGTGGCACATCGCGTTCGCGGCCGTTCCCGCGGCGGTATCGGCGCCCGGCGACGGCAAGGTGATCGGCATCGACCGCGGTGTGGTGGTGTCCGCCGCGTTGTCGACCGGTGAGCTCCTGCGCTGCCCCGGCCTGTCCCACGTGGAGCGGACACGCGCTCGCCGGTTGCGACGGCAGCTTGCCCGGGCCACCCGTGGGTCGCACCGGCGCGCCCGGCTGGTGCTCGCGGTCGCGCGGCTCGCCGCCCGTGAGTCCGCCCGCCGTAAGGACTGGGTGGAAAAGGTGACGACGCGGCTCGCCCGCGAATTCGCCGTGATCCGGGTCGAAGACCTGCGCATCACCGCCATGACCCGGTCGGCGAGGGGCAGCGTCGGCTCGCCGGGACGGCGAGTGCGTCAGAAAGCCGGCCTGAACCGGGCGATCCTGGCCCAAGGATGGGGGCTGCTCGTCTCGCGCCTGGAGGACAAGGCGCCCGGCCGGGTCGAAAGAGTCCCTCCCGCGTTCACGTCCCAGCGCTGCTCGGCCTGCGGGCACGTGGCGCCGGAATCCCGCGAGAGCCAAGCGGTGTTCCGGTGCGCCGCCTGTGGGTACCACGACAACGCCGACGTGAACGCGGCCCGGAACATCGCCGCCGGACGGGCGGTGACTGCGCGGGGAGGCGGGACAGGAGTCCGGCCGGTGAACCGCGAACCTCGGCGGCCGGCCCCCGCGGCCGGTGGCCGGCATCCCCCGGTCGGCTGACTGCGGGGAGGACGTCAATGTTCCTCCAGGTACCGGTGTACCAGCGTCACGGCCATCGCGCCCTCGCCGACCGCGGAGGCCACCCGCTTGACCGACTGGGACCGCACGTCGCCGGCCACGAACACGCCGGGGATGGACGACTCGAGGTAGTGCGGATCACGGTCGAGCGGCCAGCCGGCCGGGCGCTGTCCGGCCGTCAGCAGGTCCGGGCCGGTGCGGACGAAGCCGTGGTCGTCGCGGTGGATCTCCTCGCCGAGCCAGTCGGTGCGCGGCGCGGCGCCGATGAAGATGAACAGGTGGCCGGAGTCGACCGTCTCGGTGACGCCGTTCTCGCAGAGCGTGAGGCGTTCGAGGTGCTCGTCGCCGTGGGCCTGCTTGACCGTCGTGTGGGTGCGGACGTGGATGTTCTCGATACCGGCGATCTGCTCGATCAGGTAGTGCGACATCGACGCCTCCAGCGACGAGCCGCGCACGAGGATCGTGACGTCGCTGGCGTGCCGGGAGAAGAACACCGCGGCCTGCCCGGCGGAGTTGGCGCCGCCGACGATGTAGACGTGCTCGCCCTTGCACTCGGGGGCCTCGGTCGCGGCCGAGCCGTAGTAGACGCCCCGGCCGGTGAGTTCCGCGATGCCGTCGGCTTCCAGGGCGCGGTAGGTGACGCCGCTGGCGAGGATCACCGAATGCGCGGCGATCTCGCTGCCGTCGCCGAAGGTGATCACCCGCTGCGAACCGCGGGCCTCCAGGCCCACGACGTCGCGGGCGGTCAGCACCTCGGCGCCGAACTTCTGCGCCTGGCGCCGCGCCCGGTCGGTCAGCTGCGCGCCGGAGACGCCGTCGGGGAAGCCGAGGTAGTTCTCGATGCGCGAGCTCGTGCCGGCCTGGCCGCCGGTGGCCTTCTTCTCGACGAGCACCGTGCGCAGGCCCTCCGAAGCGCCGTACACCGCGGCGCCGAGGCCGGCCGGGCCGCCGCCGATCACGACGAGGTCGTAGAACTCCTGCGCCGGGCGGGTCGACAAACCGACCGCGTCGGCGATCTCGCCGCCGGTCGGGTTCTTGAGGACGGTGCCGTCCGGCGTGACGACCACCGGGATGTCGGTCGCGGTGGCCTCCGCGGCCTGCAGGATCCGGCCGCCTTCGTCGTCGTCGACCGAGTACCAGCGGTACGGGACGGCGTTGCGCGCCAGGAAGTCCCGCAGGTGGAACGACGGCGAGTTGTACCGGTGGCCGATCAGCTTGACCTCTTCGACCGGCTTGTCGCCGACCGCGCGCCACGTCTCGACCAGCGCGTCGATCACCGGGTAGAGCTTCTCCTCCGGCGGGTCCCACGGCTTGAGCAGGTAGTGGTCGACGTCGACGACGTTGATCGCCTGGATCGCGGCGTCGGTGTCGGCGTAGGCGGTCAGCAGGGCGCGGCGGGCGTGCGGGAACAGGTCCATCGCCTTCTCGAGGAAGGCGATCCCGTCCATCTGCGGCATCCGGTAGTCGGCGAGGATGGCCGCGACGGCGTCGCCGCGCAGCTTGATCTCGCGCAGCGCGTCGAGGGCGTCCGGGCCGGAGTCGGCGCGGATGACGCGGTAGTCCTTGCCGTAGCGGCGCCGCAGGTCACGGGCGACCGAGCGGGACACGGCGGGATCGTCGTCGACGGTCATCAGGATCGGCTGGCTCACGCCTTGCAGCCTACGGCGCTCCGCGGCCGGCTGGGGAGGACCGCCGTTTCGGCACCTGGACCCGCTCCAGGTCCTCGGCCACGACGATCTCGCCGTCGAACTCGGCTTTCGCTTCGGCCAGGAACCGCTCCGGCTCGGGGTAGCGCTGCGAGAAGTGGGTCAGCACGAGCTGCCGGACCCCGGACTCGGCGGCGACGCGCGCGGCCTGCTGCGCGGTCAGGTGACCGAAGTCTCGCGCCAGGTGGGTGTCTTCGGCCAGGAAGGTCGACTCGATCACGAGCGTGTCGGCGTGCTCGGCGAGCGCGTACACGCCGTCGCAGAGCCGGGTGTCCATCACGAACGCGAACCGCTGGCCGGGCCGGGGCGTGCTGACGTCTTCGAGTTTCGTGCCGCCCAGGTGTCCTTCGCGCTGGAGCTGGCCGACGTCGGGGCCGGTGATGCCGCGTTCCTTCAGCCGTTCCGGCAGCATGGTGCGGCCGTCGGGCTCGGTCAGGCGGTAGCCGAACGCCTCGACGGGGTGGCTCAGGCGCCGCGCCTCCAGGGTGAACTTCCCGGTGGCGATCGGCCCGTCGGCGGCGATGGGGTGTTCCCGCAGGTCGGCCTGCTCGTAGAACGCCGTCGCGTGCCGCATCCGCTCGAAGTAGTGCGCGCCGGACGCCGGGAAGTGGGCGTGGACCGGGTGCTTCACGGCGTCCAGCGACAGCCGCTGGATCACCCCGGGGAGGCCGAGGCTGTGGTCGCCGTGGAAGTGCGTGACGCAGATGCGGGTGATGTCGGTGGCCGCGACCCCGGCCCGCAGCATCTGGCGCTGGGTGCCTTCGCCGGGGTCGAAGAGGATGCCCTCGCCGTCCCAGCGCAGGAGGTAGCCGTTCTGGTTGCGGTGGCGCGTGGGCACCTGGGACGCGGTGCCCAGCACCACCAGTTCGCGGGTCGACACCCCCGCGACGCTACTCAGCCGGCGAGTTTCCGGAGCCGGAACGCCAGAACCAGGAGCACGATCCCGTAGATCAGCGCGTAGATGCCGACGAGCAGCGCGATGCCGTACGCGCCGGCGATCGGGTTGATCACGATGAGCACGCCCGCGATCACCGAGATCGCGCCGGCCAGGATGAGGAAGGCCTCGCCCTGGATCTGCTTGCGCAGGCGGATCGCCGCGGCGATCTCGGCGATGCCGGTGACGATCGCCCACAGGCCGACCAGCAGGGCCAGCAGCAGCACCGTGATGCCGGGCCAGACGAGGACGAGGATCCCGGCGACGATGCCGAGCACGCCGAGGATCCCGTAGGCGGCGCGGTGCCCGGCGTCACCCGGGCGGAAGGCCTGCATGAGGCCGCCGACGCCGTCGATGATCGCGTACACGCCGTAGAGGATGGCCAGGACGAGCACGGTGGCGCCCGGCCAGATCAGCGCGAAGAGCCCGAAGAGCACGGCGAACGCACCGCGGACGGCCACCAGCGGCCAGGCCTTGCGGGGTTCGACGACGGAGAACGCTGCGAAGGAGGTCATCTGCCGCTCCCGGATCGAAGGGAGCACCCAGTATCGCGACGTTCACCCGCCATCGGCTCCCCGAACAACCCGTTCGGGGGTATCCACTGTGGACTTGAAGGACCGGCGTGCGCCGCGGCCGCCACCACGGCGCACGCCGGTTGCTCAGGGGTAACTCACCAGGTTGACGGCTTTGGTCCCGGACGGGGTCCCCGGACCGGTGTTGTTGATGACGTGCGTGATCGTGCCCTGGTAGTTGAGCGACACGGTCACCATGTCGTGGAACCGGACACCCGCGGTGTTCGGCGCCTCGTACGCGTGCGCGCTGGCCACGGACGGGTTGGTGCTGAAGTAGCAGTAGCTGCCCAGGCCCCACGCTTCGTGACTGGTGACGTTCGGGCTCACCTTGTAAGCGGAGTAGCCCGGCGTGGACCCGTTCATCCAGCTCGCCTGGTCCGGCACGTCGTAGGGCATCTCGTTCTGGAAGAAGTAGGTCCGGCCGCCGTTGCCGTTCCAGACGACCTGCGTCTTCTGGTAGTGCTCGACGAACAGGCCGTACATCGTCACGTCGTTGCCGTTGACGACGAGCCCGGTGTCGGCGGTGTTGGTGGTCCAGCCGACGTACTCGTTGCGCTCCGCGTGGTCGGCGCGCCAGATCCACATGTGGTCGCCGATCACGTTGCTGCTGTTGACGACCAGGCTGGTCGCCGCCTTGCCGACGGCGGCGCCGCCGATCCGGAAGAACACGTCGTGCAGCGACGTCGGGTCGGCCGCGTGGTTCGCGGTCGAGCCGGCCGGGCCGACCTGCACGAGCGTGTCCGAGCTGGTCGTGCCGGCGTCGATCAGCAGGCCGGCGAGCTTGACGCCGTCGACGTCGGCCACGGTCATCGCGGTGATGCCGTTGTCCGGGACCAGCGTGGCGATGCCGAGCCCGAGCACGACGGTGTCCGGCCGGGTGACGCGCAGCGTCTGGTCGAGGTGGTAGACACCGGGCGTGACCAGCAGGTTCTTGCCGGCGGCGAGCGCGGCGTTCATGTCCGCGGCGGTGGCGCCGGGCTTGGCGATGTAGAACTGGTCGATCGGCAGCGACGTACCGGGCGCGGCGCCGTTCGCCCAGCTCGTGCCGGACGCGTTGGTCTTCAGGCCGGGCACGAAGACCTGGTAGCCGCCGGCGCCGTCGACGTAGAGGAACGGCTTCTCGCGCACGACCGGCGTCTGGGCGACCGTGGTGTAGGGCGGCGTCGGGAAGGAGTTGGCGGGCGCGCCCTGGACGCCGGCGAAGACCATGTTCCAGTTCGAGCCGTTCCAGCTGCCGAACTGCGAGTTGCGGGAGATCCACTGCTGCTGCGAGCCGGAGCGGACCTGGCCGTCGATCTTCGTGTCGGAGATCCAGCCGCCGCTGGCCCAGCCACCGTCGTCGAGCTGCAGGTCCCCGCGGACGTGCATGCGGCGGTACGGCGCGGCCTGGCTGACCGCCCACCGGTCGGCGCCCCCGTTCGGCGTCACGGACAGGTTTTCCGCGCCCCGCCAGAAGTTCTGGGTGGCGTTCTGCGGCGGGAACCAGTCGGCCTCGACGTGCACGGCGCCGTTGATGTTGACCGCGTCGGGGCTCAGCCCGAGGCCGAGGACCTGCGTGTAGAAGCCGACGTTGACGTCGTTGGCGTAGGTGCCCGGCTTGAACATCACGGCGTAGCGCTGGCTGCCGAACTGGTTGCGTTCCTGCTGGCTGAAGATGCTGTTGAGCCGGCTCTGGATGGTCGAGCTCGGCATCGACGGGTCGAAGATCACGACGTTCGGCCCGAAGTCCGGCTGGCCCGGCTGGCTGGTGTTCACGGGGGTCAGCATGAAGGACTGCGCGCCGGTGCCGTTGCAGGCGTACTGCTGGAGCTGCACGGAGTCGGCGGTCGAGGCCCCGGGGACGTCGAGGCACTTCCCGCTGTTGCGGCTGACGAAGTGGTACCGGCCGGTGCCTTCGTCGACGGCCTGCCACTGCTGGTTGGCCCCGTTCGAGTAGGACCACAGCTGGACCAGACCACCATCGGCGGTGGAGACATCGGTGACATCCCAGGCGGCGGCCGGGTTGGTGCGGGCGTTCACCCGGAAGTAGCCGTCCCCGGTGGACTGGAACTGCCACTGCTGCGAGGTGCTCTGGTTGCAGGAGTACTGCTGGACAACGGTCCCGTTGGCGGTGCCCGCGGCCCGCGCGTCCACGCACTTCCCGCTGTGGGCGGCGGTCACGGTGTACCAGCCGTCGGGGGTGATGGCAGCGTCGGCCGGCCTGGCGACCACCGCGCTCCCGACCAGGACCAACGCCGCGGCGAGCAGCGTCGTCACCCTCTTCATGCGAAACCTCCTCTGCCGCGTTCGCGGCGTCCATCGAGCAGGAAACGGCAGAGGCGTGCCCGGTCTTGGTAGACGCGGCGTAACGGGCGGGGACCTCGGCGTCACAACCGCGCAAAATGTAACGGCGGCCACACCGGGAGTCAATACACGACTAAAAATAAGGTGTGAAAGTGCAGGTCAGCGGGTTGAGGTGGGTGTAGGTACCCCCGCGCAAAGGGGGTCGGGGCGGGGTGTAATGTATGGGCATACGAGATGCGGAGTTCACCTTCGCCTCGGGGCTATGGCGCAGCTGGTAGCGCACCTCACTGGCAGTGAGGGGGTCAGGGGTTCGAGTCCCCTTAGCTCCACATCGTAAGAAACCCCTTCGTTTCAGCCTTCTTGGCTGGTCGGAGGGGTTTTCTGTGTTCCGGGTTCGATCTTCGGTGATCGTTGTGCGCCGTGATCTTGTGCTGCTGCCGGGGCAAAACTGGAGCACTTCCCCGCCGCCCACCCTTGACCACAGTCGGTGACGGTGTTGGTGGTGGCGGGGCCGCCCGCGATCAGCCTGGTCTTGGGACTTCGGCCAGCGCACCCCGCGGCTTGGTACTCCAGCCGTAGATCGTGATCACGGAAGGGAAGGTCACGACCGGGACGCTCCGAGGAACCGCAGCACGGCCAGGACGCGGCGGTGGTCCGCGTCGACCACGGGCAGGTCGAGCTTGGCGAAGATGTTGTTGATGTGCTTCGCCACGGCGCTCTCGCTGACCACCAGCGCCTGCGCGATGCCGGCATTGGAACGCCCCTCGGCCATCAGGCCGAGCACCTCCCGTTCGCGGGGAGTCAGCCGCGCGAGCGGGTCGCTGTCGCGCCGCAGCAGCAACTGGGCGACGACCTGCGGGTCCAGGGCCGTGCCCCCGTCCGCCACCCGCCGGACCGCCGCCACGAAGTCGGCGACATCGGCGACCCGCTGCTTGAGCAGGTAGCCCACACCGCTGGTGTTCGCAGACAGCAGGTCAGCCGCGTACCGCTCCTCCACGTACTGCGAAAGCAGCACCACCGGCGTCCCCGGCCAGCGCCGACGGATCTCCATCGCCGCACGCACCCCCTCGTCGGTGAAGCCGGGCGGCATCCGGACGTCGATCAAGGCGAGTTCGGGCCGGTGCTCCGCCACTGCCGCCAACAGCCCCTCCGCGTCGCCGGCTTCCGCGGCGACCTGGAACCCGCCCATCTCCAGCACCTTGATCAGGCCGACCCGCAACAACACCGAATCCTCGGCGATCACCGCGCGCACGGCAGCTCCGCGGTGATGGTGGTGGGGCCGCCAACCGGGCTGCTGACCTGGAAGGCCCCGTCGAGGGAGCCGACCCGCTTGGCCAGCCCCGTCAGCCCCGTGCCGGCGGCGGCGTCGGCACCGCCCAGCCCGTCGTCGGTAACGCGCACTCGCAGCACCTCGCCGACCTGACGGACCATCACCTCTGCGCGCATCGCGTTGGCGTGCTTCGTTGCATTGGTCAGCGCCTCGGAGATCACGAAGTACGCGACCGACTCCACCTGGGGCGCCACCCGCTCCTCCAGATTGACCCGCAGGCGCACCGGCAGAGGCGTGCGGGCAGCCAGCCCGGACAACGCCGCGTCCAGACCTCGGTCTTCGAGCACGGCCGGGTGCAGTCCCCGCACCAGGTCATTGAGTTCGGCGATCGCCTCCTTCGCCTCCAGGTGCGCTCTCGCGATCACCTCGCGGGCATCACTCGGCAGGTCCGGGCGGGTGGCAATGGCCAGACCCAGGTTGACCGCGAGGGACACCAACCGCTGCTGGGTGCCGTCGTGCAGGTCGCGCTCGATCCGGCGGCGCTCCGCGTCGACGGCCTCGATCAAGTCGGTCCGGCTCACGGCCAGCTGATCGACCCGCTCCTGGAGCCGCTGCGCCCGGCTGGGCCCGAGCAGGACCGACGCCAGCCGCGCCTCGGCCCGGGCTACTGCCCGCGTGGTCCGGGGCAGGGCGCACAGGAGGAGGAGTCCGGCCGCTGTGTAAGCCGGCAGCTGGGTCAGGTAGCCGAACCAGTCCTGGCGGATTCCGGTTGGCAGCGCCCATGACCAGGCGTAGGCGACGACGCCCGCCAGGCACGCCGCTGCCACCGCGAGCACGAGCAGCTCCAGCAGCGCGAGCAACGGGCCCAGCAGGAGGTGGTAGCCGATCTTGCGCCACGGCCGCGTCGCCGCGAGCCACCGGGCGGTCGAGGCCCACGTCCGTTGTTCCGGCGCGGTGGGGGTGCGCCGGGGGACGTCCACACCGATGAGCACCCGGTAGCGAGCCCGCTGGACGGCCGTCAGCACCGGGGTGCCGAGCAGGACCAGGGCGGCCGACACGGAACCCGCAAGGAGCCAGTTCCCCGTCCTGGCGGTGGTCGTCGCCGCCCAGGCCCACACGGGCACCAGCGCCAGGTGCGGCAGCACACCGGCGGCAAGAAAGCCGGTGTCCCGCCGCGCCCGGAGGACCGTGCGTCTCAGTCCGGCTGGAATCGTCATGGCACGACGCTAGGGCACCGCAGGAGGACGGTGCCATGAAACCTGTACCCGATCCCATGGTGAACCTAGTGCCAGCTGTGGCTCTTGATCTTGGCCTGTGGGCGGACAGCAGCACGAGAGCCGTGAAGACCACGCGACGAACCTGAAAGCCGCCGAACCACTGGCCCGCGCGCGTCGTGCCGTGTCCACGATCCAACGCTGATCGAGACCGGGCCGACGGCACCATCATGCAGGCACCCGGTCAGTGCGGTAGCAGGCACCACCACGAAGTCGGAACCACGGGCTACTGATCTCGGCAGGCCGCGGCGGCAAGGTTTCGCCGCAGGGCCGCCGGCGCCGGCGGCATCACCACGACTTCGGTGGAGGGATTCTCATGACCGTTCGGACGATGCCCCGGCCGCCACGCACGGCGAGGTCGCCGGGTGCCCGGACCAGCTGGGCGCCCAGGGTGCTCGGCGCGGTCGCCGCGGGCATGGTGCCGTGGGTGTTCGTGCTGGGCCGGTCCCTGCCCGAGACCACGCAGGTACGGCATTGGCCGGCCGCGTGGATCGGACTCGACCTGGCTGTGGCGCTCGGCTGCGCGACCACCGCGCGCTTGTTCCACCGCGGCGATGACCGCGCCCGCCTGTCGGCATCAGCCGTCGCGGCGCTCATGGTGATGGACGCTTGGTTCGACGTCCTCACCGCCCAGGCCGGCACCGAATTCACCCAGGCCATCGGCTGCGCGGTTCCGGAACTGACCTTGGCCGGCCTGTGCACGTGGCTCGCCCTGCGCAACGCTGAAAGCGGGTCATGACGATGAGGGCACCAGCGGCGGCAGCAGCCGTACCCCGTCGACGAAGTAGCGCGTCCGGGAGTCGAACCCGGGTCTCCCGGGTGAGAACCGGGGATCCGTTCCGCTGGACCAACGCGCCGAGCGCACTCGCATCCGCGCACTGACTGCTGCGGAAACGAGTGCAGGGGAAAAGTTTCGCTACCCGAAAAGAAAGCCGCGGCTACGCCATGACGGGAACGTGCCGCCATTCCATGGTCACTCCTCGGTTCGGGTGGCACCCATCATCGCTACGGCTCCGAGCAGGCGTCAAAGCAATTAAGCCTCTTCCCGCGCCAGCCGCTGGGCCGCGCGACCGATGGCCGTCTCGACCGCGCCCACCCGGTCGGCCAGCAGGCCTACCGCGCCGACCGCGCGGCTCAGCGGGTCCTCGCCGTCGCCGCCCAGGGCCTGTTCGCGCAGGTACGCGGCCTTCACGTCGGCCCACCGCTGAGCCTGCGAAGCGGTGAGCCGTCCTCGCAGCTCGGCCAGCTTGAGCAGGTTGGCCTCGGCTCCTGAAGTCAACGTCTGCGCCTCGCCGGCGTAGTGGTCGTCGATCAGGGCCTCGAGCTCCGCGTCGTTCATCGCCGGCACGATGCGCTCGGCGAGCTTGTTCATGTTCCGGTACGAACCCTGCAGCCGGAACGGCGGTTCGGTGCGCGAGGCGTCCGCCTGCGCCGCCGAGGCGATGTAGGCCTGGTTGTTCGCCAGTACCGTCCGCTGCACCCGCACCAGCTTGCGGAGCACCGCGAGGATCTGCTCCAGCTCCGTGGCCGAATACGCGTGCGAAAGCTGGTCGGCACGCACCGACCCGTCGCCGCGGGCCATCCGGACCAGGACGTCCACATCGGACCGCTCCCGGGACACCAGCGGCGCCAGCACGGCGTTCGACGTCAACGCGTTCTCGATGTAGCTGAGCGCGAAGAGCTCTTCCTTGCCGGACAGCACATCGCCGAGGTTCCACACGTCCGCGCGGTTGGCGAGCATGTCGGGGATGCGGAACAGCTTGCCCTGCTCGGTGTACGGGTTGCCGGCCATGCACACCGCGAACCGCTTGCCGCGCAGGTCGTACGTCCGCGTGCGGCCCTCCCACACGCCTTCCATCCGCCGCTGCGCGTCGCACAGCGAGATGAACTTCTGCAGCAGCTCCGGCGACGTGTGCTGGATGTCGTCGAGGTACAGCAGCACGTTGTTGCCCTGCTCCAGCGCGAACGAGATCTTCTCGACCTCCTGCCGCGCGGTCGCGTTGGGCGCGTCCGCGGGATCCACCGAAGTGACGTCGTGGCCCAGCGCCGGGCCGTTGACCTTCACGAAGACCAGCCCGAGGCGGCTGGCGACGTACTCCATGAGCGTCGTCTTGCCGTACCCCGGCGGCGAGATGAGCAGCAGCAGACCGGACTGGTCGGTGCGCTTGGCTTCGCCGGCCGCGCCGAGCTGCTTGGCCAGGTTGTCGCCGATCAGCGGCAGGTAGACCTCGTCGAGCAGCCGGTTCCGCACGAAGGCGCTCATCACCTTCGGCCGGTACTCGGCCAGCCGGAGCCGGTCGCGTTCGGCCGCCACCAGGTCGTTGCGCAGCCGCTGGTACGCGCGGAAACCCGGCACGCGGTCGCGCCGGAAGCGGTGTGTCCTGGCGAGTGTCTCGTCGAGCCGCACCGTCAGCGACCGGCCGGTGAGCCGCGGGTGCGCGCCGAGCAGACCGTCCACAGTGGCCGTCAACGTCGCCGACGAGTCGTACCGCGGCAGGTCGCACAGCTCGATCACGACGGCCTCGGGCAGCTCGTCGGCCGGCAGCCCGGCCGAGTCCGCAAAGGACCGCAGCCACGCGTCCGCGAGCTGGTACCGGTCCGCCAGGTCGTCGAGCGAACCCAGGTCTTCGGCGAAGCTCCGCCGGTCGAGCCGGAACTTGTCCAGCACCGCCCGCGCCCCACCGCTGGTGACGAACCCGGCCGGGGCGACGGCGAGCTCCTCGACCAGGTACTCCCCGGCGAATTCGGTGTCGAGCGCGAGCCCGTCCAGGAACGCCGTCGTCGCGTCCGTGAGCTCCCGCGCCAGCTCGTCCAGCGCCGGAGCCGGGCCGAACGCCTCGCGCACCCGCACGAGCGACGCGGCCCGCGTCGTCCAGGCGGCCTTGGCCCGCTCGTCGGCGCCGAACGCCCAGAACAGCTGGGCCGCCGCCCGGGCCGCGGGCGGGTAGCGCAGCAGGCCGGCGGCGGACCGCAGGCGCAGCAGGGCGCCCAGGATCGCGGCGGCGTCGTGGTCGTGCACCCCGCGCGCGTAGCCCTCGTCGTACCGCTCCCCCGCCACGCTCCGGACGACGTCGAGCAGATCGGCTTCGACCAGCTCGGCCGCCGGCCGGTCGGCGAGGATCGACGTCGCGAGGTACTCGGCCCGGTAGACCTCCGGCGACTCCGAGACCAGCAGCTGGTCCCAGTACGGCCGCGTCGCCTCGAACGCGGGGTCGCGCACCGGCGCCCGGTAGTCGGTGCCGGTGATCGCGAACTTCATCGAGCCGTCGTGCGGCACCAGCGTCAGGTCGATGTCCTGGGTGTTGACGGCGAAGGTGTTACGGCCGAGGCGGATCGTCGCGCCGCCTTCGCCGTAGAGATCGAGGCGGTCGCGCAGGGCCCGCCCGGCCTCCTGGCGAGCGGCCTTCACGCGGCCCTCGAGCTCCTCGGCCCGCACCTGGTCGCCGAGCGCCCGCAGGTCCTCGACGACGCTGCGCAGCTTCGAGACCATCGGGTCGGCCGCGAAGTAGGTGTTGATCTCCTCGGCCGAGCCGAGCGAAGCGACCCGGCGCGTCACGCTGCCGAGGATGCGCCCGGCCGACTCGACCAGCCGGTCCGCCCGCCGCGCCCGCTCGTCCAGCAGCGCCTGCTTGCGCGAGGAGAACGCCTCGTAGACGTCGGTGCGCTTCTCCCCCAGCGAGGTCAGGAAGTCGTCGAACTCGCCGAACCGCGATTCGAGGTTCTCCAGCTGCAGCAGCAGCCGGCCCAGCTGCTCGTCGCAGCGCTCCGGCGTGTCCGCGACCGCGAGCCCGCCCGTGATGGCCTGCGCGAGCAGCGCGAACTCGGCCGCGAACTCCGCCCGGCCCTCGGTCTCCAGCAGTTCCTTGCGGCGCGCGTCGAGCGTGGCCCGCGCGCGGTTGACGGCGCCGATCACCTCGCCGACGCGCTCCAGGATCTTCGTCCGGACGACGGCGTCGGCGATGTCCAGCCCGCCCACGACGTCGGTGAGGACCTCCAGGCCGGCGGACTGCTCGTCGAGCCGTTCGGCGACCGGGCCGGCCTCGGCGACCGTCTTGATCGCGCCCGCGGCGGCAACGAGCCCGTCCACCTCGGCGTGGTAGCCGGTGAACGCCTCCTCGCCCTGCAGGAACCGCACGGCCCGTTGCGCGGCCTCGGAGAACTCCGTGTCCAGCTCGGCGATCAGCGTGTCCACCCGCGAGGTGTCGGCGTACCGCAGCTCCCGCACGGTGACCAGGCGCCCGCGCGCCCGGTGCATCTCGGCGAGGCGGCGCACCCACGCGTCCGCCGCGTTCAGCGCCTCGCCCCGCACCCGCCGCACGAGCGACGCCGTGTCGGCCGCCGCCGTGTCGACGGCCTCGGCCGCCTGCGCGGTGAGCGTGGTGACCGTCTCGAACTCGTCCAGCACCTGCTCGGCGGTGACGCGGACGTCGGACAGCGGCGAGCGCAGGTCGCCCAGCTCGCTCTCGCCGAGCCAGTGGTAGTGGTCGAAGACCCGCGCGCAGGCGGCGATCAGCGCCTCGAAAACCGCCGCCGACGGCGCCATGTCCCCGATCATCCTGGTGATCGACAGGCAGTCCGAGATCCCGCGCACGAGGTCGGCGTTCCCGATCCGCTCGAGCGGTCCCGTGCCGGCCGGCTGCGACGCGGCGTAGGTGTCCGACTGGAACGGCGTCCGCCACACCTGCATCGGGTGCACCCGGCTCGGTTCGTCGGACAGCGCGCGGAACAGGATCATCGTGCCGTCGTCGAACAGCGAGTACCCGTGGCACGGGATCGGGCTGGCGACCTCCTTGCGGATCACGTTGTACGGCAACAGGAGCGTGCGCCCCTCGGCCCGCGCGTGGAAGACGTACAGCACGTCCTCGCCGTTGGGCGAGCGGATCACGCGCTCGAACTCGAGACCGTCCACAGTGGTGTCGAACGTCTTGCTGACGCCGGTGTCGAGGTAGTAGCCGCCGGGGAAGATGATGCCGTGGTCCTCGGGGAGCCGCTGGCACGCCTGCCCGATTCCGTCGAGCCGCACGACGTGCTGGGTGCGCGTGTTGAACACCAGGTAGCGGTACGTGGTTTCCTTGTACGGCAGCATGCGCAGCAGGATCAGCGGGCCGATCCGGGCGTAGGAGACCTCGGCGTCGGCGAGGCTCTGCAGCGGCTCGTCCACCGGCTCGGCGTACACCCCGGCGCCGGTCTCGGTGTTGTTCTCGACCTTGACCGTCAGGTTGCCGCCGACGGTTTCGACGAACACCTCGTCCTCGATCGAGATGTGCGGGTGCCGGCCGAGGACGTGGTCTTCGCGGGTCGTCTCGATCCACTCGAAGTCGTGCGACGGCGGGAAGACGTGGTCGCGCTCGCCGCGACTGTCCAGATAGGACACGGTGCCGTCGGCCGCGATCCCCCACCGCAGCACCCGGATGTCCTCGGTGCGCGGGCCGATCTGGAACACCGCGAGCAGCTTCCCGTCCAGCCGGCGCAGCTGCAGCAGCTTCGCCTGCCGGTAGTACCGGTACAGCTCGCCGAAGTCCCGCCCGAACTGCTCGTCACGCAGCAGTTCGGGCAGCTCGTCGTTGCTGACGTCGTCGAAGCGGAACGCGTCTTCGCCGCGGCTGAAGCGCTGCAGCGAGAAGACGTCGTCGATAGCCGTCTCGGGCTTCAGCCCGATGAAGACGTTGTAGCCGAACAACATCCGGCCGTCGACCGCGACGATGTCCCGGGGCACGCAGTTGTTGGCGGTGCGGATGCGTTCGGTGCCGACCAGCGCGAGCTGTGCGCTGCCGAACACCTCGAGCCGCCGCGCGTTGAGCTCGTCCGCGCGCTTCGCCAGCTCCGCCGCCTGGGCGGCCAGCCGGACGCGGAGCACGTCATAGGTGCCCGCGTCCAGCTCCGTTCCGGCCGCCGTCACTGCTTCGCGGCGACGACGGTGGCGACCGACGTCTCGGCGAGGCCGAGCCGCTGCGCCGTGGTCATCAGCTCACGAAGCTTGTCGCTGTCCGGCCCGCCGGCCTGCAGCTGCTTCGCCAGGAAGGCCGACAGCGTCACGTTTTTCACGTCTTCGGTGCTCACTGCGCCGATCAGCTTGGCGAGGTCGTCGGTGAAGCTGGCCGACCCGTCGAGGTAGGGCCGGGCGAGCCCCCCGACGACGTCGGAGTGCTGCACGAAGCCGTCCACGCTCTTGCCGAGGCCGATCGAGCCGACGATCCGGTCGAAGAACGTGGTCTCGCCGCCGACGATGTCGATGTCGGCCTTCTCCAGGCCGGCGCTGAGCACGACCGCCTGCGCTTCGGCGACGTCACGCTGCACGTCGAGCGCGGCCAGCCGGATCTCCTTCTCCGCGTCCAGCCGCAGCCGGTACTCCTCGTGCTCGCGGCTCGCGTTGTCGAGCGCGGCCAACGCGGCGGCCTTGTCGGTGAGGCCCTCGGCCTCGCCCTTCAGCTTGTCGCGCAACGCTTCGGCGACCACGGTCGCCTTCTCGCGCTCGACGATCGCCTCGGCGCGGCCGACCTTCTCCAGCGCGACGGCGTCGCGCTCCCGGACCTGCGCGGCGGCGAGGCCGGCGGCGGCCTCCTCGGCCTGGATGCCTTCGGCGAGCCGGATCTTGGCCCGCGTCTCCAGCTCGGCGGCCTGCTGGCGCGCCTCGGCGAGGGTCAGCTCCTCGCGGGCCTTGAACTTGGCGGCCTGCTCCGCGGCCTCGGCGGCCTTGATGCCCTTGACCAGGTTCTCCTGGGCTTCGGCCTCGGCGCGGATGACGACCGCCTCGCGGGTGCGCTGGGCCTCCTCGACCACGCGCAGCTTCTTGATGTTCTCTTCCTGCTCGGCGACGGTCTTCTCGACGGCGATCCGCTCGCGGATCACCTCGGCGATCGACCGCTTCTCGGTTTCGAGTTCCTTGTCCTTGGAAATCCGGGACAGCTCGGTCTCGCGCTCGCGGCCGATCACCTCGAGCAGGCGGTCCTTTTCGATCCGCTCGGACTCAATGGCGATCACGCGTTCACGGTTCTTGCCGGCGACCTCGATTTCGCGCTGCTGGTTCTGCTGCTGAATACCGAGTTGCTCGTCGGTGCGCAGCTGCGCGGCCTGCGACTTGAGCCGTTCCTCGGCCTGCACCTTGGCGATCTCGGCTTCTTCGCGCGCCCGCATGGTCTCGATTTCGCGGCGCTGCTTGATTTCCGCGTCGGCCTGGCGCCGCTCGAGTTCGAGGATCGCCTCACGCGCGTCGACGTTCTGGCGCGTGATCTCCTTTTCTTCGTGGCGGCGGAACTCGTTGGTGCGCACGTGCTCGATCGCCGTCAGCTCGGTGATCTTGCGGATGCCCTGCGCGTCGAGGATGTTGGCCGAATCGAGCGACGCCATCGGGGTCTGCTCGAGGTAGTCGATGGCCGCGTCTTCCAGGCTGTAGCCGTTGAGGTCGGTGCCGATGACGCGGATGATCTGGTCGCGGAACTCGTTGCGCTTGGTGTAGAGGTCGACGAAGTCCAGTTGCTTGCCGACGGTTTTCAGCGCCTCGGAGAATTTGGCGTTGAACAGTTCCTGCAGGGTTCCCTGGTCGCTCGCGCGTTCGGTGCCGATCGCCTGCGCGACCTTCACGACGTCCTCGACGGTTTTGTTGACACGCACGAAGAACGAGATCCGGATGTCGGCGCGGATGTTGTCGCGGCAGATCAGGCCTTCCTGGCCGGTGCGCTCGATGTCGATCGTCTTCACCGAGATGTCCATGACCTCGGACTTGTGCAGCACGGGCAGCACGACCGCGCCGGTGAAGGTGACGTCGACCTTGCGCACCTTGGAGATGATCAATGCCTTGCCCTGCGGCACCTTGCGGAACAGCCGGCTCACGACGAACAGCAGCACCAGGAGGATCAGGACCACGACGGCGATCAACACGCCGGCCCCCAGGCCGATGGCATCCATTCCAGTTCAGTCCTTTTCTGCTTCGAGTTCCACGGGGCTGACCCAGAAGAACTCACCCGCGGTGTCGTAGTCGTAGATGACAACGCGGCTGCCCACGCCGAGGTTGCCTTCGCCCGCCAGCCGGATTTGGATGATTGCGGACGAGCCGTCGGCCGCGGCGGCTTCGGCCTGCCCGAAGTCCTCGGTGACACTCGACGTCCGCACGACGGCGACCCGGCCGACGAAGTCCTGCCGCGTCGGTTCGGCCCCGGCGAACACGCGGCGCAACGGCACGATGACCAGCCGGGTGCCGAGCGCCCCGAGCACGAGCGCTCCAATCAGGACGCCGAAGCCGAGCAAGACTCGCAGGGGCGCGCCTTCGATGAGGACCGTGCCGACGAGGCTGAGGAACCAGCTGAAGGCGACGAGCAGCGACAGCGAGATGGACAGCGGGACGCCGCCGAAGAACCCGATGTCACCGTCTTCAACGTCGAGGACGCCGAGCAGGGCCAGCACCCAGTAGCCGATCACGACGACCAGCAGGAAGCTGAAGAGCACGGCAGGGAATGCCAAAGCCGCGGAGACGAACGCGCTCATCGGTTCCTTCCCCCCAAGGATGAGCCTGGCAGCGCGAGGCCCTGACCGGCGACTATATCCAGCGCGCGAGAGGGCGGGTGAACATTTCGGACACGAAGCGGTCACGCCTCCGTTCCCTGGTGGCGATCCCGAGACCTGGTGCTGCGGGGTGATAATGAGGCCGTGGGTTATCAACTGCAGGGGGTCATCGCCACCCGGCCTGTGCTCCGGAGCCTGGCGGGAACGGTGGAAGAAGCGTGCATCGTTCCGCTCGCCGGGCACCTCTGCTTGCTCCCGATGACCGACGCGTTGTTCGACGCGGTCACCGTCGCCGGAGCGGCCGGGCTCGATGGGTTCTGGAAGGCGCCGGCCGGGTTCGGCGACGCCTTGGCCGCTTGTTCGGTAGGCGGTCCGGTCACCTACGTCGAGGCTGATTACTTCGGTGGGAGGGGAACCCAGTCCGCGCAGGTGTGGGACGGCGGTCGGGTGGTGCTCGGTCTCCTGCACTTGGCCGAAGGAGAGCCGACACCGGCCGGGGGCAGCCCCATTTCCCGGGCGTTGCGGCGGCTTGGTGTGGCCAAGGGTGAGCACTTCGACGAGTTCGACGCGGTTGGGCTTGGCCGCCACCGCGAGACAGGCGGCTGGCTTCCGTCCACGGGTTGATCAGCGCAGGGCAAACGATGTCCGCTCACGCCGACGAGCGGTCGGTGCACTCCGAGGCGGGAGACGGCCTTCAGGGAGACCAGCGCCATCGGTCCAGGTCGGGCCAGAGGGTGGGCAGGGCAGCGGCGAGCCGGCCACCGAAGGCGACGGTTCCTTCGTGGGAGGCGTAAGCGACCCACGTGAGCGGGTCGTCGCTCCACACGCCTTCAGCACCGGTGTACCGAGGCGCGACCAGGTCCACGTCGATGAGGTCGCTGTGTGCCACGGCGGACAACCCGATCCAGGTGGTGTGTCCGGCATGCCAGGACCGCGCTGAGGTGGTGCCGTGGTTTGGTGGGCAACCGCTGTGGCTGCGAGCGGATTGCTGCGGGAACCGGACTCTGTGGGCGTTCAACGAACGCCACCGGTAGACGTTGGCCAAAGTGACACCTCGTCAACATTCTCCGCCGTCGATCGAGCGCAAAGCCTCGAACGGTGTACGGCCCGTTGCTTCGGCAAGGGCCGTGACAGCCGCTGCCGCCAACGCCGTCAGGTTCAACGCTGCCGTCATCGCGTCCTCCCGGACGGCGGCCTCGGTGATGTTGTGGACATCCGCGTCTTCGTCGGCAAGGTAGGCAGCCACACCTTCGACCGCGGCACTGCGCTTGGCTGCCCGCTTCCTTCGTCCGTTGCTCGGCACCCGGCCAGTATCCTCGCCGGCGTCCTCTCCTACCGTTGACCGGTCGTCCCGCGGACGCGCGATGTTGTCGCGGTCAGCCTGTTGCTGGAAGGCAACGACGATCCCGAGATCGCCGAGCTGGCCGGCCTGAGCTCTCGAGTGAACGGGTGGGACACCGAACCGTGGTGACCGCCGTTTACGACCGGTATGAAGTCCTGGTCCCCGGCCGGCGGCGGTCACCGCGCCGATGACTCGCCTCCTGGCCCGGATCGCACCCCCGGATTTCGAGTCGGACCTGGCCAACCGGTGCTTCGCCGCGGAGGAGTACTTGGATTGCGGGTGCGTCGAAGTCGATCTCGCCCTCGAGGCGGAACTGCAGTCACTGCCGTCGCTGGGGCTGTCCGCCACCGTCGGGCAGGCACTCGCGCGACCAATGCGCTCGGCCCTTCCCGCGACCCAGCCCCCTCACGGGCATCACGATCGCTGATCCGCCCCCTGACGAGGGGACGCAGCCGACGTCCGGTGCGGACGTGGCGAGGACAGGACGGTGAGCGAGACTGCTTCGATGGTTTCCGAATACGCCCGAAGCGACCAGTTCCGCGATGCTCGCATCCACCTGTGCGACCTCGCCGGCCTCGAGGTCCGCGATTGCGAAGTGACCGGCCTGAAGATCGTCGACTGCTACGGCAGCGACGTCTATATCGGTGGCTACTTCGAGCGCCTCGTCGTCAACGACGTCGACGTAACCGCCTACGTCGAAGCCGAACTCGACCGCCGGCACCCCGCACGGGCACTGGCACGGAACGCGGCATCCCCCGACGACTACCGGGCTGCTTGGGACGCCATCGAGAGCCTGTGGAGCGCGACGCTCGACCGGGCGAGGCTGCTACCCGACGCGAAACTCCACGAGAGGGTCGACGGTGAGTGGTCCTTCGTCGAGACACAACGGCATCTGCTGCTCGCCTGCGATGCCTGGCTCGGCAACGCCGTGCTCGAGGAGGAGACGCCCTATCACCCGTGGGGCCTCCCCCACGGCGGGATGCCGCCCGAGGAGGCAGCGAAGCTCGGGCTGACCCTCGACGCCACCCCGACACTCGACGAGGTACTCGCGCCGCGGCTCGCCCGCATGGCCGCGATGCGACGGGTCGTCGACGGGCTCACCGCGGCCGAGCTCGACCGGGTGTGCGGTCGCAAGCCGGCCGACCCGTATCCCGACGAGGAGTACGTCGTACGCCGCTGCCTCAAGGTCGTGCTGAAGGAAGAAGCCGAGCACCACCGTTACGCGGTGCGCGACCTCGCAGTGCTCGAGGCAGGTGCGTAGCCGCCGAGCGATTCCCCGGCCGATCGCAGGCCGTGGGGCGGGCGATCCGACCATCGCGTTCCGAGCGGACGAAGGCGATCCGCCTCGCCCGGCGGGTCGAGGGATGCGAAATACGCCTCGTCCGCGATCACCGCCTCCGACCGGCAGCAGGGCCGGCCTGGACTGTTCCAGGGCGCGTGCCGTGCTCAGCCGTCGCTCCGACCGCCGAGGAGCCACCGGCACCCGAACCCGACGATGGCGGCCAGCGCACCGGCCACGAGAGGCCACCACGTCCGGAGTGCCTCCTGGTGGATGAAGGTGACACCGGCGAACGAGATGACGAGAAACAGAAGAAAAGTGCCGACGGAGTACTTTCCGTTCCGCCTCGCCGATTCGCCTTCGCTCATCGCCTGCCTCGCTGTCGATCGGTCCCAACCCGGGCCCCGACGCCGCTTGCCTGCAGGCGGCAAGGGCCTGCGGTGCAAGCTTGTCACACTTGAGGCGCCTACCCCGCTACGCTCCCGAACGACCGCACATGCCGCACGAACGCCATCTCGGGCCGGTGCCCCACGGGCAGAGCCCGCAGGGGCCCGACGGACGCAACCGGGGATTCGCCCTCGGCTTCCACGCGCACCCGCGGCAGCGGATGGTCTCCGCGGTGACCACCGGGGTGCGGTTCCAGCGGATCGACGCCTCGTTGCCACAAGAGTTCGTCGTGTCCGCCGTGCCCGAGCACGAGGACGAAACCGGATATCTCGCGCACGTCATCGCCGGCGAGGAGTCCGACCTCTACCGGGCATCGGCCGTTTGACACTGGTCAGACACGCAAGGCGTGTCCTGGTGCGTCAACGCACTCTCATGCCGGTCGACGTCGACGTGGAGGAACCTGAAAGCGCGGCCGGTGTTGGGCGCCCGGCGGAGTTCCGACGTCCAGGTGTCGCCGACGACGTCGGTCGCCACCTGCCTCCAGAAGCGGGCCGCCGGTTCGTTCTCCTCCACGAACGCGATCGCCCACCGCCCGCGGCGTGAGCGCAGCAGGCCGGTGGCCGCCGCTCTTCCGACGCCTTGCTGGCGCAGGGCGCGGACGATGAAGAAGGCGTGGATGAAGTTGCTCCCACCATCGAAGGGGCGGGTCAAGCAGAAGCCCGCGAGCTGTTCGCCGGAGAGGATCAGGTCGGCGTGGTGGCCGGCTTCGGTGAAGAACCGTGACAGCCGCGGGAAGTCGAACTGTCCGTCCGGTCCTGGCAGGTCTCCCGTGAACTGCGACAGTTCGTGGCGTTCCAGCTGGGCCAGCCGTTCGACCACCGGGCGGGTGCCGGTGTCGGCCGGGCGGAGGGTGACGCTGCCGGGGTGAGACCTGCTGTCCTTTTTCTGCATGGTGCGACGGTAGCGATGACCGCGGGCGGATCAGGGCCGGTCGTCCACGAGAGTGATCGCACGGGACTCGGGAACTCCCAGCATCAGCAGGCTCGTGATCGTCGCCGCCCGGACACCGAGGGGCACGCCCGAGCGGTCGCTGTCCGCGATGGCGAACACGACGCCGTAGGCCAGCTGGCTCAGCACGCCCGCCGGCAGGTAGCGGGCGAACACGTCGCTCGCCTGGCCCCGTTCCACGAGGTCGGCGAGGAGTTCGTCGACCGGGCCGAACAGGCTGTGGATCGCCTCGCCGTACTCGCCGCGGCGCAGTGCCAGCAGCACCCGGTAGCGGTGCGCCACCGGCCAGAGGCGGGCGATGAATTCGACCCACGTCGCGTCCGCTTCCGCGGCGGAGGCGCCGGCCTCGGTGAGCACGGCGGTCATCTCGGCGACGGCCCGTTCCGTGAGGGTCCGGATCAGGTCGAGGCGCGAGGGGAAGTGGCCGTAGACGGTGCGGCGGACGACGCCGGCAGCGGCGGCGATCTCGCCCATTCCGGCGTCGGGGTTCTCCCCCAGGACGTCGAGGGCGACGTCGACGATGCGGTCGCGCGTCTCGTTCATCGAGCGGGCACGGGCGGACTCGGCGGGCACGAGCACCATCATTGCACACTGGTGTGCAATGAAGTACGTTGCACACCAGTGTGCAACGAAAAGTTGTGCCGCGCTTCGGAGCCCAGGAGAAGAACACGATGACCGCACTGACGCCGCCGGCCTCGACCCTCGTCCGCCCGTTCACCGTCTCGATCCCGGATGCGGAGCTCGACGACCTGAAGCGGCGGCTGGCCGGAACCCGGTGGCCGGATCCGGAAACGGTGGACGACTGGTCGCAAGGGGTTCGCCTGGCGAACGCCCGATCCCTGGTCGAGCACTGGGAGCGCCGTTACGACTGGCGGCGCTTCGAGTCCGAGCTCAACCGCTTCCCGCAGTTCCTGACCGAGATCGACGGGCTGGACATCCACTTCATCCACGTCCGGTCCGGGAATCCCGGCGCGCTGCCGCTGCTCCTCACGCACGGCTGGCCGGGCTCGATCGTCGAATTCCTGAAGCTGATCGGCCCGCTGACCGATCCCGTTTCGTTCGGTGGGGACGCCGCTGATTCCTTCGATGTCGTCATCCCGTCGCTCCCCGGGTTCGGGTTCTCCGGGAAGCCCACGGAAACCGGGTGGACGGTGTCGCGCATCGCAAACGCTTGGGCGGAGCTGATGAGGCGTCTCGGCTACCGGAAATGGGCCGCACAGGGCGGCGATTGGGGCGCCGTCGTCACCACCGCCCTGGGGGCGATGCGGCCTGAGGGGCTTCTCGGGATTCACCTGAACACCCAGTACGCCTTTCCCGCGCAGATACCCGCCACCTTGTCGCCCGAAGAGCGCTACGCCGTGGAGACCCTCGCCCGCTACACCGGCGACCTCGGTGGTTCGAACCACCTTCAGGGCACGAAACCGGAGACGGTCGGCTTCGCGCTGGCGGACTCCCCCGCCGGTCAGGCGGCCTGGATCTACGAGAAGTTCCAGTCCAAGACCGACAACCACGGGCTCGCCGAGGACGTCCTCGGCGTCGACGACATGCTCGACGCGATCTCCCTTTACTGGTTCACCAACAGCGCGGCGTCGTCGGGCCGCATCTATTGGGAGAACAAGTCGCTCACGTTCGCCGGGCCGAAGCTGACGCTTCCGGTCGCGGTGACCGTCTTCCCGGGCGACATCCCGCGCCTGCCGCGAAACTGGATCGAGGACACCTACCGCAACCTGATCCACTACGGCGAGGCCGACCGGGGCGGGCACTTCGCCGCCTTGGAACAGCCTGGGATCCTGGTCGGAGAAATCCGCGCCGGGCTGCGCTCCCTTCGTTCCTGACGGCAACGCGCGACGGCGATGCCGGCGTTTCCGCTACTCGCGGAGGAACAGTTCCGGCCGCCGCGGGGCCCACAGCTCGTTCTCCAGGTGGTGGTCCTGCCAGCGGGCCGGGGGCTCGGCGATCCAGTCGTGGCCGAAGATCGCGTACGGGTGGTCCGCCCCCGGGGCGCGCAGCTCGTGGTGGTCCAAGTACTCCAGCAGCGGCGCCCACAGCGGCCCGTTCGCGAGCACCAGGTAAGAGGCCGCCAAGCCCGGTTCGTGCAGCCAGCCGCGCATCATCCGGGCCAGGAACACGTCGGTGATCGGGTTCGGCTTGGCCTCGAAGTCGGGGCAGATCAGGTGCCGTGCGACGGCGAAGTGCCTGCCGGGCGGTAAATCCCGGCCGAGGTCGGCCCAGATGTCGGCCAGCACGGGGTCGGTGTCCAGCTCCTCCGGTTCCGGTTCGCGCACCGTCAGCCAGCTCATGAAGGCGCGCAACCGGTTGGTGTCGGCGCAGCGCAGGACGTAGAACGCCTCGGGACGGCGGTGCAGCCAGAACCGGACCGACGACGCGGTGAACTCGCCGTGGGTCTCGCGGGCCAGGCCGGCGAGCTCGTCGTGGTCGGCCGGGGTGACCCGGGCGGTGCGCACGCGCGCGCCGCCGGTCGCCGACACGTAGTGCCCGGCTACGCCGCCTCCGCGCCGCAGGTGGCTGATGGTCCGCATGACGGCCACGCTCGCCCCGGGTTCCGTGGCGTCGCGCAGCAGCGTGTTCAGCACGTAGTCCCGGATCCGCCGGTGCATCCGCTCGTAGCCGGCCGGGTCACGCCATCGCAGGTGGGCCTCCAGCGCCGCCCGCAGCACCCCGTTGACGTCCAGGCCACGACCGGGCGTCTCGGTGCAGGGCTGTTTCCGCAGCCAGTCGAACAGTTCCGCGGCGTCGCCCTCGGGGATCGCCGCGCGCAGGAGGTCTTCCGTGGTGTGGCGGGCGTGCGCGCACACGTGCAGCGCCATCCGGTGCCGCGGCGTCGGGACGTCGTCGAGCAGGGTGTCCAGCGCGGTGTCGACCACGAACCGCACGGCTTCCCGCCGCGGGGGCCGGCCCGTCGCCGACATGCTCCGGCCCACCTCGGCGGCCAGCGACAGCACGAGCGGGTTGCCCGCCGCGAAGTCCACAATGGACGGGACGAACCCGGGGTCGGTGCCCCGCGCTTCGAGCAGGGCCGCCGACTCCGCGGGCCCGAGGGCCTCCAGCTGCCGCGCCACGATCGCGCCGGACCACGCCGGGTCGGTGATCCAGGCGACGCCGGGGCCGGTCCGGCTCGCCAGGACGACGATCGAGTCGGCGGGCAGCGTGCGGAGGTACGCGGTGCGCAGCCACGGCTCGAGTTCGCCGTGCCGTTCGAAGGAGTCGACGAGCACGACCGGCCCCGCGGCCGTTCCCGTGAGCCCGCCGGCGAGCCGGGCCAGCCGGGTCCGCAGTTCCGCGGTGGTGAGATCGTGCAGGTGCCACACCGTCCGCCCGGCCGCCGCGGCGTCGTCGGCGTACCGGCGCAGCAAGGTCGACTTGCCGATGCCCGCGTGACCGCACACGAAGATCACGTCGAGCCCTTCGCCGCGCTTGCGCCGGAGGAGGGCCGCGAAGGCGGCGCGCTCGGCGTCCCGGCCGACGAACCGGGTGTCGACGGCGCGGTCCAGCGCGGCGCCGGCGGCCGGCACCCGCGGCCGCGGAGCGGGCGCGAACTCGTCCTCGGGATCGCCGTCGGCCCGCAGGATCTTCTCGTGCACGGCACGCAGCCGCGCCCCCGGGCTGACGCCCAGCTCCTTGCCGAGCAGGTCGTGGACCATCCGGTAGACCTCCAGCGCCTCGGCCCGCCGTCCGCTCCGGTAGAGGGCGAGGAGGTGGATCTCGTACAGCGGCTCCTCCAGCCGGTTCAGCTGGATGAGCAGCGGCACCTCGGCGGCGACCCCGGCGTGCTCGCCCAGCTCCAGGCGCAGGCGCAGCAGCTCCTGGGTGGCGATCAGCTTCAGCCGTTCCAGGCGGGAACGTTCCCGCTCGGCCGCCTCCCCCGGGACGCCGGCCAGCGCGGTGCCCGTCCACAGCCCGAGGGCCTCGCGCAGGTGCCGGGCCGCGGCCGGTACGTCACCGGCCGCACGCTCCTGCCGCGCGGTCTCGACCAGCCGCGTGAACTCGCTCGCGTCGAGCGCGAACAACGCCGGGTCGAGCAGGTAGCCCCCGGACCGCGAGCGGATCGCCGAGCCGAGGCCGTGCTCGGCGAGCAGGCGCCGGAGCCGTGAGATGTAGGTGCGGATGACTGCTTCGCCGGTGGCCGGGGCGCGATCGCCCCACAGGCCGTCGAGCAGCTCGCCGATCCGGACGAAACTGCCACTGCGTGACACCAGCAGCATCAGGACCGCCTGCTGCTGTGGCGCCCCGAGATCCAGCGAGGTGTCACCGCAGCGGAGGCCCGGCGGCCCGAGAACGGTGAACCGGCACGGGGTGGAGACCTCGTGCCGCGGTCCGGTCACGGCTGCCCGGTGGTGCATGCCCGGACGGTAGGCCTGCCGGGGCTGCCCCCGCGAGCGTCATCCGACGCAGTCCCCGTACGTCACCCGCAGCACGTCTGCGAAACGTCGACCGATCGTCTATTCGCGACGGTTACGGTCCGCGCTCGTCCATTGTGGAAAGGCCACGAACGGGAGAACCGATGACACAGCCGAACACCGCCGGGCTCGCCGAAGCCGTCCAGGGCCGGGTGTTCGTCCCGGGCGATGCCGGTTACGCGGAGGAATGCGCGAGCTTCAACCCGATCCACCCGCTGACGCCCGCGGTCGTCGTCGCGGCGGAGACCGTGGACGACGTGCGCCACGCCGTGGATTTCGCGCGCGAGAGCTCCCTGCCGATCGCGGTCAAGGCCACCGCGCACCAGGTGGTGAACCCCGCCGAGGGTGCCCTGCTCATCACCACGACCCGGCTCGGCGAGGTGACCGTCGACGTCGAGCGCCGGACGGTGCGGGCCGGGGGTGGCGCCCGCTGGCAGCACGTGCTGGACGAGACGACCAAGGCGGGGCTCGCGCCGGTCGCCGGGTCGTCGCCCGTGGTCGGCGTCGTGGGCTACACGCTCGGCGGCGGCCTGAGCCCGGTGCTGGGCCGGTCGCACGGCTACGCGGCCGACCACGTGCGGCGCATCGAGATCGTCACCGCCGACGGCGCGTTCCGGGTGGCGTCGGCCGAGTCGGAACCCGGCCTGTTCTGGGCGCTGCGCGGCGGCATCGGCAACTTCGGGGTCGTGACGGCCGTGGAGTTCGACGTCTTCCCGTACACCCGGTTCTACGGCGGCGGTCTGTACTTCCCCGGCGAAGACCTGTC
This sequence comes from Amycolatopsis lexingtonensis, assembly GCF_014873755.1. Lineage (NCBI taxonomy): Bacteria > Bacillati > Actinomycetota > Actinomycetes > Pseudonocardiales > Pseudonocardiaceae > Amycolatopsis > Amycolatopsis lexingtonensis. Next base: position 5,844,493 of record NZ_JADBEG010000001.1, read on the forward strand.
CGCGGTACTGCGCACGTGGCAGGAGTGGGCACCCACGCTGCCGGAGCAGGCCACCACCTCGGTGATGATCCAGCGGCTGCCCCCGCTGCCCGAACTGCCGGCGCCCTTGCGCGGTGCCTTCGTGGTCCACCTGCGGTTCGCGCACCTCGGCACGCCGCAGGAGGCGGAGGCACTGCTGGCGCCGATGCGCGCCGCGGCCCCGGTCGTCCTCGACCTCATCGGCGACAAGCCGTTCAGCGCGATGGCGGAGATCCACCTGGACCCGACCGACCCGGTCCCGCACTTCTCCGGTGGCGTCTCGCTGGGCGAACTGACCGCCGAGACGGTCGGCACTTTGGTCCGGCTGACCGGTCCCGGTGCGGACTGTCCCCTCCTGGGGGTGGAGATCCGCTCGCTCGGCGGCGCCTTCGACCGCGAGCCGGTCACGCCGAACGCCGTGCCGAGCCGCGGTGTGCCGTTCACGGTGTACGCGCTGGGCATCGGCGGGCCGGCGGACATGGCGCGGATGGAGGCGTACTTCTCACGCCTGCTGGAAGCCCTGGCGCCGTGGACGCTCGACCGGCGCGCGCCCACGTTCCTGGTGGAGCGCGACGCCAGTCCGGAGGGGGTGCGTGCCGCCTACGGCGATGAACTCCACGACCGGCTCGCCTCGGTGAAGAAGACCTACGACCCGGCGAACGTGTTCCGCTTCAACCACAACATCCCGCCGGCGACGTGATCCGGGCACTGCCGGATCATCGGGTCCACTGTGGACGGATCAGGGCGAGTGGCTCGGCGCCGAAGGGGCGAGCACGACCGCGGGCGCGAGTTCGCGATCGGCCAGCGCGCGGGCCACGTCGCTGAGGCGGAGGTTGTTGCGGCGGGCGTAGCCGCGCAGGGTCGTGAAGGCCGCGTCCATGCTCAGCCGGCCGGTGATGGCGAGGACGCCCTTCGCCTGCTCGATGATCACCCGGCTGGTCAGCGCGGTTTGCAGTTGTTCCGAGAGGACTTCGCCCTGGCGGATGGCCCGTTCGTGGAGGATGCCGATCGTCGCGGTGTCGGCCAGGCCCTGCGCCAGCGCGACGTCGTCGGCGTTGAGCTCGCCCACCGCGTACCCGAACAGGTTCAGGGCTCCGATGGTCTGCTTGCGCAGCCGCAGGGGCAGGGCGTGCACCGAGGCGAACCCGTCCTTGGCCGCCTCGGCCGCGAACCGCGGCCACCGCCCCGCCGCCGCCGCGATGTCGGCCACCAGCACCGGGGTGCTGGTGGTGAAGCACTCGATGCACGGCCCTTCGTCGATGTCGAGCTGGAACAGCTCCAGCAACCGCGCCTGCTCGGTGGAGGACGCGAGCACCTGCAAGCCGCCCCGCTCGTCGACCAGCGTCAACCCGGCCGCGGCGACGTCGAGCAGCTCCACGCACTGCTCCACGAGGGTGTGCAGCAGGTCGGCGACGTCGTAGTCGTCCACCAGGGTGTCCGCCAGCGCGACGAACGCGCGAGTCACCTGTCGTTCACGGTCGGCCATGCCCACCATCTCCCGCATCGTCAGCTGCCTTCATGGTGTACCTCACCGAACTCCTCGTCCAACCGCAGCCGACCGGCCACGATGTCTCCCGCGACCTCGAGCAGGGAACGGCCGTGCCCGAACGCGTACGCCCGCAGTCGCGCCAGCGCGGCGGACGCGGACAGGTCCAGGTGCGCGATCAGCATCCCGGTGGCCTGGTGGACCTCCCGGAACCGCATTCCCGCGCCCGCCATCCACCGCCCGTCCCCGTCGAGCCACAGACCACCTCCGGCGCGCAGTCCCGAGAGGGCGAGCGCGGCGATGTCGGCCACCTGCAGCGCCGTCGACAGCTCGTCCGGGCTCAGCGAGCCCGGCGTCGACCGGTAGGTGTCGAGGGTCGCCACCCGGGCCGCCCCGATCTGCACCGGGAACGTGAACAGCGCGGCCACCGGCTGCGCCGCGGCCTCGGCCGCGAACACCGGCCACGCCGCAGGCGGCCCGGCGGCCAGATCGGGCACCAGGACCGGCCCACCGAGGACGTAGGCCTCGAAACACGGCCCTTCACCCAGGGAGAACTGCAGTTCCGCCAGCGCCGTGCTCACCGCGTCGCTGGCGTAGACGACCTCGCGGTGCCCCGCGTCGACCATCATCGAGACCGCCGCACCGTCCACCGGCAGCAGGCGCACGCACGCCCGGCACACCCGGCCGACGACGTCGACCCCGGTCCCGGCGCTGCCGTGGTCCAGCGCGGCCTGCACGCTCGCGCGCAGGATTTCGATCTCAGGCATCGCGAGCGCACGACCCACGAGCTTCGCATTCGCGCATCGGCCCCCTTCGGGTCGGTGTTCGTCATCGCCACACCAACTCGGACACGACCGGGGTCCGGATCAGCGCCGCTCCCGCGGCCGCGTCGACCCATCGTACTCACCGGCCCGTTCGCGCACGGTGATCGGCCGGTGCGCCGGGGGTATAGTCACGGATGATCGCCGCGTCCGCCCCAGTCCCCGGTGACGTCGCCATCAGCTCCTCGCTGATCGTCGTGACCGGCCGCCCGGCCGGCCCTCCGAGAGGACCGCGCGATGCGAATCGGAATCCTCGACATCCTCGGTCCGCCGGCCCGCAGACCGGTGGACCTCGCCTACCAGGTGCTGATCACCAAGCAGTACGCCAGTATCACCCCGCAGGCCATCTCGGTGTGGTGCCGCCGCAGCGGGCACGAGACCTTCTACGCCACCTACTACGGCGTCGGCCGGCCGCACCGCTTGCTGCCCGCCGACCTCGACGTGGTGTTCATCTCCTGCTACACGCAGGTCAGCCACCTCGCCTACGCGCTCGCGAAGATCTACCGCCGGGCCGGGATCCGCACGGTGATCGGCGGCCCGCACGCCAAGGCGTTCCCGGTGGACTGCCTGCGTTTCTTCGACCTGGTGGTCGGCGAATGCGATCCGGAGCTGGTCGCCGACATCCTGTCCGGGCAGTTCGACCCGGGCACGGTGATCTCGGCGGCCCGGCCGTTCGACGACGTGCCGACGGTGGAGGAGCGGATGCCGGAAATCCGCGCCTCCGCGTTCTTCTGGGGACGCAAGCCGCTGCTGCTGTCGGCGGTTCCGATGCTCGCGAGCATGGGCTGCCCGTACCGGTGCGACTTCTGCATCGACTGGAGCAGCACCTACCGGCCGCTCCCGGCCGACCGGCTCCGGGCCGACCTGCGGTACCTGGCCGAGCACCTGCCGGACCTGCTCATCGTGTTCCACGACCCGAACTTCGCGGTGAAGTTCGACGACGTCTTCGAGACGCTGGAGAGCCTGCCGCCGGGGCGGCGACCGCCGTACATCATCGAAAGCTCGCTCACCGTGCTCCGCGGTGACCGGCCGCGGCGGCTGAAGGAAACGAACTGCGCGATGGTCGCGCCGGGCGTCGAGTCATGGACCGGCTATTCCAACAAAGCCGGTGTCGGCCGGACCGGCGGCACCGAGAAGGTCGAGCGCGTCGCCGCGCACTTCGCCCAGCTGGCCGAAAACGTGCCCTACCTGCAGGCGAACTTCATGTTCGGGCTCGACTCCGACGAGGGCGACGAACCGGTCGAGCTGACCAAGCGGTTCATGGACCTGGCCCCGTTCGCCTTTCCGACGATCAACATCCCGGTGCCCTTCGGCGGCACCCCGCTGCACGGGGAACTCACCGCGGCCGGGCGGATCCTCGCCACCATGCCGTTCACCTTCTATTACGCGCCCTACCTGGTGACCACCATCAAGAACTACGACCCGGTGACCTATTACGAAAAGCTCGTCGAGCTCTATTCGCACGCCGCGTCGCCGTCGATGCTGAGCCGGCGGCTGCGGACCACCTCGCACCGCGTCGTCGGCTACGTCCACCGGGCCCGCACCGCGAGTTTCCGCTCCGACATCGCGAGCTTCCGCCGCATCCTGGACATGCTGCGCACGGACCCGGCGTTCCTGGCGTTCCACGAAGGCCGGAGCACCACCCTGCCGGAGTTCTACCGCCGGACCGGCGAACGCATGCTGGGCCGTTACGCCGAACTGCTCTCCCCGGCCGACCGGACGCCCGACCTGTCGCCGGCCGGTCCCCCGCGCCACCACCTCACCATCGAGAAGAAGTAGCCGCGGCCAGGTCGTCCGCGTCGAAGAACGGAACGCCATCCGATCCGAGGAGAAGTGCCTCATGGCCACGAAGACGACCGACCTGGAACCGGGAGCGATCGACCGGATCGGGGCGGAGCTGGACGCCCTGCGCCGCCGCGTGGCCGCCGATCTCGGTGCGGCCGATGCCGACTACATCCACAACGTCGTCGCGGTGCAAAGGCTGTCCGAAGCCGGCGGCCGGGTGCTGTTGTTCGCCGGGTGGTTCCCGCCCGCGTGGCTGGGCGGGGTGGCGGCGCTGGCGTTGTCGAAGATCCTCGACAACATGGAAATCGGCCACAACGTCATGCACGGGCAGTACGACTGGATGAAGGACCCCGCGCTGAATTCGCGGACCTTCGAGTGGGACATGGTCTGCCCGGGCGGGCAGTGGCGCCGCTCGCACAACTTCACGCACCACACCTACACCAACATCCTCGGCAAGGACCGCGACGTCGGCTACGGCATCCTCCGCATCACCGAGGACCAGCCCTGGCACCCGTACTACCTCGGCAACCCGCTCTACGCCGCCGCGCAGGCGGTGTTCTTCGAGTACGGCATCATGCTGCACGACCTGGAAATGGACCGGATCGTGCAGGGGAAGCGCGGCTGGGCCGACGTCCGGCCGCTACTGGGGCCGATGCTGCGCAAGACCGCCCGGCAGGCCGGCCGCGACTACGTCCTCCACCCGGTGCTCACCGGCCCGCTGGCCCCGTTGACGCTGACCGCGAACATCACCGCCAACCTCGTCCGCAACCTCTGGGCGTTCGCGATCATCTTCTGCGGCCACTTCCCGGACGGGACCGAAGTTTTCACCGAGGAACAGAGCCAGGACGAAAGCCGCGGGCAGTGGTACGTGCGCCAGCTGCTCGGCTCGGCGAACATCGACGGAAGCCCGCTGTTCCACGTGCTTTCGGGGAACCTCGGCCACCAGATCGAGCACCACCTGTTCCCGGACCTGCCCAGCCACCGCTACTCGCGGATCGCCCCCGAGGTGCGGGCGATCTGCGAGCGCCACGACCTGCCCTACCACACCGGATCCCTGTCGCGGCAGCTCGGCTCGGTCGTCCGGAAGATCTTCCGCCTGGCACTGCCCCGGTGGCGCTGAGCCGGGTCCCGCTGTGTCCACATCGGACACCCGGGCCCAGAGCCCCGGTCAGCTCTCCGTCGCGTCGGCCAGGGTCGGGTAGACGGCCAGCACTTCGTCCGACGCGGTGAGGGTGATGGTGCGCAGGGCCGCACCGCTCGCGACCACCCGCAGCCGGGTGTGCTCCCCGGCGGCGCGCCGCGCGCCGAGCAGGACGTGCAGGCCCGCCGCGGCCAGGAAGTCCACGCCGGTCAGGTCGACGACCAGCGTGGCCGGCCGCCGGTTCACGGCATCGACGACGGCATCGGACAGGCACGAGGCGGTGCGGAGGTCCACCGTCCCCACGGCCGCCACCACCAGCGCTCCCTCGAGCGTGCTCGTCGACACGACCAGTCTTTCGCGCAGGCCTGCCGGAGGCTCTTCAGGATCGGGACCGCGACGAGTCACGGCTGCCATTCTGACGCACGCGGCTGCCGACGGCGGTGCGCAGGAGCGTCAGCTCCCCCGCGGAGAGGAGGCGAGCGTCGCCCAGACGACCTTGCCGCCCGACCACCGGCGGCTGCTCCCCCAGGTCGTCGCGGCGTCCGCGACGATGTGCAAGCCGATCCCGGGGGCACGCGGATGAGTTCGTTCGAGGAGGACGGCGGGGCGGGGGTTCTCGTCGGCGACGGCGATGGAGAGCAAGCCCTGGCGGAGGTCGAGGCGCAGCTCGGGCGAGGACGTGGTGTGCCGGAGCGCGTTGCCGAAGAGCTCGTTCACGATCAGGATCGCGTCGTAGAACAGCTCCGGCACACCCCAGTTCGTCGTCCGGTCGCGGAGGAACGCGCCGGCCAGCTTCGTCGCCTCCCCCGTGCGGGGGAACTTCCGGTGGGCCCACCGGCGAGCGGGGATCCGCTGGTGGGTTTCCGCGACCTCGACGTCGTCGTGGACCGTGACGAACCGATCGAGCCCCCGGCGGCGGAAGGCCCGCAGGTGGGTCCGCTGGCGCGTGACCAGGGTCAGCGGGATGCCGGGCCAGTTCGCCATCCGGCGGCCCACCAGCGGGAACACCCCGACGGGGGACAGTTCGCCGATGACCAGCCCGTCGATGTCGGCGATCAGCGAGGGTGGTCCGTCGGCGGACACCTTCAGCAGGCCGTCACGCAGGAAGCCGTACCCGGAGAGGTCGAGCTCCCCGGTGGCGGTCACCACGGCGCTCGAAAGCCGGGGTGAGAAGGCCAGGGTGATACCGGCGTTACCCGGTGCCATGGCGGTACCTGGCCCGGCGCGGCACCACGGCCCAGACGACCTTGCCGCCGCCCCAGGAGCGGCTGCACCCCCAGGCGTGGGTGGTCCGGGCGACCAGCCGCAGGCCGAGACCGTGCTCGCTGGGGCGCTCGAGCAGCACGGCCTCGTGCGGGTCGTCGTCGGCCACCGAGATGATGAAGGTGTCCCGGCGCAGCTCCAGCCGCAGCCGGGGGTTCGACGTGGTGTGCCGGATCGTGTTTTCCACCAGCTCGGTCGCGACCAGGCGGACGTCGTCGGCGTACTCCGGCACCTGCCACTGCTCGCAGACCCGGCCGACGAACGCCCGCGCGACCGCGGAGGCCTCGGGCGACGCGGCCAGCAGCTGCAGGGCCCGTCGGCGGGGTGGCCGTTCGCGGGCCCGCTCGGCCGCCGGGACGTCGGCGTGGACCGGCACGAACCGGTCCGCAGCCTGCCTCGCCAGCTGCGCCACGTGGTCCGGGCGGTCGGTCACCACCGCGAACGGGATAGCCGGCCAGGCGTCGATCCGCACCGCGATCACGGCGAACACCGCCAGCAAGGTGGCGTCGCCGATGTCGAGGCCCCGGATGTCGGCGATGACGCTCGTCGGCGCGTCCGTGGCCACCTTGAGCACGCCGTCGCGCAGCGCGCCGCAGTTGGCCGGGGTCAGGGTGCCGGTCACCGTCGCCACGGTCGACTCCGCCCGGTGGTCCGGCACCAGGCACAGACCGTTTCCGCTGGTCATGGACTCGCCTCGGTCCCGCGAGAGGTGGGCGGGCGCGACCGGCCGGACGGCGTGGGCCGCGCACCGGCCACACCGTCGGCGGCTTCGAGCCCGAGCGCGTCGAGCAGGGACGCGCAGTCACCGGCGTCGCTCGCGAACGACGCCACCACGCGGGCCCCGCGATAGCGCTGCTCACGGGAAAGTCCGGGGGTACCGGCCTCCTCGGGCAACGCCGCGACGCGCCTCATCGGATCAGGAGCGGACGTGCGCCCCCTGGGCGCCCGGGCGTCACGACGATCATCAGGCCTCCGTCGGTAGCTGACCGCATATGGTCGTACCGCCGGGGTCCGGAGCGGGACGCGTCTCGGCAGCCGGCGCGAAACGGCCGCCGCCGATGCACCGAGTGTAGCCCAGAAGTCACGGGGCGAGCGGAGTAAAACCCCGGCTACCAGGTGCGATTTCCGGCTGGGGCGAACCCCCGTTCCGGGGCCCGGAAGCCGCCGATCTCCCGCTCCAGCAGTTCCGCCAGCCGCAGCGGGGTGCGGTCCTCGAACATCGGGCCGATGAGCTGGACGCCGACCGGCAGGCCCTCGGCGGACCGGCCCGCGGGTACGGCGGTGGCGGGCAGGCCGGGCATGGTGGCCAGGCCGGCCCAGACGAGCTGGTCGAAGTACGGGTACTCGGTGCCGTCGACGGCGATGCGGCGTTCCATCGGGTTGGGGTGGTGGTCGTGCGGGAACGCCGGTGTCGGCGTGATCGGGCACACCACCGCGTCGAACTCGGCGAACAGCCGCCGCCAGGCGTGGCGGTGGAGTTCACGGCCCTGGTTCGCGACCAGCCAGTCGCTGTGGCTGAACGCCATGGCGCGCAGCCGCACGGCGTCCAGGCCGGTGGCCCCAGCCTGCAGCCGCTCCAGTGATTCGATCGGGAACCGCGCGACGGTGCCCGAGATCAGCAACTGCATGTAGAGCGTCGCCGCTTCGGTCAGGTCGGGCAGCAGGGGGCTGTGGTGCTCGACGCGGGCGCCGCTGTCGGCGAGCGCGGCGGCCACCCGGTGCACGCCCGCGCGCACGGCGGCCCCGGTCGGGATGAGCGGGTGCTCGTCGAGGACCAGGACGCGGAAGTCCCCGAGCCGCTCGTGGCGGGCGGGCGGCAAGGTCACCGCGTGCGCCACGCCGGACGTCAGCGGGTCCGGGCCGGCCATGACGTCGAGTAGGAGCGTGAGGTCGCGGGCGGACCGCGCCATCGGACCGACTACGGCGAGGTCGAGCTCGACCGGCAGGGCCGGCTCGGCCGGCGGGACCATGCCGCGGCTCGCCGCCAGCCCGAGTGTCGGCTTGTGCGCGTAGACGCCGCAGAAGTGCGCGGGGGTGCGCAGCGAGCCGGCGATGTCGGAGCCGATGGACAGCGCGCCGAAGCCGGACGCCAGCGCCGCCGCCGACCCGCCGGAGGACCCGCCCGAGGTGCGATCGGGGTCCCACGGGTTGGTGGTGGTGCCGTAGATGTCGTTGAAGGTCTGGATGTCCTGCAGCCCCAGCGGCACGTTGGTCTTGCCGAGCACCACCGCGCCCGCGGCCTTGAGCCGCGACACCTGCACCGCGTCCTCGGCCGGCATGAAGTCCCGGTGCGGCGGCATGCCCCAGGTGGTGGGCAGCCCGGCGACGTCGTAGGACTCCTTGACCGTCACCGGGATGCCGAGCAGCGGCCGGTCCTCACCGCGTGCGCGTGCCTCGTCGGCGCGCCGGGCGGCGGCCCGCGCGCGGTCGAAGTCCGGCACACAGATCGCGTTGACAACCTCGTCGTCGCGCTCGATGCGGGCGATCGCCTCGTCGGTCAGTTCCGCCGACGTCACCGCACCGGCACGCATCGCGGTCGTGAGTTCCTCGGCCGTTCGAAAGCTCCAGTCCATGAACGCGAAGCTAGCGACGTGCCGCCGGGGGCACGAAATTTCTTTTCCCACAACGCCGCGCGCCGGGACGGATGTCTCAATTCCTGTCCGCCGGACGTCTGTGTCCGCGTTGTACGTTGTGCCTTGTGCTGGAAGCGCTGGGCATGACTCCCGACGAAGAACGGGTCTACCGCGTGATCGTCGGCGGCTACCGGACCGGCCCCGGCGAGATCGCCGGCAAGGCCGGGGTGAACCGCGCGGACGTGGACCCGATCCTGGAGGTCCTGCTGGCGAAGGGACTCGTCAGCAGGGCGGGCGAGCACTACGTGTCCGCGCCACCGGACGTCTCGCTCGGCCCGCTGCTGGTGCACGGCCAGGAGAAGCTGGAGGCCGCCCGTGCCGCGGTGTCGCAGCTCGCCGAGGAGTACCGCGGCAGCGTGCGGCGGCGGGACTCCGCACAGCTCGTCGAGGTCATCACCGGCGTGGACGCGATCCGGCGGCAGGCGCTGAGCATCCAGCGCGGTGCCCGCGAAGAGTCGCTGTGGTTCTGCCTGGAGGGCAACGTCGCGATGGCGGCGTCGGAGAACGTCGAGGAAGCGCTGGCGCAGGCTCGCGGCGTGCAGTACCGGGTGATCTACGAGACCGGCCTGCTCGAAGAACCCGGCCGGATCGCCAACGTCCTGGAGGGGATCGAGGGTGGCGAGATCGCCCGCTCGATCTCGAAGCTGCCGGTGCGCCTGGCCATCTCCGACCGCAAGGTGGCGCTGTGCCCGCTGGTCAGCCACGACAGCACCGGGGAGCCGACCGCCGCGCTCGTCCGGGAAAGCAGCCTGCTGTCCGCGCTGGTCGCGTTGTTCGAGGTCTACTGGGAACGCGCGTCGCCGCTGCGGATCGGCGACACCGCGCCCACCAGCCACCTCGACCCCGACGAGCGACGGCTGCTGTCGCTGCTCATCAGCGGGGTCAGCGACAAGTCGATCGCGACGCAGCTCGACGTCAGCTACCGGACCGTCCAGCGGCGCCTGCAGGACCTGATGCGGCGGGTCAACGTCCGGACCCGGATGCAGCTGGCCTGGCAGGCGAGCAAGCTCGGCTGGCTGGACGAGCCGAGCCCCGGGTACCTCCTGCCGCGAACCGGCGGAAGGCACCCGGAGCCCGTGCGCGACGCTATTTCGCGCTGAGCCCGTACGCCCGCAGCACCGTCTGGTCGACGGCGTCGCCCGCGCTGTCGGTGGCCAGCACCCGCAGCGCGACGTAGGAGTTCGTGGCGCCGAGCGGCGGGTGGTCGATCGTGGCCTCGTAGGACTTCCCGGTGCGCTTGACGTCGACCGCGCGCCAGGTCTTGCCGTCGTCGTAGGACGCCCAGGCCTTCATCGACCGCACGTCCGGCGCGGCCATCCCGTCCTGGAACCTTGCGGTCAGGCCGATCCTGGCCGTGCGGCCGGCCGGGAGCCGGTTGCCGGAGTCGGCGTCGACCGCGTAATCCAGCTGCAGCAACGGAAGCAGCGCCGGCGACGCCGACCGCGCCGAGCGGAACGTCCACGACGTCCGCGTGCTCGTGCCGAACAGCCACTCCGGCGAATCGCGCCGCACCGACAGGTCGAGCCGGTAGGTCGCCGGGTTCGCGCCGGCCGGGAAGGTGCCGAACGCGGCGGGCTGTTCCGACACGAGCTTGCCGTCGCGGAACAGTTTCGCCGACGTGACGGCCGGCCCGGCCTGGTCGTCGCCTTCGTTGAAGCCGTAGTGCCCCGCCTGGCTGTCGACGAACTCCGGAATCCGGATCTGGAGCTTGTCCCCGTCGCGGGTCGAGTCCATGCCGGGCACGCCGCGCGGGATGGCGGGCCGGACCACCGGCGCGAACCAGTCCTCGGTGATGTTCTCCTTGCCCGTGTAGGTGCGCGGCGCCGCGGTCATGCCGCCTTGGAGCGGCGACATCTCGTCCCAGATCAGGCCGTGCTTGACCCGGTGCTGCCACAGGACGTCCCCGGAGCTGACGTACTCCTCGCGGGTCGACGGCGTCGCCACGAGCCGCTGGTACTCGTTGACGGCGAAGTCCTGCCACGGCTTCCACGCGAACCGCTGTTCCTTGGCCTCACCGCCGCTGCCGGTCTGGCGGTAGTGGGTGGTGACGGTCGCGGTGTTCGCCGCGGTGACCCGGTGGACGATCTTCTCCGGGATCCGGTCACGCTCGGTCTGGACCACGTCGTAGAGGTACGGGCTGACCGCGATCCCCCGCAGGCTCAGGAAAACCGGCAGCCGCTTGAGCTGGGCCAGCAGCGCCACCCCCTCGTCCCGGTCGAGCTGGACGGTCGGGATCGGCAGGAACGGCGCCGCGCTGATCGACGGCACCGAGGCGGTGCTCCAGCCGTCCGGCACGGTGATGAAGACCATCGCCGCGCCGGCGGCCGCGGCGGCGCGGGAGACCTCGTCGCGGTTGTAGTCCGCCGGGTCCGGGTCGACGATCGCGACCTTCCCGCGCACGTCCGCCCGCTTGAAGTCCGCCGGCTTGCCCGCACCGGCCGAGACGGCTTGCAGCAGCCGCCAGCCGTCCAGTTTGGGCGACCCGGCGAGGTAGCGGGTCGTGAGCGGGGCACGGCCGCCCAGGACGTTCGCCGTCAGCGGTGGCGCGATCCTCGACCAGCGGGAGCCGAACTCGAAGGCGCCGGTGGTCACCTTCGGGGTCGGGGTGACGCGGAGTTCGCGGGTGTAGTCGAACTGCATGGCGTAGTTCGCGATCCGGCGCGGACCGAGTTCCCGGTAGGTGTAGTAGCTCCAGATCCCGGCCTGTTCGGACGGTTGCGGGGTCTGGATGTCCACCTTCACCGCCTTGCGGGCGTCCAGCACGACGGTCGTGTCACCGGTGATCCGCAGCTCCGGCAGGACGACCTGGGTGGCGGTGAGGCCGTCCCGGGTCCCGTCGACCTCGGCGGTCAGGTAGTAAACGCCCGCGCCGAGCTCGACGGTCAGGCTGTCGCCGCCCAGCCAGGTGTTCACGTCGAAGCGGTAGTCCTCGCCGTACATCAGCAGCCACGGCGCGACGGTCGGCTTGCCCCGCAGGTCGAGCGCGGAGATCTTGACCTTGTGCTTCGGCGCGGTCTTGTCCGCGCCGAGCGAGGTGTGCACGGCCACGCCGCCGGCGGTCGCGGTGAGCCGCCCGCTGTAGGTGCCCGCCGCCAGCTTCGCCGGGTCGCCGGTGAGGGTGACCGTCGCCTGGCCACCGGCCGGAACGTCCACAGCGGACTTGTCGAGCCGGATCCCGTCGGCGGCGGGCACGCCGGCGAGGGACTTGGCGTCGAGGGCCAGCTTCAGCGAGACCGGCGTGGTGCCGACGTTGGTGTAAGTGACCTGTTTGGACACCGGAGCTTTGCCGTCCTCGACGGCGCCGAGGTCGAGCGTGCCGGTGGCGAAGACCTTCTGCTTCACCGCGCGGGCCACGTCGACCCGGCCGCCACCCTGTTCGAACACCGAGAGTCCGGTGGCGGTCAGGGAAGTGCTCGCCAGCGCGTCCTTGAGCCGGCTGCCCGGCCAGTCGGGGTGCTGCTGGGCGAGGATCGCCACCGCGCCGGCGACGTGCGGCGTGGCCATGGACGTGCCGGAGGCGGCGGTGTAGTGGTCGTCGACGACGTCACCCATGGCGGTGCCCGCCGCGCGCGCGGCGACGATGCCGACGCCGGGCGCGGTGATGTCCGGCTTGACGGCGTTGTCGCCCAGGCGCGGCCCGCGGCTGGAGAACGACGCCAGGCTTTCGTCACGGCCGACGGCGCCGACGGTCAGCGCGGCGGCGGCGGTGCCCGGCGAGCCGATGGTGTAGGCGCCCTGTTCGCCGTCGTTGCCGCCGGCCACCACGAAGAGCGTGCCGGTCTGCGCGCTGAGCGCGTCGAGACCGAGGCTGAGCGCGTCGGTGCCGTCGGTCGGCCCGCCGCCGAGGCTCATGTTGACCGCCTTGGCGCCGGAGTGCGCCGCCCACTCCATCCCGGCGAGGACCCAGGACTCGTAGCCGGAGCCGTCGTCGTCGAGGACCTTCCCGACGAGCAGTTCCGCGCCCGGCGCGGCGCCCTTGAGCTTGCCGCCCGAAGCGGCGCCGGAACCCGCGATCGTCGAGGCGACGTGCGTGCCGTGGCCGAACCGGTCGGTGGTGTCGGGGCTGGTCGTGAAGTTGACCGCCTCGCGCACGCGCCCGGCGAGGTCGGGGTGGGTGGGGTCGTAGCCGGTGTCGAGCACCGCGACCGTGGTGCCGGTGCCGTCGTAGCCCGCGGCCCACGCCTCGGGGGCGCCGATCTGCGGGACGCTGCGGTCTAGGGTGGCGCGGACCTTGCGGTCCAGGGAGATCCGCTCGATCGCGGGGCTCGCCGACGAGGCCCAGAACGCGGCCGCGCCGGCCTTGCTGGCCCGCGCGGAACGGCCGTTGACGCTGGTCAGCGTCACGCCGAGCTCGGCAGCGGCCGGGGCGGCGGTGCGGAGGTCCGCGCCCTTGCGGTAGGTGAGGATCAGCGGGAGGGTCTTCGACTGCTCGTCGGCGTAGCCCTCGGCGATCAGCTCGGTGACGTCGAACAGGCTCCGGTCGACCTGCTTCGACCCCAGCCGGGGCGCGACGTCCTCGGGGAAGACGCTGAGGTGGCCGTCGATCTCCTGCTGGTGGAACCGGATCTTTTCCCGGCCCGGCGCGGGCCGCACGGTGGCGGCCTGCTTGCCGCCGGGCTGCCGCTCGACCTGGACGACGTCACCGGTGAGCAGGGTGACCGAATGCCGTTCGACGCCAGCGGGAGCCGGTGCCGCTTGCGGGCCGGTGGCCGCGCCCGCGACTCCGGCGGTGCCCGCGGCCAGTGCGCCGGCGCAGGTCAGGACCAGAACACGTGATCTCCAGTGCATCGCATCAGGCTTGCGCCGCCACCGTGATCCGTCACTAGGGCGGCCGCGTCCGAAACACGACACGTCGCAACTTCGTCAGCTCACCACGACCGGCCGCGCCGTCTGCCCGGCGGCAGATAGGTTGTCGCCCGTGCGAGACGACGGGCGTGTGGCGAGAGCGGTGGTCATGGCGCTGGGATGCGTCCTGATCGCGCTGGGCATCGCCGCCGGGGGTGCGCTCCTCCTGATCGCCGGGCTGGCGAGCGGGGGCCGTGACTGGGCCGGCTCCGGGCCGCTGTTCGCCTGGTTCGTCGCAGCCGTCGCGTGGACGGTGCTGGCCGGTGGGGCGGCCGTCTGGGCGGCGCGCCGGAAGAGCTGGCTCGCCGGGCTGCCCTGCGTCGTGCTCGGCGCGGTGCCCGCCGCCGTCGTGGCGGTGACCCTGCGCTGATCCTCAGCCTCTCAGGACCCACTCGATCTGCTCGACCGTCGGCGTCTCCACCTCGAACAGGCACTGCAGCTGGAAGCCGTCGGCGGTGGCGGCCAGGCGGGCGGCCTCGGCCGGGGGCAGGATCTCCGCCAGCCGTTCGCGCAGGCGGGCGTTCGCCAGGCGGCTGGCCTGGCGGAACTCCTCGTGGCGCGTGCCCAGCGCGTACAGCTCGTAGGCGACCACGCTCGTAGCGCGCTGCTCGGTCAGCTGGTGGTGGATCAGCTCCGCCAGCCGGGGCACGACGTTGTCCGGGCCGGTTCCGTCGAGCCACTCGCGCAGCGTGTCCGTCCGCAGCCGGAGGACGCGGGAGCCGACCTCGAGCAGCAGGGCCGGGACCGACGCGAAGTGTTCGGCGGCCGCGCCGGGCGGGAGGCCCGCCTCGGCCGTGACCGTCTCGGCGGTGATGCTCGCGAGGCCGCCGCGCTGCGCCAGCCGGACGGCGGCGTGCACGAGCAGCTCCCGCCACTCGGGGTCGATCGGCGTGTTCATCGGGCGCACCAGCAGCTCCCCCCTCCTGACCCCGAAAGCATGACACCGTCCCGTGTCAAGGGGCCGACCGGGCTAGAGCCAGTCGTGCTCGCGCGCGTAGCGGGCCGCTTCGTGGCGGGTGCGGGTCTGGGTCTTCTGCATCGCGTTCGACAGGTAGTTGCGGACCGTGCCCTCCGCGAGGTGCAGCTGCCCGGCGATGTCGGCCACCGCGAAGCCCTCGCGGGTCGCGCGCAGGACGTCCAGCTCCCGGTCGGTCAGCGGGCAGTCGTCGACGACGGCGAGGGCCGAGACGTCCGGGTCGATCCAGCGCTTGCCCGCGTGCAGGGTCTTGATCACCGACGTGATGTGGGCCGGTTCCGCCGACTTGCTGACGAAGCCCTGGACGCCGAGCTTCAGCGCCTTGCGGAGCACGCCGGGGCGGGCGTGCCGGGTCAGCATCAGGATCACCTGGTCCGGCCGGGCGCGGCGGATCTTCTCGACCGCGCCGAGCCCGTCCACGCGCGGCATTTCGAGGTCGATGACCAGCACGTCCGGCCGGTGTTCGAGGGTGGCCGCGACCGCCGCTTCGCCGTCGTCGGCCTCGGCTAGCACCGTGATCTCGCCTTCCAGCGGCAGCAGCGCGGCCAGCGCCTTGCGGAGCAGGGCCTCGTCGTCGGCGAGCACCACGGTTGTCATCGTCGGGCCTCCTTCGGCGCTTTTGGGGGTCCGGGTGGCGAAGCCCCCGGCCCGGGGCGAAGCCCCGGTTGTCACGGCGCGGGGAAGGCCGCCGCGGTGCGGAAGCGGCCGCCGGAGTGCGAGACGTCCAGCTCGGCGCCGTGCTCCGCGAGGCGCTGCCGGAGCACCGCGAGCCCGCCGAGTTCGAGCGGGCCGGTGTCCGGTGCGCCGTCGTTGACGATCGCGATCCCGCGGCGGGTGAGCGTGATCCCCACCTGGCGGGCTTCGGCGTGGCGCAGGATGTTGGTCGTCGTCTCGCGCAGGACCTGGCCGAGCAGCTCGCCCGCGGTGGCGTCCACTTCGGACTCGCGCTCGACGCGGACGTGGATGCCCGCGGCCTCGAAGAGGTTCTTCGCGTTCTCCAGCTCGGCGGACAGGTTGAGCCGCCGCTGGGCGTAGGCGAGTTCCTTGGTCCGGTCGATGGTTTCGCCGACCAGGTCGTGCACCTCCCGCAGTTCCTCGCGCGCCCGGGCGGGTTCGCGGTCCAGCAGCTTCTCGGCCAGTGCCACCTTCAGCTTGACGACGTGCAGCGTGTGGCCCTGGATGTCGTGCAGGTCACTGGCGAAGCGCACCCGCTCCCGGCTGACGGCCAGCTCCGCTTCGCGGTCGCGGGACTGTTCCAGCTCCGCGATCAGGTCGAAGAAGCGCTGGCTGACGAACATGAAGGCGGTCGAGACCAGCATGGCGGCCGCGGGGACGGCGGCGAACTGGAACAGCCGCCAGCCGAACCGGTCGTCGTGCACGAGCGCGTTCGTCGCGCCCAGGACCGCGATCAGGGCGGCCAGCCCGCCCAGCGCGGCGAGCCGGTGGCGCGGCAGCGGCGGGATGAGGTACGAACCCACGACGGACAGGCCGAAGAACGCGGCGGTGTCGTCGGTCAGCGCCCCGGCCAGGCAGACCACCGAGGCGACGACCAGGCTCGGGCGCGCGACGCGCAGGTAGTCGCCCGCGGTCCAGCGCTCGGCGGTCGCCAGCGCCGCGACCAGCCCGGCGACCTGGATCACGACGTGCCACCAGGACCGGGCGGTCAGGAACAGCAGCAGCACGCCGACGATCACCAGCGGCGGCACGGTCGTGATCAGGTTCAGCCGGCGCAGCCGCTCCTGGACGCCCCCGCCGGTCCAGGAGCTCCTTCGCGCGATCATCGGCACTTCCACGAACCCGAGCGTATCCGGCTGAGCGGGTTCCACCAGTGACACCACGTCACATCCCGGGGTGACGTCGCCACACTGCCGGGCCGCCGCGATCCACGCTGGAATCCGTGGCATGTCCACGACACCGGTCATCGACGTCGATCGCCTCACCCTCGCCTACGGCGGCTTCCCCGCCGTGAAAGACCTTTCGTTCCAAGTGGATCGCGGGGAGCTGTACGCCCTGCTCGGCACGAACGGCGCCGGCAAGACCTCGACCCTGGAGACGGTCGAAGGTCACCGCGCGCCGACCTCGGGGGCCGTGCGGGTGTTCGGCAAGGACCCCCGCGACCGCGCCGCCGTCCGCCCGCGGATGGGGATCATGCTGCAGGAGAGCGGGTTTTCCGCCGACCTGACCGTGCGCGAGACCGTCGGGCTGGTCGGGCGGCTCACCGAGCGGCACGACGACGTCGGGCGCGTGCTCGGCGTCGTCGACCTGACCCGCAAGGCGGGCACCAAGGTCGGGCAGCTCTCGGGCGGGGAGAAGCGGCGGCTCGACTTCGCCACCGCCGTCTACGGCACGCCCGAACTGGTCTTCCTCGACGAGCCCACCACCGGCCTCGACATCCAGTCGCGGGACGCGCTCTGGGACGCCGTCGACCGGCTGCGCGAGGACGGCGCCACCGTCGTGCTCACCACGCACTACCTCGAGGAAGCGCAGCAGCGCGCCGACCGCATCGGGCTCATGCACCAGGGTGCCTTCCACCGCGAGGGCACCGTCGCCGAGCTGACCAGGACGCTGCCGTCGACCATCCACTTCGGACTCCCGGCCCACGCGCCGTCGCCGCCACTGCTCGCCACGCGGGGCGTGGACGGCAAGTACCTCGTCGAGACCTTCGGCCTGCAAAAGGACCTGTACACGCTGCTGGCCTGGGCGCGGGACCAGGCCGTGGAGCTGCTCGACCTGCAGGCCGGGCCGACGCGGCTCGACGACGTCTTCCGCGCCATCGAGAACTCCTGAGAGAGGCAACCATGCTGACGATCGCCCGCGGCGAGCTGCTCCAGCTTTTCCGGAACCGGCTCGTCCTCGTCACCGCGCTGGTCCTGCCGGCCGCGCTCAGCGCGTTCTTCATCGCCCGGCACGACGTGTTCGCCGAGGTGGGCAGCCTCGGCTACATCGCGACGCTGACGTTGTTCTTCGTGCTGGGCATCGGCCTCTACACCACCGCGGTGACGACGCTGGCCGCCCGCCGCCAGAACCTGTTCCTCAAGCGCCTGCGCTCGACCGCGGCGAGCGACGCCGGGATCCTCGGCGGGCTGCTGCTGCCGGTCACCGCGATCGCGGTGGTCCAGATCGCCGTGCTGCTCGCCGTGCTGGCTGTGGTCACCGGGCAGCCGGCGAACCCGCTCCTGCTGGCCGCCGCCGTCGTGGCCACCGTGGTGATGATGCTCGCGCTGGGCCTGGCCACGGCCGGGCTGACGAACTCGCCCGAACACGCCCAGGTGACCACGCTGCCGATCAGCTTCGGCGTGATCGCGGTGGCCGGCTGGGTCGGCCTCACCGGCACCGGGGAGCTCACGCTGCTCAAGCGCCTGCTGCCCGGCGGCTCGGCGGCCGAGCTGGTGCTCGACGCGTGGAACGGCGGCCGCCCGGTCGCCGATTCACTCGTCCTCTTCGCCCCGACCCTCGCCTGGGTCTTCGTCGCGGTCGTGCTGGCGACGCGGCTCTTCCGCTGGGAACCGCGCCGCTGACCGCGGTGCGAACGAAAGGAAATCCGATGCGCAAAACCTTGCTGGCCGTCGCGATCGCCGTGGCCGGCGCGACGACCGTCGTCCCCGCGGCGTCCGCCGCACCGGCCACCCTGGACTGGGGACCGTGCCCGGCCGGGGCGTTCCCGACGCCGGATCTGCAGTGCACGACCATGAAGGTCCCGCTGGACTACCGGGATCCGGGCGGGCGCACGATCGACATCGCGGTGTCGCGCCTGCCGAGCAAGAACCCGGCGAAGCGACGGGGCGTGCTGCTGACCAACCCGGGCGGTCCCGGCGGCGGTGGCCTGGACTACCCGCAGCTGCTGAAGCTCGTGCGGATGCCGCAGGACGTGCTCGACTCCTACGACATCATCGGGTTCGACCCGCGCGGGGTCGCGCACAGCACGCCGGTGACGTGCGACCTGAAGCCGGAGCAGATCGCCGTCGGGAACCTGCCGTACGCGAACGGCCCGGCCGACGTCGTGAAGCAGGCCGCGCTGGCCAAGCAGGAAGCCAAGCAGTGCGCCGAGGCGAAGACCGGGTCGCTGCTGCCGTACGTCACCACGGCGAACACCGCGCGGGACATGGACCGCATCCGCGCGGCACTCGGGGAAGCGAAGGTCTCGTACCTCGGCGCGTCCTACGGCACGTACCTCGGCGCGGTGTACACGACGCTGTTCCCCGAGCGCAGCGACCGGTTCGTGCTGGACAGCAGCCTCGGGCCGGGCGGCTACGACATCGACGCGATGCACGGCTTCGCCCGGGGCATGGAGGACCGGTTCCCGGACTTCGCGAAGTTCGCCGCGGCGCACCCGGAGTACGGCCTCGGCACCACGCCGGCGCGGGTGACGGCCAAGTTCCACGAGCTGGCGGCGCGGCTGGACCGCGCGCCGGTCGAGGGCGTCGACGGCTCGGTCTTCCGCGGCCTGACGTTCGAAGGCCTGTACTCGACGGACCTGGCCCCCTTGGCCGTGAACTGGCAGGCGCTCGACCAGGGCCGGCCCCCGGCGCCGCCGGTGGAACCGGTGACCGGCGTGGAAAACCTGCTGGCGTCCCGGTTCGCGGTGATCTGCGGGGACTCGGCGTGGCCGCGGTCGATCGCGAGCTACCAGGTGGACGTGGCCGTCGCCCGGGTCCGCTACCCGCTGATCGGCGCGGGCGCGGCGAACATCGCGGCGTGCGCGTACTGGGCCCCGCCGGCCGAGCCGCGGGTGCGGATCACCGGCCACGGCCCGGCGAACGTGCTGATGGTGCAGAACCAGCGTGACCCGGGCACGCCGTTGTCGGGCGCCCGCAAGCTGCGCGCGGCGTTCGGCGAGCGTGCCCGGATGATCACGATCGACCAGGGCGGGCACGGGGCCTACCTGTTCACGCCGAGCAAGTGCGGGAACTCGCTCGTGACCGCGTTCCTGGTGAGCGGGCAGCGGCCGGCCGACACGTTCTGCGCCGCGGGAAGCTGACCGCAGGCCGGTCGTGAGTGTTCGGTCGGGTTGGAACCCGACCGAACACTCACGACCCGTCGGTCACGCGATGCCGGTGGCGAACACGTGCAGGGCCGAGTTCGACGGCAGCGTCACCGCCACCACCTCCTTGCCCGCGGTCAGCGGGACGGAGTTCGCGAACACCCGGTACGGCGTCGTCGGGTACGCCGGGCCGGTGCGGGTGTTCTTGCCCAGCACCGTCGCGACGGTGGTCGCGCCGTACTGGGCCGGGTCGGCGCAGCACCAGTTCGGGACGCCGACGTCGGCCTGGCTCGTGCTGCCGTCCGCGTACTGGACGAACACCGTGCCCTTGGCCGTCCCCGTACCGGTGCCCGCGAACACCAGCTTGGTGCCGGTGCCCCGGACGGCGATGGTCTGGCCGGCGGCCACGGCGTTGTCCGCCTTGCCGCTGCCCGCGTCCGGCCAGGTCAGCGTGGCACCGTTCGCGGTGAACGCCGCGCCCGGCTTGAGGCCCGCTTCCGCCAGGCCCTCCGCGCGGAAGCTGCTGCCGCCGCCGTCGAGGTCGCCCGCCGTCACGTGCGCCGCGTCCGTGACCCCGACGTTCCCGTACGCCGCGGCCAGCGAGGCGTACGGGACGGTGACGGTTGCCGAGTCGGTCACCTGGTGCGCCCCCAGCCGGGCTTGGTAGGACGCGGTGGCCGTGACCTGATAGTCGGCCGGCTTGAGCCCGGCGTCCGGGGTCAGTTTCACCGGAACCTTCACCGTCTGACCGGGCAGGACGAGCTTCGGCGTGGCCGGGACGTCGGCCCGGAAGCCGTTGCCCCGCAGAGAAAGCCGCACGTCCTGGACCGGCAGCGGGGTGCCGTTGGTGAACCCGAGCGTGCCGGTCACGGCCTGGCCCGGCGCGGCCACCGGCGGCACGGTCAGCGCGACCGAGCCGTTGTCGTCCTCGGGGAAGATGCCGCCGACCGCGCTGGTGCCGGACAGGCGGACGTCCTGCCGGTCGCCGGCGCCGAGCTGCCCGGTCTTGACGCGCACGACACCCTTGCCCGCGGGGTCGTACCACCAGCCCGACGACGCCTGGTCGAGTTCGGCCTTGCTGCCGTACTGGCGCAGCACCGAGGTGCCGGCCTGGACCACGCCGGGCTTCGATCCCGTGTGGACGGTCAGCAGGTAGTTTCGCGCGGCCGGCTTCCCCGGGTAGGTGCCGGTGCTCGCGCCGATCCCGACGGTCACCGTGCCCGGGCCGGACTTCGGCGCGTCGACGGTGAACGTCTGCTTCGCCTGCTCACCGCGCTGGTAGCCGCGGGTCACGCCGTCGTCCTCGGTGAGGGTGAAGCTCCCGTGACCCTGCGGGTAGACGTCGAGGTCGAGTTCGCCCTTGTCGCGGGTCTGCCACGACTTCGTGCCCTCGGCCCACATCGGGACGACGGCCCCGGCGCGGACGAACAGCGGCAGCGTGTCCAGCGGGGCGTCGTAACCGTCCACTGTGGTGGGACCGGTGTAGGTCTTGCCGCTCCAGTAGTCCACCCACGTGCCCTTCGGCAGGTAGATGCCGTTGCGCACGTTCGCCTTCTCGTAGACCGGCGCGACGAGGAAGTCCGTGCCGGACAGGAACTCGTACTTCGCCTTGTCGGTCCACACGTTCGGGTCGTCCGGGTATTCCAGCGCCAGCGGCCGGACCTGGCCGACGCCGGTCTGGTGCGCCTGCGCCGAATAGCTGTAGGTGTAGGGCAGCAGCCGTTCCTTGAGCAGCAGGTACTTGCGGTTGATCGAGGTGTAGGGCTCGCCCTGGCGCCACGGCTGCTTGTCCGACGACGCCCAGCCGTCCATCGTCATCGCCGCCGGCAGGAAGGTCTTCCACTGCAGGTCGCGGACGTAGGTCTGCGGGCTGCCGCCGAAGATGCCGTCGATGTCGCCGGTGTTGTAGGCGATGCCGGACGTCGTCGCGCCCGCGTACGTCGGGATCTGCCACTTGATGTAGTCGTAGGACCCGGCCTGGTCGCCGCTCCACAGCACGCCGCAGCGCTGCGCGCCGGCCCAGCTCACCGGCTGCCAGACGAACCCGCGGGCGTCGCTGTTGTCCTCGATGCCCTTGTAGGCGGTGTCGCAGGCGTCGAGCGCGAACTGGTAGCCCGGGCCGACCCAGGCGACGTCCAGCTTGCGCACGCGCACGCCGGCCTTGACCTCCTCGGCCTGGTTCGGCACGCCGTCCTCGGTCCAGAGGCCCAGCTGCATGTTGTTCTTGCGCAGGCCTTCCCCGGTCTGCTGCAGGTTTTCGTAGCCGCAGCCGTAGCCGTCGTTGACCAGCATCCAGCCGTTCGGCATGCCGCTGCGCGTGTACCCCTCGGCGATCTTCACCGCGTCGAGCGTGTGCCGCTCCCCGCGGTTCGCGTTGTGCAGGTAGCAGTCGGAATCCCCGGTTTCGAGGCCGTAGATGGGCGGCAGGAACGGCTTTCCGACGAGGTCGGTGTAGCCGGAGACGACGTCCTTCAGTCCGTTGCCGACGACGTAGGTGGCGTCGAAGCGGCGTTCGTCGTGCGTGGTCTGCACCGGGTCGGTGAAGGAGTAGCTGCCGGGCGCGAAGGTGTTGCGCAGCACGCCGTAGCCCGCCGTCGAGGCGTAGAACGGCTGCGAGTTGGGCGCGCCGCCGTCGTTCCAGTTGTCGTCGGCGAAGATCTTGATGGTCTGGTCGCGGTGGCTGAACCGGCCGTTCTGCTCGCCGCCGCCGACGAACTGCTCGGCCGCGGTGCGGGCCAGGGTCTGAGTGGTCGTGGTGCCGGTCCAGGACAGCGGCGCGGACTCGGCCCAGCGCCGCGTGCGGTCGGCGCCGTCGTAGAGGGCGAACGTCAGCGGGTGCTTGTAGGCCCGCAGCGTCGCCTTGGGCGTCGAAATGGCCCAATAGGCGCCCTTGTCGACGCGCTGGGGCGTCGCCGGGGTCGTGGACTTCGGCCGGACGATCTTGTCCCCCGCCGGGTCGGTGAACGTCCCGTCGGGGGCGAGCCAGATCCGGACGGCGCCTTCGGCCGGGAAGCTCACGCGCACCGCCGCGGCTCCCGACTTCAGCGTGACCACCGGCCCGTCGGCGGCGATGCCGGTCAGGTCGCCGAGGCGGCCCGACGGCGAGTCCGCGTACGCCGCGCTGGGCGCCAGCCCGAGGGCGGCGACTGCGGCGAGACAAGTGAGCGATTGCGCAAGTCTGCTCATTAATGACACCTTTCGCGCACTAACACGCATGATGTGCTCTGTATAGCGCACGCTTCGCGCAGTGTCACTGCCTGACCGGTTCAGAGACCCAATTGCCCTACTTCCGTCGCGGGCTCGGGATGTCATGAACGACTCGTTCATGTCGTCTGGCGACAGGGCCTCGGCAAAGTCGTGCGGCCAGGCCACTCTGCCGCCGGTGAGCCGCTCGCCCCACACGTCTTGAATGACTCATTCAGGTCTTCGGGCGTCCTGAATGAGTCATTCAAGACACTGGAGCACCGCTGCGGACCGCACCGACGCGACTTTGCCGGGACCTGTCGTCTGGCGCGGTGAACGACTCGTTCATGACGTCCGGCCGCCGCGGCCGGCCCGACCTCGCCGGGCCCCGGGGGCTCAGACGGCTTGGACCGCGACTCCGGCGGCTTCGAACGCGCGGAGGGCGTCCGGGTCGGCGTCGGTGTCCGTGACCAGCGCGTGCACCTGCGTCGTCTCGCAGATGCGCGCGAACGCGCGGCGGCCCAGCTTCGAACCGTCCGCCACCGCGACCACGCGCTCGGCGCGCTCGACCATCAGGCGGTTGATGCTGGCCTCGCCCTCGTGGTGGGCGAACGCGCCCGCGTCCGGGTCGAACGCGTCGACGCCGAGGAACAGCAGGTCGATCGTCAGTTCACTGAGGACCCGCGTGGCCAGCGGGCCGCTCAGCTCGAACGACTGCGGCCGCGCGACGCCGCCGGTGACCACGATCTTCACGTTCGGGCGGACCGCGAGCTCGTGCGCGATGTTCAGCGCGTTCGTGACGACGGTGAGGCCCGGTGCGTCGCCGCGGCCGGACAGGTCGGGGCGGATCGCCAGTGCCCGCGCGACTCCGGCGGTCGTGGTGCCGCCGTTCAGGCCGACCACCATGCCCTTCGCGGCGAACGCGGCCGCGGCGGTGCTGATCCGCTGCTTCTCCGGCACGTGCCGCGCGGTCTTGTAGCGCAGCGGCAGGTCGTAGGCGAGGTCGTTGGCGACCGCGCCGCCTCGCGTCCGCGTGAGCAGCTGCTGTTCGGCCAGGTGGTCGAGGTCGCGGCGGATCGTGGCGGCGGAGACGTCGAGCTCCGCGGCCACGTCCTCGACGTCGATTTTTTCCCGCTGCCCCAGCATGTCCAGCAGGGTGCTCAAGCGTTCGTGCCGGGCCATCGCGGTACTCCCTAGTTCACTCTCGGCGAGCAGTATGCTGCATCGCCGCCGTCCGCCGCGCCCCGGCACGCCGCGCCGCTACTTCATCCGGAAGTCGTACTCCGGCGGCATCGGGTCCGCCGAGAGCGCTTTCCAGGTGTCCGAAAGGGATGTCTCGCCTTCGCGGATGTTCGCGATCTCGAACCCCGCGTCGAACACGGCCTTCGCGCCCGCGCGGTCCCCCAGCGCGAGCCGGGTGAGCGCGGTCAGCAACGCGAGCCGGCCGTCGGCTCGCCCGGGCAGCAGGGAAACCGGGGCGTGCCCGGCCGCCAGCTGTGCCGAAACCGCTTCGACGAGCAGCGGCCGCACGTCCGGCGCCAGTTCCCGGGCACGCAGGAACAGCCTCGCCGACTCCCCGGCGTCCGGGGCGGCGACGGCGAGGTTGCGCAACGCCCACGCGTTCTCCTCCGCCGCCACCGAAGCACGCCACGCTTCCCGCGCCGCTTCCCGGTCACCGGCCGCCCACCGGGCGACACCGCGGTGGTACCACGTCAGCCAGGTGTCCCCGGTGTGCTCGAGCAGGTCGGCCCAGTAGCGGTTGACCAGGGTCGCGGGCGGCGCGGCGCGCGGGTCCGCATCCGGCACCTCGCCGTCCAGGAGGTCCAGCCACGGCTGCTGCTCCGGCCCCAGCGTCTCCTTCGGGAACGGCGTGCCCGGCAGGCACGCCACCATGCGCTGGGTTTCCAGCGCGCCCCAGCCCGAACCGGTGGCCAGCAGCCCGCCCGGCTCGGTGTCCGCGATCCCCCGCCACGCCCGGTGGCGCGCGTCGAGCACGGCCGCGGACGGCAAGCCCGCGACCGCGTCCGTGGCGGCCCCCCAGTCCTCGCCGTGCACCGCGGCCGGGTCCGCCGTCACCGGGCCGTACGCCTCCAGCCAGTCCCATTCTTCGCCCGGCGGGAGGCGCAGGTGCTCCAGCTGCGTGCGGGCCAGGCCCGCCTGGATCTCCAGGTAGCCCGTCTCCGCGCCCGGCGCGAGCCACTCCTGCCAGTGCCTGCCGCCCGCGGATTCGCCCCACAGGAACAGTTTCCGGCCACGCAGGCGGGCCGTCGAGGCCTGGCCGAGACCGGTACCCGTCTCGTCGACCGCCGCGATCCACGGGCGCTCCGAAGCCACCTCGAAGAAGTAGTCGGCGGCCGCGCCCGCGCGCGCCGGGTAGGTCAGCTCACCGGGCACGTCGACGAGGTCCAGCCGGCCCGAATAGCCGTAGTGCCAAGCCTGGTCCGCGGGCACGAGCACCCGCGTCGACGCCGTCTGCGGCACGGCGGTGTTCGACCACCAGTAGACCGGGACGTCATGGGAGTGCGGGTTGCGGATCCGCACCCCGACGAACAGGTGTTCCGAACCTTCGGGCAGCCAGAAGTCCAGCTGGTACG
The DNA here is from genome assembly GCF_014873755.1 of Amycolatopsis lexingtonensis. Taxonomy (NCBI): domain Bacteria; kingdom Bacillati; phylum Actinomycetota; class Actinomycetes; order Pseudonocardiales; family Pseudonocardiaceae; genus Amycolatopsis; species Amycolatopsis lexingtonensis. The sequence continues at coordinate 5,870,219 of NZ_JADBEG010000001.1, forward strand.
GCAGGTCCCGGGTGCGCTCCCACTCCCACAGCCGCAGCACAGGTGTCCCGTCCGGGCCCTCGACCTCGGCCGCGAACATCGGCGCGCAGGTCAGCGCCGTGTGCCCGGTGCTGCCCAGGTTCCACTCGACGCCACCGGCGAACCACGCGTCCCGCAGCGCGAGGTTCGCGGGCTGGAACACCGGGTTGCGGTACAGCAGCTCGCGCCCGGACGGCTGGTGCACCAACGACCAGAGCCGCCCGCCGAGCGACGGCAGGATCGTCGCACGCAGCAGGTCGTTCTCCAGCACCAGCGCGGGCAGCTCCCGGACAGCGCGTTCGCGCGTGTAGCCGTCTTGAAGCCGGTACGGCAGCACGGTGTCGAGCCGCCCGTACGCCAGCCCGGCGGCCAGGTCGGCGGGCAGCTCGTCCACATTGGACACCGACGCCACGGCTTCCGGCTTCACCAGCGGCGGCAGCGGGTTCTCCGGACCCAGCTCCGCCGCGGGCAGCGTGATCGACGTGCGGCGAAGCTCGGTCATGCGTCCGGCAGCCTTTCCCCGGTGGCCGCGTCGAACAGGTGGACCGCGTCCGGCTTCGGCGCCAGGGTGATCGGCTCGCCACGCCGCCACGGCGCCATGCCCGGCGTCCGCACGGTCAGCACCCGCTCCCCCGCCCGGCAGTACAGGTACTGGTCGCTGCCCAGCTCCTCCACCACCTCGACGACGGCTTCGTAGCCGCCCCCGCCGAGCGTCCAGCCCTCCGGCCGGACCCCCACGACGAGGTCGGGGCCGGTGAGCGCCGAGCGCTGCGCCGGGGTGAGCGGCACCGTCGCCTCGTCCACCTTCGTCTCCAGCAGGTTCATCGACGGCGAGCCGATGAACCCGGCCACGAACACGTTGGCCGGTCGCGAAAACAGGCCGATCGGCGTGTCGCACTGCTGGAGCACGCCGTCGCGCAGGACCGCGACCCGGTCGCCCATGGTCATCGCTTCGACCTGGTCGTGCGTGACGTACAGCGTGGTGATGCCCAGTCGGCGCTGCAGCGACGCGATCTGCGTCCGCGTCTGCACCCGCAGCTTGGCGTCCAGGTTGGACAGTGGCTCGTCCATCAGGAACACGCTCGGCTCGCGCACGATCGCGCGGCCCATCGCGACGCGCTGGCGCTGCCCGCCGGACAGCTTGGCCGGCTTGCGGTCCAGGTACTCCGTCAGGTCCAGCAGCGCCGCGGCCTCGCGCACCCGCCGCTCCCGCTCGGCCTTCGGCAGCTTTGCCAGCTTGAGGTGGAAGCCGATGTTCTCGCCGACCGACATGTGCGGGTAGAGCGCGTAGTTCTGGAACACCATCGCGATGTCCCGGTCCTTCGGCGGCAGCTCGGTGACGTCGCGGTCGCCGATGTGGATGGACCCTTCGTCGACGCCCTCCAGCCCGGCCAGCATCCGCAGCGTCGTCGACTTGCCGCAGCCGGACGGACCGACCAGCACGAGGAATTCGCCGTCCTGGACGTCGAGGTCGAAGCCGTCGACGGCCGGGCGGTCCACTCCGGCGTAGAACCGGGTCGTGTCCCGGAAACTCACGGTGGCCATCTGCTCCTACTTTCCGGCGCCGAGGGTCAGGCCGGTGATGATCCGGCGGGCGAGCACGAGGTACAGCACGAGCATCGGGAGCACGACGATCGCCACGCCGGCGATCAGGCCGCCGTACTCCGACTGGTAGCTCGCCGCGCCGTAGAAGGTGAACAGCGCGCGGGAAAGCGTGAAGTGGGCCTGGTCCTTGAGGAACACGATCGCCAGCAGCGTCTCGTTCCACAGGCCGATCGCGTTGAGCGTCAGCGCCGTGATCAGGCCGCCGCGGGCGAGCGGCAGCATGACCGAGAAGAACGTCCGGGCCGGGGAAGCGCCGTCCAGCGAGGCCGCTTCCTCGAGTTCGTCCGGCAGCGAGCGGAAGAAGCCGGTCAGCAGGAACACCGTGAACGGGATCGACAAAGCGACGTACAGCAGGAAGAGCCCGTACTCGTTGTCCAGGTGGATCCGGCTGAGCACCACGAACAGCGGGATGATCACGGTCTGGAACGGCACGCCCATGCCGATCGCGACGACGTTCGTCATCGGCCCGGAGCCGCGCACGCCGAGCCGGGTCAGCGCGTACGCGCAGGGTGCGGAGACGGCGACGGTCGCGACCGTCGCGAGGCCGACCAGGACCACCGTCGTCACCACCGCGTCGCCGAACCCGGCGTTGTTCCACGCGTAGACGAAGTTCCGGAACGGCTTGCCGACGTGGAACCACTGGTACGGCAGCGCGAACGGCTTGGTGAAGATCTCCACCGGCGTCTTGAACGCGGCCGTCAGCAGCCAGTACAGCACCAGGACGTTGCCCGCGGTGAACGCCCAGACGAACACCGAACCCAGCAGCCGCAGCGGGCTGAACCTGCGTGAGCCCGGAGCCGGCTTCGGTTTGCGCGGCGCTTGCCGCACGACGTCAGAACTGGATCGCGTCACGGCGCATCACCCGCCTCAGCAGCACGACCAGGATCGACACGAGCGCGATCATCGCCACCGCGCAGGCGCAGGCGGCGCCGAAGTCCGGCGTGCCGTTGGAGCCGAAGGTCCGGTCGAAGACGTAGATCCCGAGCGTCCACGCCTGGTTCGGCGGGGCGTACGTGCCCGGCCCGGCCAGCACGAACACCAGCTCGAAGATCTTCAGCGCGTTGATCGTCCACAGCACCCCGGCGACGCCGACGACGTCCCACGTCATCGGCAGCGTGATGTTGCGGAACTTCTGCCACGGCGACGCGCCACCGAGTTCCGCGTCTTCGTAGAGGTACGGCGGGATCCGGTCGACCGCGGCCATCAGGATGGTGATGTAGAAACCGGAACTGGCCCAGATCAGCGACGCCGTCACGACGCCGGTCACGTTGGCCGGGGCCAGGAACTTGGCCGCGTCCGCGCCGACGTGCTCCAGGACGTAGTTGGCCAGCCCCTGCTTGCCGGGCTGGTACTTGAACACGAACCCGAGGAACATCCCGAGCGCCACCGGCGCCACGATGTTCGGGAAGAACAGGATGGCGCGGACGACCTTGCCGCCGCGCATGTCCCGCAGCACCATGGTGAACAGGAACGCGAGCGCGAACGTGCCGATGCCGCCGGCGAAGACGTACACCAGCGTGTTGCGGAAGGCGTATTGGAACGAGTCGCTCGCCCACATCTGCGTGTAGTTGGTGACGCCGTTGGGCTTCGGCGTGTCCCCCGCGCCGGCCCAGCTGGTGAAGGACAGGACCACCGTCCCGACCGTCGGCAGCACCAGGAAAGCCAGGTACAGCACCAGCGCGGGCGCGGCGAACGGCCAGAACAGCCGCCGCTTGCGGCGCAGGTGCGCGCCGCCGGCGGCACGGTCCCCCTGAGCCCGTGCCGCCGTCGTCGTGGTGAGCGTGGCCATCAGCCCTGGTTCTTCCAGAAGCCGGCGCTCTTGGTGGCGAGCTGGTCGACGAACTGCTCCGGCGTCAGCTGCCCCTTGAGCAGCGCGGTGTCGGCCGGGTCGAAGACGTCGGTCTGCCACTTGCCGCCGGCGATGCCGTCGATCCCGTCGTACTGCAGGACGTGCTCCTTCTTCGGGTCGTCCAGCGCGGCCTTGACCTGCTTGAGGTCGTCCGGCACGGCGAGGTCGGCGCGCGGCACGAGGTTGTCGGCCACCGCCGGGATGCCGGAGAGGATGTCCTTGTTGAGGAAGTAGGCGATGAACGCCTTGGCGGCCTCGGCGTGCTTGGCCTTCTTGGTCACGGCGAAGCCGATCGACATCTGCTCGACGGTGTCGTGCGTGGCGCCGGCCGGCATCGGGAACTGGAAGGAGCCGTAGGCGATCTTCGTGCCCGCGCCCTGCTTGTCCAGGTACTCGCGCGTCTCGCTCGGCGCCCAGGTGCCGACGTAGAGGTAGCGCGAGTCGCCGTCCGCCCAGCGCTGCTGCACCTGCGGGAACTTCGCCGCGTCCCAGCCGTCGATGAAGTACTTGGGCAGCTTCGCGGTTTCGGTGGCGGCCTTGAGGAAGCCGGGATCGGTCTTCCAGGACTGGCCGGTCTTGTCGGTGGCGGCCTTGTTGAGCCCGCCCGCGCCGACGTACCGCTCGGCGAGCTGGGTGAAGAAGTACATGTTGTAGAACGGGATGTCGCCGTCCTGGCTGATCGCCGCCTTGCCGTCGGCCTTCGCCTTGTCGAACAGCGCGATCAGGTCGTCCATCGACTTGGGCTGCTGGACGTCACCGGCGGAACCCTTGTCGTACCACCACGCGCTGGACTGGATGGTGTACGGGACCATGAAGTTCTGGCCCGTCTTGTCCTTGTTCTGCGGGAAGTCGTAAGAGCTCTTCGAGAGCACGTCCCGGACCGTCTTGTCGCCCTCGCCGACCTTCATCGCGAAGACGTCGTCGAGGCCCTGCGTGCCACCGGGGGTCATGATGGCCGCGCCGACCTTGCTGACGTCCTGGTCGAACAGGTCCGGCACCGCGTCGGTGTTCAGCGCGGGCACCAGGTTCTGCGTGTAGGCCTTGCGCCCCAGCCACTGGACATTGACCTTGACGCCGGTCTTCTCCTGGAAGCACTTGAACGCCTTCTGCAGCACCTTCCCCTGCGGCTCATCGGCGGTCCACATGGCCCAGTAGGTGAACTCCTTGTCCGTGGCCGGCTTGACCGCGGCCTCCGGACAGGGCGCGTCGAGGTACTGGTCGACGCCGGGCAGGGCGTTCTCGCCGGTCCCGCTGCCGGTGTCCGCGCCCCCGCCGCACCCGGCCAGCAGGAGGGACACCCCCGCCGTCCACGCCATGAGCTTGCTCCGCCGCATATCGCCACCGCCCACATCGATGAGGAACACGCCTTCTGCGCGTTGCTGCGCAGTTTTAACAGCTTTCGAGCACTTGTCAACACCGAGTCGCCCTTGCCGCGCACCTGCCAAAGCCCGAGGTGCTCGGGTGATCAGGCACGTAACCACACCTCGGGACGTGCTCGCACCTCGACGCATCCGCTGCGCGCAAGTGATCGATTGATGCGTTGACGTTGCACAAAGTTGCATCTAACGTGTCGGGTGTTGCGCACAACCGGCACGGATGGGGAGTTCATGAGCGGGACCTTCATGGCTGCGGAGATCGCCAGCCAGCCCGGCTGCTGGCGGGAAGCGGGTGCGCTGGCCGCGGCGAACGACGGCCGGCTGCCCCCGGCGGGCGCCCGGGTGGCGATCGTCGGCTGCGGGACCTCGTGGTTCGTCGGCCAGGCCTACGCGGTGCTGCGCGAAACCGCCGGGCTCGGCGAGACCGACGCGTTCGCCGCGTCCGAGTTCCCGGTGGGCCGCGCCTACGACCACGTGCTCGCGCTGACCCGCTCGGGCACCACGACCGAGGTGCACACGCTGCTCGCGAAGCTGCGCGGCCGGACGAAGACCACGGTGATCACCGGGGTGCCGGGCGAGGTGGCCGGCACCGCCGACGCGATCGTCGACCTGTCCTCGGTGGACGAACGCTCGGTCGTGCAGACCCGGTTCGCCACCACCGCGCTGGCGATGCTGCGCGCGCACCTCGGCGAGGACCTGACCGAGGTCGTCGCGCAGGCCGAGCGGGTGCTGGCCGAGCCGCTGCCCGACGCGCTGACCGGCGCGGAGCAGTTCAGCTTCCTCGGCACCGGCTGGTCGATCGGCATCGCGAACGAGGCCGCGCTCAAGTTCCGCGAGGCGTGCCTGCTGTGGACCGAGTCGTACCCGGCGTGGGACTACCGGCACGGCCCGATCAGCATCAGCGAGCCCGGCCGGGTGACCTGGATGTTCGGCACCGCGCCCGACGGGCTCGCCGACGACGTCCGGCGCGCCGGGGGCACGTTCGTCGAAAGCGGCCTCGACCCGCTCGCCGACCTCGTCCGCGCCCAGCTCGTGGCCGGGGCGATCGCCCGGCGGAAGGGCCTCGACCCCGACAACCCGCGCAGCTTGACGCGGTCCGTCGTGCTCACGTGATCGTCACCGTGACGCCGAACGCCGCGCTCGACGTCACGTACACGGTGGACGGCCTGGTGCCCGACGCCGTGCACCGGGCGCGCGACGTCCGGCACCGGGCCGGCGGCAAGGGCGTCAACGTCGCCCGCGTGCTGCACGCGCTCGGCGTCGACGTGCACGCGATCGCCACCGCCGGCGGGGCCACCGGGTCCGCGCTGGCCGCGGACCTCGGCGCGGCGGGACTGGCCGCGGAGCTGGTCCCGATCGGCGGCGAAACGCGCCGGACGACCACGGTGCTGTCCGCCGTGGACGGTTCGGTCACCCTCTTCAACGAGCCGGGCCCGGCGGTGACCGCGATGGAGTGGGCCCTGCTGGCCGAGCGCGTCCGCCGCCGCGACCCCGAGGTGCTGGTCTGCTCCGGCAGCCTGCCGCCCGGGGCGCCGGCCGACGGCTACGCGCGGCTGATCGAGGGCCGGAAGTCCGTTTTGGACACTTCCGGACCGGCATTGCTCGCTGGGCTGGCCGGGCGGCCCGCCGTCGTCAAGCCCAACGCCGCCGAACTGCGCGAGGTCACCGGGCTCGACGACCCCGGGCGGGCGGCCCGCGAACTCATGCGGGCCGGCGCGGGCGCGGTCGTCGTCTCGCTCGGCGCCGACGGCCTGCTCGCCGTCACGCCCGCGGGTACCTGGCGCGCCACGCCGTCCGGCGCGCTCAGCGGCAACACCACCGGCGCGGGGGACGCCGTCGTCGCGGCCCTCGCGCTCGGGCTCAGCCGGCTCGAGCCGTGGCCGGAGATCCTGCGCAGGGCCGTCGCGCTGTCCGGCGCGGCGGTGCTCGGGCCGCTCGCCGGCGACGTCGACCTCGCGCACTACCACCGGGAGCTGGCCGCCGTGCGCGTCCGGCCGGAACAGGAGTCCTGATGCCGCTCGTGAGCACCGGGGAGATCGTCGCGGAAGCCGCGTCGGCCCGGCGGGGTTGCGGTGCCTTCAACGCGATCCAGCTCGAACACCTCACCGCGATCACCGAAGGCGCGGCCCTCGCGGGCGCGCCGGTGATCGTGCAGCTCAGCCAGAACGCCGTGCGCTACCACGGCGCGCTGGCCCCGATCGGCGGCGCCGCGCTCGCCACGGCCCGGGCGGCCGAAGCCCGCGTCGCCGTGCACCTCGACCACGCCGAATCCCGCGACCTGGTGCGGGAAGCCGTCGGGCTGGGGTTCGGCTCGGTCATGTTCGACGCGTCCAAACTGGACTATGCCGACAACGTGCGCGAGACGCGGGAAGTCGTCGCGTTCTGCCACGACCACGGCGTCTGGGTCGAAGCCGAGCTCGGCGAAGTCGGCGGTAAGGACGGCGTGCACGCCCCGGGCGCGCGCACCGACCCGGACGAGGCGGCCGAGTTCGCCGCGGCGACCGGCGTCGACGCGCTCGCCGTCGCCGTCGGCAGCTCGCACGCGATGCTCACCCGGGACGCCGCGCTCGACTTCGACCTCATTTCCCGGCTGCGCTCGCGAGTCCCGGTGCCGCTGGTGCTGCACGGCTCGTCCGGGGTGTCCGACGAAGGCCTGGCCGAAGCGGTGCGGGCGGGGATGACGAAGGTCAACATCGCGACCCAGCTCAACAAGGTCTTCACCGCGGCGGCCGCGGGCGACTGGCGCAGCCACCCTGAGCGCGTGGACCCGCGCCGCTACCTGGGCGCGGGCCGCGACGCGGTGACGGCCGAGGTCCGCCGCCTCCTCGGCGTCCTCGGCCTGTCCGCGCTTCCTCGCTCCTGACTCAGCCGAGCGACCAGTGCTGCAGTGCGGCACCGGAAGCGGCCTGCTGGGTGACCGCGGCACCGTCCGAAGTGGACGCCATGGTCAGCAGCAGGCCACTGTGGACGGCCGCGAACGCGTACGTCCCGTCGGCCTGCCGGGCGGCCTTCCAGTGCTGGTTGGCCCCGCCCGTGCAGGTCCACTGGATGACCGCCGCGCCCGCCGTGGTGGCGCCGCCGTCGACGTCCGCGCACAGGCCGGATTCGACGTTGCGCAGTTCGTAGGAGCCGTCCGGCTGCGCGGTGAAGGTCCAGCTCTGGTTGGCGCCGCCGTTCGCGGTCCACGTGACGAGGTGGGTGCCCTTGGCGGTGCTGTGGCTGGGCACGTCGAGCGCCTTGCCGCCCACCGCGAGGGTGTGCGCGCCGGTCAGGACGGGCGCGGTGCCCACCGCCGTGATGGCCAGCGTCTGCTGCGCCGCGGTGCGGCCGCCGCCGGCCGCGCTGCCGGTGGTGTCGGTCCAGTGGCGGACCGGCGTGGTCTCGGCCGGCCGGGCCGCGGACATGCCGAGCACCAGGCCGCTGTAGCGGTTGACCAGGCGGTACGTCCCCGAAGCGCCGGGGATGACGAACCACTGCTGCCCCACCCCGGAACTGGACGTCACCGTCGGCACGGTCCCCCACGCCCGCGTGGCCGAGGACGCGGACGCGACCCCGAGCAGCCCGCCGCTCGCGGCGTTGGTGATCCGGTAGGACCCGTCGCCGTTGCCGGTGAACGACCACGCCTGCGCGGCCGAGCCGTCGCCGGCCGCGACCGACGTCGTCGCGGAACCGCTCTGGGCGAGGACCCGGCCTTCGCCGGTAGCGATCCGGTAGGTCTTGGCCGGGTCGAACGGGACCGCCGCGCGGACCGGGTTGTCGATCGAGACGTTCACGTACTCGCCGGAAGCGCCGCCAGAGCAGCCGAACGAGCAGTACGCGCGGAAGTTCTTGCCCACGATCGCCGAGCCGGTCTTGTTCACGCCGTCGACGAACCACCGGTACCACGACGCCGTGTGGTAATTGCCCGTGCCGCCGATCGGGTACCACTTCTGCGTGGCCAGGTCGTCGGTCGCGTAGTACTGCTGCGGCGCGTTCCCGCTCTGGTCGACCGCCTGCGGCTCGCCGATGTAGAGGCCGAGGTAGGCGTTGTAGGTGATGTCCATGACGAACAACGGCGAGGTCGCGGGCATCGTGCCGGCCGCGATCTGCTGGTCCGCGGTGCCGGTGTTCGCGGGGCTGTACTCCTTCGCGGCCGGCGTGTAGCCGGTGGCGCTGTCCGGCCCGACCGGCACCTGGTTGCTTTCCTTGCCGCCGACGCCCGGCTCGGTCCAGGCGCCGTCGTACCACTTGCGCCACGACCCCGGCGCCATCTTGGCCGAGATCGGCGCCCGTGCGGCGTGCGCGTAGAAGGCCTTCCAGCCGCCGTTCTTGTCGACCACGCGCGAGCCGTAGAAGACGTAGAAGTAGCCGGACGCGGTGTCGACGTAGAGCCGCTGGTCGCCGTCGCCGTAGTAGTAGGTCTGGTTCGGGAAGGCGGCGGTGTCCCCGCGTTTCGTGCTGTACGGCGACGTCAGGACGTGCGCTTGGATCTTCCAAGTCTTGCCCTGGTCGGTGGAGACCGCGTAGTCGATGGCGTCGTAGTGCAGGCCGTCGCCGAAGGGCTGCGGGGTGAACTCGTTGTGCACCAGGCCGTACCAGTCGCCGGTGTCCGGGTCGACCCAGGTGCCGACGAGGTCGCAGAAGTTCTTCTGCGAGTAGCTCGAACCGGACGGCGGGTTCGTCGCTTCCACCCCGGTCGGGCTGGTGTTGCACCGCTTCGTCGTGTCGTTGTTGCGGTCTTCGGGGTCCGCGGGGTTCACGGCGTCGCTGATGGTGTTCTTGGTGAAGCTGTCGAAGTCGCGGCCGCTGTAGAACTCCCACTCGCGCGGCTGCGTGGCGCCGTACAGCGCGGCGGACTGCTGGAAGTAGAAGGTGCCGTCCTTGTCGAGGTACGGACTGGCCGGCGAGTCGGTCGGGGTCGACCACGCGCCCTTCGACTGGACCGAAACGGTGTAACCGCTGGTGGGCGGCGCGGCTTCGGCGGGCGTCGCGGTACTGACGAGCACCGCGACGGCGGCCGTCAGCACGACGGCGCGTCTGCGGCGTGAGCCTGATGACGAGGCAGGGGGCACGGGAACTCCTCGATCTCGACGTGGGTGGACTCGCCGGGCGCCGGGTGTTCGCAGTGTGCAGGATGTTGTTCGAAGTTGCAAGATACTGTGGGAGTTCGTTCAGGATCACGCACTAGCTCGGGTTCGGCGAACTCTTCGCCCGTCAGGCCGGTTTCGCCTCGGCGCCCAGGTAATCCGCGAGCCGGGCACGCACCACCGCCCGGGCGCGGTGCAGGAGGACCCGCTGGTTCGCCGCGGTGATCTCGAGCAGTTCGCAGACCTCTTCGGCGGTGTGGTCGGCGACGTCGCGCAGGCCGATGACCGCTCGCTGGCGGGCGGGCAGCTCGTCCAGCGCCTGGGCGATCACCCGGCGGATTTCCCCGGCCAGCGCCGTGGTTTCGGGAGAAGCCGCGGTGGGACCGTGGTCTTCGCCGTCGGGCGCGAGGCTCGCCCACGGGACGCTGCGGCGCTCGGCGGCGCCGCGTTTCTTGGCCGTGTTGACCAGGATCCGGTACACCCACGTCTTGACCGCCGACCGTCCTTCGAACGCGTCGAGGCTTTTGACCACGGCCAGCCACGTTTCCTGCACGACCTCTTCGGCCGACGCGTGGGTGGAAACGAACGAACGGGCGACCCGCAGCATCGGCGCCGACCACGCGGCGAGGACGGCGGCGAAGGTGCCTTCGTCCCCGCCGCGCAGCGCGGCGACCAGTTCGATGTCCGGCGGAAGCGGGCTCACCAGCCGAATATAAGCGCCGGAACGGGCGAAAACGGTGACGGTCGTCTTACGGCATCAGCGGTACTCGGGGTTGACGAAGTCGAAGCGGCAGCCGGCGTCCCATTCGCTGCGCTGGTTCCCGTGCGCGGGGATGCCGCCGGCGTCCTTGAGCAGCCGCGCGAGGTGCAGCAGGTTCCAGGTCATGAACGTCGTGTTGCGGTTGGTGAAGTCGTTCTCCGGGCCGCCGGAGCCCGGGTCCAGATAGGACGGTCCGGGGCCGGCCTCGCCGATCCAGCCGGAGTCGGCCTGCGGCGGGATCGTGTAGCCGAGGTGCTGCAGGCTGTAGAGGACGTTCATCGCGCAGTGCTTGACGCCGTCTTCGTTGCCGGTGATGAGGCAGCCGCCGACGCGGCCGTAGTAGGCGTACTGCCCGGCGTCGTTGAGCAGGTGCGAGCAGGCGTAGAGCCGTTCGATGACCTGCTTGGTCACGGAACTGTTGTCCCCCAGCCAGATCGGCCCGGCCAGCACGAGGATGTCGGCGGCCAGCACCTTTTCGTAGAGCGACGGCCAGGCGTCGGTGGCCCAGCCGTGCTCGGTCATGTCCGGCCAGACGCCGGTGGCGATGTCGTGGTCGATCGCGCGGACGACCTCGACCCGGACGCCTTGCTTCTCCATGATCCCGCGGCTGACGCCGATCAGGCCGTCGGTGTTGCTCGGCTCCGGGGAGCGCTTGAGCGTGCCGTTGAGGAACAGGGCGCGCAGGTCGTCGTAGCTCGGCATGGTTTTCCTCCCAGGCTCGGGGACACTGGGGACTCAGTGCCGGGCGGAGCGCCGGGCGTTACACGAGGAGCGAAACCGATGACCGACGCGAGCACCCGCCGGTTCCTGCACGGCGCGGCGGAACTGCTGCTGGCGGGCCCGCAGTGGCGGGCGGGCGAGCGGATCGACTTGCGCGTCGTCGAGGGCGGCTTCGCCACCGTCGTCGCGCCGGACCTGCGGGTGGTGGGCGGCGAACTCGTCGCGCCGGGCACGCGGGTCGCCCTGCACGGGCGGTCGTTCACCGAGGTCGCGGCCGAGGCGGGGATCGAGGCGGGCGGGCCGGCCGGGGTGTACGGCGACGGCCCGGGCGTCGGCGCCGACGAGGTCATCACGCTGGACCCGGCCGCCGTGACGGTGTTGATACGCGCCTTCGCCGACGGCGACCGCGCCTTGCGGGACTTCGCGCCGGACGTGATGCCGATCCTGTGGCCGGAGCACTTCGACGTCGCCATCACACTCGACGAGGTGAACTACGGCGTCTCACCGGGAGACGGCCACCTCGCGGAGCCGTACGCGTACGTCGGCCCGTTCGAACCGCGGGAGGGCGCGTTCTGGAACACGCCGTTCGGTGCCGCGCGGCCGCTCGCCGGACTCGGCGGAGCCCCCGCGATCAAGGCCTTCTTCGACGAGGGCCGCGCGGCGTCGCTCAGCCCCGGGCGGTGAGCTCCAGCAGGCGGCCGGTGAGGTCGAGGTGCTCCTCGACGCTGGTGCTCAGGTAGGTGAGGTCGACGAAGACCTCGTCCGGCTCGAGCACCGGCACGACCTTGAGGACGGACTCGGCGATGAGCTCCGGCTTGGTCTCCGGATCGGCGTTCACGCGCAGCGCGACACCCAGCGCCTGCGGGTCGCGGCCCGCCTGCTCGGCGCCGGCGCGCAGCTTGGCGAGGGTGTCGGTCAGGACGTTCGCCGGGAACTGCTCGGGCACCGACCAGACCGGCAGCCAGCCGTCGGCCCGCTCGGCGACGCGGCGCAGCGCCTTCTCCCCGAACCCGGCCAGGTGCACCGGCGGCTTCCGGACCGGCTTGAGGTCGACGTGGCTCTCGGCGATCGTGTAGCCGACCCCGGTGTGGGACACCACGTCCTGGGTCCACCACTTGCCGAGCAGGTCGAGCAGGTCGTCCAGCCGCTTGCCGCGTTCGGACATCGGGATCCCGACGGCGTCGTACTCGTCCGGCGACCAGCCGATGCCCAGGCCGGGCAGCAGCCGCCCGTTGCTGGCGACGTCGAGGCTCGTCAGCAGCCGCGCGAAGTTCGCGGGCTGGTACTGCGTGGCGTTGATGGTGCTGGACCCGAGGATCGCGGTTTCGGTCACCGCCGCGGCGACCGCCAGCGCGGTGAACGGGTCCTGCGCGGTGTGGAATTGCTCGGGCATGGTGTCGTAACCCGGGTAGGCCACGACCGGGGCGACCGGCGACAGCAGCCGGTCACCGACCCAGAGGCTGGCCGCCCCCGCCTGCTCGGCCGCCTTCGCGTACCGCGCGATCCCACCCGGTGTGGCCGCCGCCTTGCCGAAAACCGGAAGGCTGAAACCAAGACGCATGATTCTCCCCTGGAGAGCGAACGGACCGTACTGGCCCTGTAGCCACTAGTACTCGCATCTGGTTGCGCGTTCAAGCAGCTCGGGAGAATCCGCTTTCACCGCCGTGCCGTGGCCGTGGCGAGCGCGGCGATCGCCCCCAGCGGGACCACCAGCGAGGCCAGTGCCGTCCCGATCCCCATTGTCTGCGCCAGCCACCCGAACACCGCCGGGCCCGCCAGCACCCCCGCCTGGTGCAAGGTCGAATACCGCGCGATGGCCAGGCTCGTGTTCCCGGCCGCCCCGTGCCCGACCGCACCCGCGATGACCGGGATGACCACAGCGAGACCGCAGCCCTGCACCGCGAAACCCGCCAAGGCCACCCACGGGTCCGGGGACAGCACCGCGAGCAGCACCCCCGCCACGGTCGCCGCCATGCTCCAGCGCAGCAGGGCCGCCGGGCCGAGCACGCGGTGGCCGCGGTCGCCGAACACCCGGGTGAGGGTCTGGGCCAGCACGAACACGAAGTACCCGAGCGAAGCCACTTCCACGGCCGCGCCGCGCTGCTCCCGCAGGAACACGCCGCACCAGCTCGAAACCGCGCCTTCGCACAACGCCGCCGCCGCGCCGAGGGCACCCAGGACCAGCACCGCCCGCGTCCAGCCCGACCGCAGGCCGACGCGTTCGCCCGGACCGCGGCCCGCTGTCTCCGGCAAGGCGTGCCGTCCCGCGGCCGACGCCAGCACGCACAACACGGCCGCGACCACGGCGAAGTGCACGCCCAGCGGAACCCCGGCGCGGACCGCGGCCAGCGAGCCGAGGGAACCGGTCAGGGCACCGGCGCCCCACACCGCGTGCAGCCCGCTCAGGAACGGGCGCCGTCCCGCCCGTTCCAGCGCCACACCCTGGGCGTTCATGGCCACGTCGAGCAGGCCCGCCAGCAGGCCCCACACCAGCATCGCGGCTGCCGCGGCGAACGCGCCCGGCGTCACCGTGACCAGCACCGGGCACCACGGGACGACGGCCGCCGTCCAGCGCAGGACCGTGCGGCTGTCCAGGTGCGCGGACAGCTGGCCCGCGACCTGCATCGCGATCAGCACCCCGACCGTCTGGCACACCAGCACCGCGCCCAGCTCGGCGAAGTCCAGGCCCAGTGCCGTGCGCAGCTCCGGGACGCGCGTGAACCACGTGCCCAGCAGGACGCCGACGACGAAGAACACCGTGGCGACGGCGATCCGGTGCCCGCGCAGGCGCGGCAGCGGGAGGACGGTGCTAGTCATCGGTTCCGGTGGCGCGCGCCAGTTCGCCGTAGCCCTGCTCGCCGGTCCACGTGCCGACCGGGACGTGCGCGTTGAACGGGGCCCCGTCCGCGCGCCGCATCGCCGGGCGCCGGTGGGCGAGGTGCACGAACACGTCGTCGAACTGCACGACCGAGCCCGCGTTCGCTACGCGGTAGAGCATGTCCTCGTCTTCGCCTCCCCAGCCGCGGTAGCGCTCGTCGAGCCCGCCGACCTCGGTGAACAGCTCCGGCGTGAGCCACAGGCAGGCGCCCGGCACGTCCCGCAGCAGCAGCCCGCGCGCCCCGGCCAGCGGGACGTCGGGCGTGCCGTGGCCGCACCGCTGTTCGATGAGGTGGTCGCTCGCCTGCGCGTCCAGCGACAGCATTTCGGTGTGCGGCAGGTGCGCGCCGTGCCCGTGCTCGGCGAAGCGCGCGTGGTTGCGCGCCAGGAAATCGCGGTCCACCAGGATGTCCGCGTCGAGCAGGCACAGCGTGCGGGCGGCGCCGAGGGTGTGCCGGACGCCGGCGTTGACCGTCCACGACTTGTTGAACAGGCCGCTCCCCTCGACGTGCAGGTAGCGGTCGGCGAGCGGTTCGATCCGATCGCGCCACCGGGGTTTCTCGTCGAACTCCACCACCGTCACGCGGTAGTCCGACGCTGGCATCGTCTGGTCGCGCAGGGCGAGCAGGCACGCCATCAGGTTCCGGATCCGGCCGGCGCCGTCGCGGTCGGAGATCGGGACGACGACGAGCACTTCCTCGCCTCGCCCGTCCGGGTGGCTCGGCGCCTTCGCGGCGAGCCCGGTCAGCCGCTCGAGGTCCGCGGTCCGCGCACCGGGCCCGTACCCCGGGCCGCGGAAGTAGTTGATGTAGACGTTGTCGTCGGCGACGTCGGCGCGGGCGGCCAGTTCTTCCGCCAGCGCCGGGTCTGCTTCGAGCAGCTCCGCCACCCGGGCCGCCAGCGCGCGCTCGGCGTCGGCGTCGGTGGGGTGCGCGACCAGCCGCCGGTGGGCCAGGTCGCCGCCCAACCGGGCGGCGACGGGATCGGCGACCGCGCGGTAGAAGCGTTCGCTGTGCATCCAGTAGTCGGCGGCGACGTCGGGCACCGCCGGGTCGAGCGTCAGCACGACGTAGCTCGCGACGCGCGCGGCGAGGTCGCCGGTGGCCGGCACCGCCCGCCGGTAGGGCGAGACCGCCGCGAACGTGCCGCTGCCGCCCGGGCGCGTCGGCCGGATCCGCATCGGGTTGGCCGCCCGCAGCTCGCACATCGGGCTGCAGTCACAGGGGTGTGGTTGCACGGCTGAGCCGCCCTTCGGTGCCGGAGGTGTGCCGGACGAGGGCCGGAACGACCTCCGGCCAGTCCTCTTCGGACAGTTCGTGGCCCGCGTGCTCGAGGATCCGCAGCACCGCGCCGGGGATGGCCGCCGCCAGCGCGTGCGCGTGGGCGACGGGGTGGATCGGGTCGGCGGCGCCGTGGAGCACCAGCGTCGGCGCGGTGATCCGGCCGAGCCGGGGCCGCCACGGCCCGCCGTGGTCGAGGTAGGCGTGGTTGCCCGCGGACTCCAGCGTGCCGCCGGCGCGGTCGAACACCCGGCCCGCGACCCGCCGCCGCGCGTGCTCGTCCGCCGCACGCGACGGCCCGGACAGCGGCCGCGCCGCCGCCACCAGGTGGTCGACGACCGAGCCGCGGTCCGTCCAGTCCGGCGGTTCGACGTCGGCCAGCGCGGTCAGCACCCGCAACGCCGGCGGCGGCAGGTCGGGACCGTCCGCGCCTTCGCCGGGACTGGTGGCGACGAGGGTCAGCGACGCCACGCGCGCCGGCTCGGCCAGCGCGGCGACCTGCGCGATCATGCCGCCGAGTGAGATCCCGACGACGTGCGCCCGCGCGACGCCGAGCGCGTCGAGCACCCCGATCGCGTCCGCGGCCAGGTCCCGCAGGCCGTAGGGCGGCTCCCCCGGCGGGTAGCTCACCGAGCGGCCGGTGTCGCGGTGGTCGTAGCGGATCACGTACCGGGACTCGCCGGCGAGCAGCTCGCAGAACACCGCGTCCCAGGCGAGCATCGACGCCGACGCCCCGGCCACCAGCAGCACCGCCGGGTCCGCCGGATCGCCGAACGTCTGCACGCACAGGTCCACGCCGTTGGCGGTCACCACCCGGTCGCGCGAAGGCACCTCGGCCTCCGGCGGCAGGTCGTCGAGCAGGTCGCGGAACACCGCGGCGTAGTGCGCCCGCTCGGTCCGCATGCCGTGGCCGCGCCGCACGTGCTCCTGTCCGTTCCGCCGCAGCCGCCGGGCGAGCAAGTCGTCGTCGAGCAGCCGCCGCACCTGGGCCCGCAGGCCGTCGCGGTCGGCGAACACGAGTCCGGTGACCCCGTCCTCGACCAGGCACGTGTTGCCGGGGATGTCCCGCACGACGACCGGGCAGCCGACGTCCATCGCTTCGAGCAGCGAGTTCGGGCTGCACTCCGACGTCGAGGTGTTGAGCACCGCGGTCGCCTCGCGCATGGCGGCGTGCAGGTCGTCGCGGGGCAGCGCGCCGACGTACCGCACCGCGGGACTGCCGCCGCAACGCCGCCGCACCATGGCTTCGTAGTCCTCGTCGTAGGAAACGCCCGCGATGACGAGCCGGACGCGCTCGTCTTCTTCGTGCAGCCGCTTGACGCAGTCGATCGCGAACAGCGGGTCCTTGACCGGCCGCAGCCCGGCGGGCAGGAGCAGCAGCTTCGCGTCGGCACCGACGCCGAGTTCGCGGCGCAGCGAATACGCCGACGGGGTCGTGCGCACGCCCTGGGGGATGTACCGCACCTTTTCCGCGACCTGCGGCCACAGTTCCCGGGAGCGCCGCACGAAGTCGTCGTTGAACGCGACCAGCCCCGCGGCCCGCTCGACCGCGCGGGTCATCACCTGGTGGAACACCGGTTCCAGGGCGTACTCGTTGAGGTCGGTGCCGCCCAGGACGAGCACGTACGGCAGGTCGATCTCGAGGAAGGTGCTGCCGGACAGGAGCGCGTGCGTGCCGACCAGCGCGAGGACGTCGTGGTCCCCCGCGGTCGCGGTCACCGCGGCGGCGTGGGGTTCGAGCAGGACGGGATAGCCGCTCGCGGTCAGGTGCCCGGCGATCCGCCGGGTCGTCGTGTCGCCGCCGCTGGCCGCCGGGCTGTGCAGGAGGGCTAGCAGTTTCATGTCACCGACCTCGCCGGGATACGACGCCCGGAACGGCGTCTCGAAGGCTGTGAGATCAGCGTGGCAGCAGCTTGTCAAGATCAACGTCTCCTGCATTGCCGTGGATTTCGCAGGTCCTGCGCCGTGCACTGTGCGGTCCGCACACCACCCGGGGCGTCCGGTGGGGACTTTCCCCATGGCCAGACCTCGCCCGCCGTCCTAGCGTGGGGGCACGGTGACGAGGAGGTTCCCCGCGGATGCTGATCGACGACCTGCCCGCCGGCCGGGTGGTGCGCGACCCCGACGTACTCCGCGGGTTCGCGCACGACGAAGCCGAGTGGGCTCCTTTCGGTCTGCCCGCGCTCGTCGTCCGGCCGCACAGTGCCGAAGAGGTCCAAGCCGTGGTCCAGGCCTGCCTGGCGCACCGCACGCCGCTCGTCACGCGCGGGGCCGGGACCGGGCTTTCCGGTGGGGCCAACGCCGTCGACGGCTGCGTCGTCCTCGTGACCGACCGGCTCACCGCCGTCAAGGAGATCAACGAGCAGGAGCGGTACGCCGTCGTCGAGCCCGGGGTCGTCAACGACGACCTGCGCGCCGCCTGCGCCGAGCGCGGCCTCTGGTACCCGCCCGACCCGGCCAGCTCGCCGTGGTCGACCATCGGCGGGAACGTCGCGACCAACGCCGGCGGGATCTGCTGCGTCAAGTACGGCGTCACCCGCGATTACGTGCTGGGCCTGCAGGTCGTCACCGGCACCGGGGCGCTCGTCCGGCTCGGCCGCCGGACCGCCAAGGGCGTCGCGGGGTACGACCTGACCGGGCTGATGGTCGGCTCGGAGGGCACGCTCGGCGTGATCACCGAGGTCACCGTCCGGCTGCGGCCGGCCCGCGCCGCCGAGCGCACGGTCGCCGGCTACTTCGGCACCACCGTCGCCGCCGGGGAAGCCGCCGCGGCCGTCGCGGCCCGCGGGATCCTGCCTTCGGCGCTCGAACTGGTCGACCGGCACTGCCTCGCCGCCGTGGACCGGTGGAAGAACATGGGGCTGAGCGCCGACGCGGACGTCGTCCTGCTCGCCCGCACCGACGCGCCCGGTGCCCTCGGCGAGCACGAAGCCGCCGAGATCCTGGCGTGCTTCGAACAGGCCGGGGCGACCTGGGCCGCGCAGTCGACCGACCAGGCCGAGGCCGACGCGCTCTTCGCCGCCCGCCGCCTCGCCTACCCGGCGCTGGAACGGCTCGGCCCGCTGCTCACCGAGGACGTCTGCGTCCCGACGCAGGCCGTGCCGGAAATGCTCGCCCGGATCGACGCCGCCGGGCAGCGGCACGGCGTGCTCATCGCCAACGTCGCCCACATCGGCGACGGCAACCTGCACCCGCTGCTCGTCACGCCGGCCGGTGACGAAGCAGCGAAGAAGAACGCCCAGGCCGCGTTCGACGACATCATCGCCGGCGCCCTCGACCTCGGCGGCACGGTCACCGGCGAGCACGGCGTCGGCCTGCTCAAGCAGCCCGGCCTCGCCCGCGAGCTCGGCCCCGAGGTGCTCGGGCTGCACCACGCGGTCAAGGACGCGCTCGACCCGCACCACATCCTCAACCCCGGCAAGGTCTTCCCCGAAAGGAGCCGCGCATGATCGTCCGCACGCCCGACGGCCAGGTCCGTGGCGAACCGACCGCGACCGGCGTCCGGTTCCGCGGCATCCCGTACGCCGCCGCGCCCGAAGGCGCGCTGCGGTTCGCCGCGCCCGCCCCGGCGCCGTCCTGGGAGGGCGTGCGGGACGCGCGTGCCGCCGGGCCGACCGCCCCGCAACGGCGCCGCGAGATCCCGGGCCTCGACCTGTCGGCCCTGGTCGGCGACGGCTGGCGGCCGGGCCCGGAGTACCTCACCGTCGACGTGTGGACGCCGGACCCGGGCGCCGCGAACCTGCCGGTGCTGGTGTTCGTGCACGGCGGCGCGTTCCTCGGCGGCACCGGCTCGGCCCCGGTCTACGACGGGACCGCGTTCACCCGCGCCGGCGCGGTGCTGGTGACCGTGCAGTACCGGCTCGGCATCGACGGCTTCCTGCCGCTCGACGGCGGCGCGACCAACCTCGGCCTGCGCGACCAGCTCGCCGCCCTGCGGTGGGTGCGGGAGAGCATCGCCGCGTTCGGCGGCGACCCCGGCAACGTCACGCTCTTCGGCGAGTCCGCGGGCGCGATCAGCGTCGCCTGCCTGCTCGGATCGCCGCTCTCGCAAGGACTCTTCCACCGCGCGATCGTCCAAAGCGGACACGCGAACCTGGTGCGCGGGCGCGCGGAACTCGACCGCGTCGCCCAGGCGGCCGCGCACGGGCTCGGCGTCGAGCCGGCCGCCGAGGCGTTCCGGCGGCTGACCACCGAGCAGCTGCTCGACGCCCAGGACGCGCTCCTCAAGCCCGGCGGCGGGCCCGACCTGCGCGACACCGGCGGCCGGGACCGCGGTTTCGGCCTCAGCCCGTTCCTGCCCGTGGTCGGCGACGATGTCCTGCCGGAGCACCCGGGCGAGGCGATCCGGGGCGGCGCGGGCGCCGGCGTCGACCTGGTCGCGGGCACCTGCCGCGAGGAGATGCTGCTGTACTTCGGCCCCAGCGGCCTGCTCGACGTGCTCACCGACGAGCAGGCGGTGGCCATGCTGTCGGCGTCGCACCCGGACGCGGCGGGCGTCCTGGAAAGCTACGGCCTGGGCGGCGGCCGGAACACCGGCGAGGTGTTCGTCGAAGCCATGACCGACCTCGTCTTCCGCGACGGCGTCAAGGAACTGCTCGAGAACCACCGCGGCCGCTCGTTCGGGTACGAGTTCGCCTGGCGGGCACCGAAACTCGGCGCGTGCCACGGCATGGAGCTGCCGTTCGTGTTCGACTCCCTGGCCGCGTCGGCCGCGCTCGTCGGCGACGACGCCCCCGCGGAGCTGGCGCGCGAAGTCAACGGCGCGTGGGTGCGGTTCGCCGCCACCGGCGACCCCGGCTGGGCCCCGGGCACCACGACCACCCTGGGCTGATGGACACCCGCGGCCTGCGCGAGCTGTACGACCTCGTGCTGCGCCTGTCGGCGGTCCACGACCTCGACGCGCTGGCGCAGGAGGTCGTCGACCACGCGCGGCGCCTGCTCGGCGTCGACGTCGCCTACCTGGCACTGGCCGAACCGGACGGCTCCCTCGTCATCCGGGTCACCGACGGCTCGCTGGGGCCGCGGCTGCGCGGGGTGGTGCTGCCGCCGCACGGCGGGCTGGCCGGGCAGGTGGCGGACACCGGCGAACCCGTGCAGAGCGCGGACTACCTCGGCGACGCCGCGCTCACGCACCTCGGCGAGGTCGACCGCGTCGCCGAGGACGAGGGCCTGCGCACGATCCTCGGGGTGCCGCTGCGGTTGCGCGGCAAGGTGGCCGGGGTGCTGATGGTGGCGCAGCGCGCGGTCCGCCGGTTCACCGCCGCGGAGTCGTCACTGCTGACCTCGCTCGGCTCGTTCGCCGCGATCGCCATCGAAAACGCCAAGCTGGTCACCGCGCTGGCGGCGGCGAACGACGGGCTGCACCGCGCGGTCCGGCTGCACGACCGGCTCCTGGCGGTGGCGCTGGACGGCGGGGCGCCGGAAGACGTCGTGGTCTCGCTGTCGGAACTGGTGCCCGGCCTGGTGGTCGTCGCCGACGAGCACGACGAGGTCCGCGCGGCCGCCCGTGCCGGCTCGCCGGTGGCCGCCGGGCTCGGCGGCACCCCGTCGAAGCTGTTCGCCCACGCCCGGCGGACGCACGTGGCGGACCGGACGGTGACCGTCCCGATCGCGTCGGCCAACACGTACTTCGGGGCACTGCAGGTGGTTCCCGCCGAGCCGCTCACCGAGGCGGACGTGCGGCTGCTGGAGCGCTCGGCGATGACGGTCGCGCTGGTGGCGTCGGTCGAGCGGGCCGAACGCCGGACGGCGGAGGAGCTGGTCGAGCACGTCGTGACCCGCCGCGTCCGCGAAGCGCCGGCGTACGCCCGGTCACTGGGCCTGGACCTGCGGCGCCCGCACCTGGTCGTGGTGAGCGAAGACCCGCGGCTGCGCAAGCACACCGCGTTCAGCTCCACAGTGGACGGTCACGTGGTCGCCCTGGTCCGCGCCGACGAGGCCACGGTCCGCTCCTGGCCGCTGGGCACGACCGGCCTGGCGGGCCCGGCGACCGGGGTGACCGCGCTGGCCGACGCGTACGACGACGCTTCGGCGTGCCTGCGGGTACTGGCAGCGCTGGGCCGCGATGGCGCCACGGCCTCCCCGGCCGACCTGGGCCCGTACCGCTACCTGCTCAGCCGGGCCGGGCGCGAGGAAGCGAGCGCGTTCGTCACGCGCACCCTCGCGCCGCTGCTGGCCCACGACGAGGAACGCGGCACAGACCTGGTCCGCACCGCGGAGGTCTTCCTGCGCGACGGCCGCCGCAAGGCCGCGGCGGCCGAAGCGCTGACGATCCACCCGAACACGCTCTACCAGCGCCTCGACCGGATCACGGCGTTGCTGGGCGAGGACTGGCAGGAGGGCGACCGTGCCCTCGACGTCCACCTCGCCCTGCGCCTGCACCGCCTGGCCCGAGAACTGCCGTGAGCGGCGGTCCGGGCTCGGCGATGCGCCCCAATGTGGCGTTGGTTGCGTCGGACGCACCGAACGCCACATTGGGTGCGCTGGACGCACCGAACGCCACATTGGGGCGCTCGTCCCGAGCGTCGACCAACTTTCGACGCGTGACGCTAGCCGTCCGACTCGGCGGACGGGAGGTACGCGCCCGGAACCTGGTCGGGGGCGAACACCTGCGGCTCACCCGGGTAGGGCTGCGCCCAGCCGTGCGTCTGGTACCACGTGAAGTGGTTCATCTGCGCGGGATTGGCGTAGTCCGCGACGGCGTTCGGCCCGGTCAGCCGCTGGTGCGTCGTCCACTCCTGCCACTGCGCCGCCACCTGCCGCTTGTCCGCGGGCACCGCCGACGACGGCACCGGCGCCGCGGCCGGGTTCGCCGCGGCCGGGGTGTCCGGCCCGCACGACGGCTGGGTTGCCAGGCCGCCGGTCAGCGATGTCCGGTTCGGCAACGCGGTGAACGGCGTGAAGTCCGGCTTCCTGGTGAAGGCCGCGCTCATCGGCGTCGCCGCGCTGTCCTTCTGGTTCATCGGCTTGACCCCGAGGATCTGCTCGATCGTCCGGATCATCGTGATCTGCGAGTAGTAGTGGCTGTCGACGACACCGTGCTGGGCGTACGGGCTGATGATCTGCACCGGCGCCCGGTGCCCGTCGACGTGGTCGAGGCCGGCCTGGGAGTCGTCCTCGACGACGAAGATCGCCGAGTCCTTCCAGTACTGGCTGTGCGTGATCTCGTCGACGATCTTGCCGACGGCGAGGTCGTTGTCGGCGACCTGGGCGGCCGCGTTCGGCGGGCCGCCGGTGTGGTCGCTGGACAGCCAGAACATGTTCAGGTTCGCCGGCCCGTTCTTCTCGAAGTCGTCCTTCCAGATCTGGTACCGGTAGACGTCCGGCACGGCGGTGTCAAACTTCGGGAAGCCAGGCACGGAAACGTCGTTCAGCGACGGGATCGGCGACGACGACACCAGCGGGTACGCCGTCGGCTCACCCGTGGCCGCCATGTTCTTGGCGTCGCAGTACAGGTTCTGCCAGCTCGCCCCGGCGGGCTTGGTCAGGAACTGCTGGAACTCGCCGAAGTTCCGCACCGACTTGCCGGCCGCCAGCGCGCCGGTCCAGAGGAACCCGCTGCTCTGGTGGCCGAGGGCGTCGTCCTCGGTGTCGTAACTGCGCAGGTACTCCCCCGCCGAAGACTCGGTGTACTCGGGGTTGTCGGCCTGCATCAGCCAGTTGTGGCCCTCGGCGGAGTTCGTGCCGATGTCGTAGGTGTTGTCGTACAACCCGAACTGCTTCGCCAGCGCGTGCTGGTTCGGCGTCACGTTCTCGCCGAACTGCGTCACGGCCGGGTCGCCGTTGCCGCGCGCGTCGTCGCCCAGCACCTGGTCGTAGGTCCGGTTTTCCTTGACCAGCAGGAAGACGTGCTTGATCGTCGACGGGTCGCCGAGCCGCGCGGGCACCGGCACCGGGCTGCGGTGGCCGTTGTCGGTGGCCACCTGTACCGAGCCGTTCGTCCAGCCGTTCTGCTTGAACACCTGCGCGGTGTACCCGCGGATCGCGTGGTCGTCGGGCAGCCGGAACTTCTGCAGGCTCGACGTCGTGTCGTGGGTGCCGTGCCCGGCCGCGGTCGTCGGGCGGCGGGCGTCGATGCCGCGGGTGTTGGAGACGAGGACGTCCGGCCCCACCGTGGTGATCGCGGTCGGGAAGTAGTCCGTCGGCAGCAGCCCGACGTAGCTCACCGGTTCCTGCGCCCGGGTGTAGCGGTAGACGGCCACGGCGTTGGCGCGCCCGAGCGTCACCAGCAGGTGCCCGTCCGCGGTGAGGGTGACGCCGTCCGGCTCGTACCCGACCGACGCCTCCGGCCACGGCTGGGTCGCGATGGTCTGGACGACCTTGTCGCGGCCGGTGTCGATGACCGAAACGGTGTTGCTCGCGGTGTTGGTGACGAACAGGGCGCCGTCCTTGAAGTACACCGCCGTCGGGTGCAGGCCGACGTCGATGCTCTTCGGCGCCGCGGAGCTCGCCAGGTCGATGACGCTGACCGTGCCGCTGGTGGTGGCGCCGGTGAAGCCGCTGGCCGGCACCTGGGTGTTGTAGGAGTTCAGCGTCGGCTCGCCGGGCTGGGCCGGGTGGCCGCCTTCGTTGCCGACGTAAAGCTTGTTCCCGACGCGGACCAGGTCGCGCGGCGCGTTGCCGACGGCCCAGCTCTGCTTGATCGCGCCGGTCGCCGCGTCGAGGGCGACGACCCGGTTCTGGCCGTTGACCGCGGAGTACACAGTGGACCCGTCGGCCGAGAAGACCGCTTGCGCCACCAGGGCGTGCTTGGCGCCGTCGGCCGGGATCTTGACCGCCACCGGGGCCGCGACCGTGCCGTCGGGGTTCACCGTGAACTTCGTGTAGCCGTCGGTCTGGGCCAGCCACAGGCTCTTGCCGTCCGGCGAATACGACGGGCCTTCCTGCCCGACGTCGTTGCCGGCGATGCGCAGGTTCGCCGTCGCCGAGTTGCCGACGAGCTGCTGCACCTTCCAGCTCTTCAGGTCGGCGATCGTGAGCGCGATCCCGCCGTCGGCGGTCAGCGCGGCGAGGTGGGTGCCGTCCGGGCTGACCGCGGAGGCCATGATCTTGCCGTTGTTCACGACCAGCCGGTCGCCGATCGGCTTGATGTATTGATCGGCGGAGACGACCTGGCCGTTTTCCGTGACCTGGCCGACCTGGTCCTCACCGAACTGCTGCGTCGACGCGACACCGATTCCGGTGCCGGTGGCGACGAGCACGAGCGTGGCGGACCCGGCCGTCGCGAAGCGGAACCGGCGGCCGCCGGAGCGGCCCTTCCCGGCTCGCCGTCTGCGGCGGGTTACCTGCATCGGGATCATCCCTTCGTGGAGGAGAGCAATTCGACGTTGGCGTCGAACTGCCAGAGGGGGTTGGGTTGGTCCCCGTCGGGGGTCCGCACCTGGAAGTAGCCGTTGACTTCCTTCGGTCCGTCGCCGTCGGCGACGTACCGACCGTCCGAGGTGACGTCGAGCTGGTAGACGGCCGATCCGGTGGCGTCGACGCCGGGGAGGTGCCAGGAGACGACGCACCGCCAGTCGTTGCCGGGCCCTTCGGCCGCGACCAGGCCGTCGCCCTTGGTGCAGGCGGCGGTGGCCCCGAGCCGGTCTTCGGTGACGTCGGGGCGGTTGAGCTGCGCGGTCTGCAGGCGGTAGAGGTGGGCGAACGCCGTGGCGACCGACCGCTGCACGCCGTCCTGGCCGATCCCGGAACCGAGCGCGGGCGTCACCGCGGCGATGACGGCGGCGGTCACGGCGAAGAGCGCGACCGGCGGCAGGGCACCGACGGTGAACGCCCGGCGGCCGGCGCCGTCGTGGGCGGGGTTGGTGAAGTCCCGGCGGAGGAACAGCAGGTACGCGAGCACCGTCGTGAGCACGGCCCAGGCCAGGCCGACGCCGACGCCGATCAGCAGCGGGCCGAGCTGCCCGGGCTCGGTGAACAGGCCGTTCCACGCGACGAAGGCGTAGCTGGGCAGGGCCAGCCGGACGGCCACGGGCAGCGGCAGCAGCTGGGCGAGCGCCATCGCGAGCGCGACGAGGGCGGGCAGCAGCAACCCCAGCGGCGACCGGCCCCCGAGCACGGACCCGAGCAGCCCGACCCCGGCGAGCGCGAGCGTCGGGGCGAGCACGCACACCCAGGCGAGCAGCACCTGCCCGGCGGCTTCCCCCGAGGTCAGCAGGTGCCCGTCGAACCCGACGAGCGGCCGGCTCCCGACGGCGACGAGCCCGCCCACGGTGCTCGACACGGCCATCCCGGCGACGAGCACGAGGATGACGGTCAGGCTGGCGAGCGCCTTGGCCGCGAAGATCCGCCGCGCCGACCGCACGGCGACGAGCAGGTGCCGCCAAGTCCCGAGCCGATCCTCGGCGGCGAACACGTCCCCGGCGACGACGGAGGTGAGCAGCGGGAGCGCGTAGGTCCCCGCGAACCCGAGCATGACCAGCGGTCCGGCCCACCCGGTGGCGTTCATCCACCGCCCGAAGAGGGTGTCGACGGGCAGCGAGCTCTGTTCGCTCACGGCGGCGACGAAGACCGCGGGGGCGAGCCAGCAGGCGAGGACGAGGAGCCGGATGCGCCAGGCGGCGAAGAGCTTGACGAGTTCGAACCGGTAGCCGCGGGTGATGGGAACGGGCCGGGCAACGGGGAGGGAGGTGGTGGCAGCGGTCATCGGGTGCGCTCCTGCGGCAGAACGGGTTTAGGGCGACGGCGAGCGGCGGCGGTCAACGGGTGCGCTCCCAGGGCCTCGGCAAAGTCGCGCGGCCAGGCCACTCTGCCGCCGGTGAGCCACTCGCCCCACACGTCCTGAATGACTCATTCAGGTCTTCGGGCGTCCTGAATGAGTCATTCAAGACGCTCGAGCACCGCCGCGGACCGCACCGATGCGACTTTGCCGGGCCTCTGGGGCGCCCTCCCGTGAACAGGACCGGTCCGCAACGACGGCCGTCGAGCCGAGCGGCGGGGGTCATCGAGCGCCCTCCTGGTCCGTCAAGGCCAGGAACGCCGCCTCCAGCGGCGAAACCACCGGCGCCAGTTCCCGCACCGCGATCCCCTCCGTCACCAACCGGCGCACCAGTTCGTCCAGCGCCGGAACTCGTGCGCGGATCACCAGTACCTCGGCGTCGTGGCGCGGCCCGGCGTCCTCCGTGATCCCGCGGGTCTCGCCGAGCACCCGCCGGGCCGCTTCCCGGTCCGAGGTGCGCAGGCGGTAGGCCAGCTCCCGGTTCTCCGCGGCGAGCTTGGCCGGCGGGCCGGTGAACGCCACGCGGCCGGTGGCGAGGATCGTCACCTCGGAGCACAGCGCCTCGAGGTCGTCCATCCGGTGACTCGAGAGCACCACCGCGGTGCCCGCGTCCGCGAGCCGCTCGAGGACGCCGTGCACGTGCTTCTTGCCCGCCGGGTCGAGGCCGTTGGCCGGCTCGTCGAGGACCAGCAGCTTCGGCTCCGTGAGCAGCGCCGCGGCCAGGCCGAGGCGCTGGCGCATGCCCAGGGAAAAGCCCCGGACGCGGTCGTCGGCGACGTCGGCGAGCCCGACGCGGCCGAGTGTGTCATCGATGTCAGCGGACCGGCCGCCTCGCAGCGCGGCCAGTGCGGCGAGGTTCTGCCGCGCGGTCAGCGACGGGTACAGCCCGGGCCCGTCGACGAACCCCGAGACGCCCTCGGGCGCCCGCCCGGCCGGGGTGCCGAGGATCTCCAGGCTGCCTTCGTCGGCGACGGCCAGGCTCAGCAGCAGGCCGAGCAGCGTCGTCTTGCCCGCGCCGTTCGGGCCGACCAGCCCGTGGATCTCGCCCGGTGCCACGTCGAGGTCGATGCCGTCGAGCGCGACGACGTCACCGAAGCACTTGGTGATCCCGCGCGCCTGCACTGCCCAGGGTGCGTCCATGGGTTCCTTCCCTTTCGCGGCTGCGCCAGAAACTTAGGCACCGCAAATGAAGGGGGCAGGCGCGCCGGGTGAACCCTCGGCGAACGCGAGCCGACCGGCAGTCACCGGGCCGGTGAAATGTCCGAGTTAACCGTCCGCTTGCCCAGCACGGCGCGGCCGGCCGGGCAACCCCTGTCCCACGGGCCGGAAAACCCTTACAAAATAACCGTCAACCCCTGTTCTGGTGAATTCCGTGATAGGAGTCCGAAATCTTGACACAGCGATCGGCCGTCGGGCATCGTCGAGAGACGCAGGCCACATTTCCTGCTTTTCCTCCGCGCAGACGAACCCACGGAGAATGAATCATGACGCAGATCAAAGTGACGCTTTCCGGTGGTCCGGCCGAGCTGATCGAACGCCACCGCGAATGGACGGTCGGCAGCATCGGCGAAGTCGCGAAGGTCAGCTTCGGCGCCGGCTACGAGCACTTCTCCCACGCGGGCGAGTTCGCCACGACCAGCGGGGGCGACCAGGTACCGGTGTTCGCCTGGTGCGGGCGCACCAGAGTCGCCGAGTGACCGGCCGGTTCTCCACCCCGGTCTCCACCCCTCGACGGTCCTCCTCCACCCGGGCCCGGCGCTAGTTTCCTCGACGTCGGGCGCTGCGGGAAACGCGGCGCCGCCGTCCGGAGGGGAATCCGCCATGGGTGAAGTACTCGGTTTCATGCTGCTCCGTTTCGCCATCATCGGCGGCGGGATCGTGCTGCTGATCCTGCTGCTCGGCGTGGTCGTGTTCGCGCTCAAGAAAGCGGGCCGGTACGACCGCGCCAAGGAGGCCGGTACGAAAGCGCTCGATTACCTGAACGAGCGCGGCAAATCGTGACCGGTCAGCCGCGGTCGAGGCCGTGCCGCACGGCGTAGCGCATGGCCTCGATCCGGTTGCGGGCGCCGATCTTCGCGAACGCGTTGTTGATGTGCGTTTTCACCGTCGTCTCGGCGATGAACAGCGCGGCCGCGATCTCGCCGTTGCTCAGCCCGCCGGCGATCAGGCCGAGCACCTCGGCCTCCCGCGCGGTGAGCCCGTCCGGCACGCTTTCCCGGCGCGGGACGGCTTTCCGCGCGCCCGGGTCCAGCAGCGCGCCGGCCACCCGGTGCGAGACCTCGGCCCCGAACGTCAGCTGCCCGGAAGCCACGGCCCGCAGCGCGGCGCCGATCTCCGCCCGGCCCGCGTCCTTCGTGAGGTACCCGCGCGCCCCGGCGGCCAGCGCGCCGGTGATCGACGCGTCGTCGGCGTAGGTCGTCAGCACCACGACGGCGACGCCCGGGTGGTCCGCGGTGATCCGCCGGGTCGCGTCGACCCCGCTCAGCACCGGCATGTTCAGGTCCATCAGCACGACGTCGGGCGCCAGTCGCGCGACCAGCTCGAGCGCGCTCGCGCCGTCCGCCGCGGTCCCGGTCACGTCGACGTCGTCGAGCAGGTCCAGCAGCGCGGCCAGTCCTTCGCGCACGGCCTGCTGGTCATCGGCCACGATCACCCGGATCGGCCGCGGCTCGCCCATCGTCCCCTCCCGCGCGGTCACGACCGAGCACGCTACCACTCACCGAGGGTGGTCCACTGTGGATGACAATGACCGCGTGCTGACTCGTGAAGGCGTGCGGACCCGCTGGTGGCGTGCGGCGCTCGTGGTGGCGGCGATCGCCGTGGTCCCGTTCGCGCGGAACGACCCCCTCGCGGCGGTTTTCGGGCTGCTCCCGGTCTTCCTCTGGGCCTTCTCGCCCCGCTCGCCCTGGACCGGCGTGGCGCTCGTGGCCCTGCTGGCGTGGTTCGTGGTCCCCCGCGAACTGGACGCCACCGGACCGTGGGTCCCCGCCGCGATCGAGACCTACTGGCTCTACCCGCTCCTGGCCGCGGTCGCGTGGGCCGCCCTCGAACGGCGGCACTTCGGGCGCCTCGCGGTCCTGGTGCTCACCGGGTTCGCCGTCACCGGCGGCGTCCTGTTCTCCGGCTGGGAAGGCCCACCCGGCGACGAAGGCGTGTCCCCCGGCCCGCCCGGGCTGCGGATCGCCGAGGACATCGGCTGCGGCTCCGGCGGCTGCTGGCGGGTCCTGACGGCCACCGGCGACCGGGCCGCCGAAGTCGTGACCGGCTACCTGACCGCCAAGAACTTCGCGCCCGCGCCGCAGAGCGAGATCACGCGGGTCCCCCGCTTCTGCCGGACTACCGGGCTGCTGGTGAACCACCGGACGTGCGCCGAGGTCCGCCCGCTGGGGCCGGCCTCGGCGCGCGTCGAGTGGTACGTCGAATGAACCGGTTCAGCCCGGGGCCACCGCCCGTCCCGTCGAGGGCGAGATCATCCCCGCGCACAGGCCCCGGCTCGCCAGGTTCTGCGCGATGCGCGGGATCGCCGCCCGGGTGTTGGCCGGCCATTCGTGCATCAGGATGATCTGGCCGTTCTGCAGCCGGGCGTTGGCCGCGACGATCGCGTCGACGCTCGCGCCGTTCCAGTCCTGGGAATCGACGTCCCAGATGATCTGGCGGAGGCCGTACTTCGCCGCCACCGACTGGACGGTCGCGTTGGTTTCCCCGTACGGCGGGCGGAACAGCCGGGGCGTGCCGCCGCCCCCGGCCGCGATCGCTTGCTGCGTGCGGGAAATCTCCGAATCGACCTGCGCCTGGCTCTGCTGGGTCAGGTGCGGGTGGGTGTAGCTGTGGTTGCCCACCCACATGCCCGCGCTGACCTGCGCGCGGACCTGGGCCGGGTACGCGGCCGCGTACTGGCCCTCGTTGAACATCGTGGCGCGCAACCCGTTCTGCTGCAACGCACTCAGCAGCGCCGGGGTGTTCCCGGACGAGGGCCCGTCGTCGAACGTCAGGCCGACGTAGCCGCCGCACGCGGCCGCCTGCGCGGGCGAGGCACCGGTCACGGCCGCCGCGGCCAGCACCGCGGCCGTCAGCAAAACTCTCGAAGTGCGCATGGTCAGCCCACCGTCAGGCTCGAGTTGCCGCTGCTCTGGTAGCCCTCGGTCGCGAGGATCATGTAGTACTTGAAGCTGCCCATCGGCATGCCGTAGCGGGACCACGCGTCGAAGTGGTTCCCGGTGGTGATGGTGCCGCCGGTCTTCTTCTGCTGCCGGACGCTCCAGTACTGGTTGAACGTCTTGGTCCCCTCGACCGACGGCGCGTTGTACCGGGTCGTCTGGTAGACGTCGTACGTGCCGCCGTCGCTGGTCACCGTGCCCTTGTACGTCCCGGTGGGCCGGTAGGTGCCCCAGTTGTCGACGATGTAGTACTCCACCAGCGGGTTGGACGTCCAGCCGTAGAGCGCCAGGTAGCCGTTGCCGGACGGGTTGAAGCTGCCGGAATAGTTCACCGTCCGCCGGCTGCCGTTGCTCCAGCCCTTGCCGCCGACGAAGTTCCCGACGTTGCTCCAGTTCATCCGGTAGCTGCCGCCCGAGGCGAGCGTCATGCTGACCGAGCCGCCGCCGTCGGTCCAGAACGAGTAGTAGTACCCGCCGTTGTTGCCGGTCTGGCTGGTGGTGATGACGGTGTCGGCGTGGGCGACGCCGGGCACGAGCGTGGCGGCCAGCGCCAGGGCCGCCCCGGTCACGAAGACCCTGAAACGGCCGCGGTTCTTGGTGTGCATGCTTCCTCCTCGTCGAGGCTGGCAGGCGAGCCAGGATGGCGAAAGCATGCGTTTGGCTCGGGCGGTGGGGCAATAACTTTCGAAAAGTTTCGATGTTCCCGCGGTGCTCCCATTCCGTCAACCCCTATGAATTCAGGGGCAATTGCCCCGCGGGAAAGCGCTAGCGTTGGTACCGCACTGTTTCCGACCCAGGGGGGTTCACCACCATGAAACGCATCGCGGCCACGGCCGTGCTCGGCCTCGCCGTCGCGGCCCTGCCGTTCGCGACGGGCACCGCTTCGGCTTCGGAGTCGGTCACCTGCGGCAACTACGCGACGCAGGGCGCGTCCGGCCCGAACGCGCGCGACTACTACTGGGGCAACTGCGGTTCCGCCGCCACGAAGATCAACGTCTACGCCCTGACCTACGGCGGTGCCTTCAAGACGTTCTACGGCGAAAAGTGCGTCGCCGCGGGCACGGCGGCGCTGCTCGGCCGGACGACGCAGTACCTGGTGTCGTCCTACACCGGCGAGGACACCGGCACGGCCTGCTGAACCGGTGCGGGGTGGACCGCACCGGCCCACCCCGCACCCCGCTACTCCCGCAGCCCGATCGCGTCGATCGGCTTGGCGCGCAACGCGACCCGCGTCGCGACCCCGATCGCCACCATCCCCAGCAGCACCGCGCCGCCGGTGATTCCGAAGTAGACGGACCACGGCCCGGCCGGCACCGGCGTTCCGCGCAGCGCGGCGTTGAGCAAAGCCAGTGGCACCAAGGCAACGAGCGTGCCGAGCACCACCGCGATCCCGACCGTGGCCAGCGCCTCTAGCCGCATCATCCGGGTCACCTGGCGGCGCGTCGTGCCGACCAGCCGCAGCAGCGCGAATTCCCGGCCGCGTTGCGCCGTCGTCAGGACCAGGGTGTTGGCCACCGAAATCGCCAGGTACCCCACGATCACACCGACCGCGACGAGGTTCAGGTAGAACTGCGCCTGCCGGTCGCCGCCCTGGGGCGCGGACGCCGACGCCGCCGGCGCCACCACCAGGCCCGGGTACGGCAGCGCGCGCAACGCCGAAGCGACCGCGTCCGCGTCCGCCCCCGGTTCGCGCCGGACGAGCACGGAATCGTCGAGGCGGCCGCCGGTGTGCTGCCGCGCCAGCTCGACCGGCAGCACGAAGTCGCCGAACGCCAGGTCGCGGGTATAGGTGGCCACCAGCCGCAGTTTCGCGGGCACGCCGTCGCCGAAGTAGAACTCGACCTCGTCGCCGGGCTTCTTGTCCAGCCAGTCGGCTTCCGAACGGCTCAGCGCCACCGCGTCCCCGGTCAGGTCGGTGAGCCGCCCGGCGTCGACGCCGAGTTCCAGCGCGCCCCCGGCCTGATCGGCCGCCAGCCCCTGCGCCGGCTTCCGCTGGACCTCGACGCTGTCGCCCACGGTGGACGCGGTGAGCACGGAGGTCCGGACCACCGGCGTCGCCACGGCCACGCCCGGCACCCGCCGGACCGCCGCCGCGACCTCCGGCGCCACGCCCGCCGGGCCGGACAGGACGTAGTCCGCGGTCGTCGCCCGCTCCGCTTCCTGTCGTGCGGCTTCCGTGCTCGCCGTCTGGCTGTAGAACGTGGCCAGCGCGAAGGCCACCGCCAGCAGCAGCGGGGTGACGGCGGCGGCCACGCGCCGGGCGTTGGCGTGGGCGTTCGCGCCCGCCAAGTACCCGCTGATCCGCCAGACCCGCGCCAGCACCGGCGCCAGGAACCGCACCACCAGGCCGGTCACCTGCGGACCGACCACGGCCAGCCCGATGACCACCACGAGCGTCGCCATCGTCGACGTCGCGGTCGCCACGTCCCCGCGGAGGAACAACGGGACCAGCGCGCCGCCGAACCCGGCGAGCACCAGGGCCCAGCCGGTGATCAGCCGGCCGCGGCCGAGCTCCCGCCGTTCCACCGCGGCCTCGGTCAGCGCCTCGACCGGGTTGATGGTCGACGGCCGCCGCGACGCCGCCCAGGCCGCCAGCCGGGCCGCGCCCAGGCCGAGCAGGACCGCCGCGACCAGCGGGATCGGGCTGATCGCGAGGCCGAAGTCGGCCGGGACCACGCCGATCGCGGCGAAGGCGTCCCGCAGCCCGGACGCGACGGCGAGCCCGAGCACGCTGCCGAGGACGCCGGCGACGAGCGCGATCAGCGTCGTCTCGGTGCCGATGAGCTTGCGGATCTGCCGCGGGGTGGCCGCGACCGCCCGCAGCAGCGCGAATTCGCGGCGCCGCTGGTTGATGGTCAAGGCCAGGGTGCTCGCCACCACGAACACCGCGACGAGCAGCGCGAAGCCGCCGAACGAGCCCGCGATCGCGAACAGCAGCGTCCGTGTCTGGCTGACATCGAGGAACTCGATGCTGCTGCGCTCGACGCCGGTGGTCACCTCGGTGCCGGGCGCGGCCGCGCGCACCCGCTCGGCGAGGGTTTCCGGTGCGACGCCCGGGTCGGCCAGCACGCCGATCGCGTGCGCCTGCCCGGGCCGTCCGGCCAGCGCCACGGCCTGGTCCGGGGTGAAGAACAGCGCCGATTGCCGGGACATCGCGTCGACGACACCGCTCACGCGGAACTCGGCCGGCGTCGAGCGCGTCGCGATCCGCACCTGCCCGCCGACGCTGACGCCAGCATCCCGGGCCAGCGCGGCGTCGAGCACGACCTCGCCGGGTCCCGCCGGGGCCCGGCCCTCGCGCAGGGTGAAGGGCGTGAGCACGGCGGCGTCCCAGTTGTGGCCCAGCGACTGCGTGCCGCCGAGCACCCGGCCGTCTCCGGTCACGACCTGCGCCGGGAAGCTCTGCTCCGCCACGGCCGTGCGGACGCCGGGGAGCCCGGCGATCCGCCCGGCCAGCTCGGCCGGGACCGCGGGCTGCTCGCCGACCTGCTCGAACGAGAGCGCGTCGGCGCCGGGCGGGCGCACGGTCTGGGCGCCGCCGACGACGACGGCCGCGGCGGCGTAGCGCTGGGTGGGGACCCCGGCGCGCAGGCCGGATTCCATGAGGACCCCGCAGGCCGCCACGAGGGCGGTCCCGCACAGGATGGCGATGAAGGCACCGGCGAACCCGCCGAGCCGGCTGCGGATCGTCTGCCAGGCGAGGGACAGCACGCTCACCACTCCCCGAGGTGCGTCATCCGCTCCGCGACCCGCTCGGGGGTCGGGTGCGGGAGGTGGCCGGCCAGCTTGCCGTCGGCCAGGAACAGCACGCCGTGCGCCGCCGAAGCCGCGACCGGGTCGTGGGTGACCATCAGGACGGTCTGGCCCATGCCCTCGACGACGTCGCGGAGCAGGTCGAGCACCTGCCGCCCGGTGCGGGTGTCGAGGGCGCCGGTCGGTTCGTCGGCCAGCACCACCTCGGGCCGGGTGACGAGCGCCCGCGCGATCGCGACGCGCTGCTGCTGCCCGCCGGACAGCTCCGCCGGCCGGTGCTCCAGCCGCTTCGCGATCCCCACCCCCTCGACGACCTCGCGCAGCCACCGCGGGTCCGGCTTCTGCCCGGCCAGCCGTAGCGGCAGCGTGATGTTCTGCAGCACGTTCAGCGCCGGCAGCAGGTTGTAGGCCTGGAAGACGAACCCGATCCGGGTCCGCCGCAGCCGTGTCAGCTCGGCTTCCTTCAGCCGGCCGATTTCGGTGCCGCCCAGCAGCACCCGCCCCGACGTCGGCCGGTCCAGCCCGGCCGCGCAGTGCAGGAAGGTGCTCTTGCCGGAGCCGGACGGCCCCATCACCGCGGTGAACGTGCCGCGGGCGACCCCCGCCGAGACCCCGTCGAGCGCGGTGACCGCGCCGTCGCCGGAGCCGTACACCTTCCGCACGCCGGCCAGTTCCACGGCATACGCTGTCGTCATCGTGTTCCCCTTTTCTTGCGTCCCAACGAAAACTAGGCGTCCCGGCCCGGGGGTTCGATCCCGTTGACGGGTGGATCGGGGGTAGCGCCAGCACCACCACGGCGGTGGGGGTCCCGGCAAAGTCGCGGCGGTCTGCCCGGCGGCGGCTTCGCCGACGTCTTGAATGAGTCATTCAGGTCTTCGGAGGTCCTGAATGACTCATTCAAGACATCGCAGGCCCGCCCGCCGACCGTGCCGGGCCCGTGTGACGGTGGGGTGGGACACTGGCGGCGTGACGACCCGCCTGCGCGAGTGCTGGTCGGCGGCTCGTTACCTCGTCGTCGGCGCCGGCACCTCGCTGCTGTCGATCTTCGCCCTCGCGGGCCTCCTCGCCGTGCTCCTGCTGTGCCCGTTCGGCGTCGGGATCCCGTCGCTGGCCCCGGCGATCCGGCTGTCGCGGTGGCCGGTCGGGGTCGACCGCCGCCGGGCCGCGCGGGCGCTCGGCTCGCCCATCCCGGAGCCCTACCGGGACGGCTCCCCGCTGAAGGACCCGGCCACCCGCCGCGACCTCGCGTGGCTGGCGATCCACGCCGCGACCGGGGTGTTCCTCGGCTCGCTGGCGATCGGGCTGCCGCTCGGCGTGGTCCAGCAGCTCGTGACGGCCTTCGCGTGGCCCGCGGTGCCCGGCGGGATCGAAGGTTCGGTCGGGCTGGTGGTGAACTCGTGGCCGCGCGCCGGGCTGACGCTCCTCGTCGGCGCCGCCTTCGCCGCGTTGACCCTGCTGCTGCCCCGGCTCGCGCGCTGGCAGGCCCGGACCGCGCGGTCGTTGCTCAAGCCGGCCCCGGGCGTGGTCCTCGCCGACCGGGTCGCCGAACTGACCGCGACGCGGGCGGCGGCGCTGGAAGCGCACGGCGCCGAGCTGCGCCGCATCGAGCGCGACCTGCACGACGGCACGCAGGCCCGCATCGCGGCGGTCGTGCTGCAGCTGGGCGTCGCGGGCCAGCTCTACGACCGCGACCCGGCCGCGGCCCGCGAGCTGCTGGTCAAGGCCCAGGACACCGCGACCGACGCGCTGGCCGAGCTGCGCACGGTGGTCCGCAGCATCCACCCGCCCCTGCTGAGCGAGCGCGGCCTGGCCGGCGCGGTCCGCGCGCTGGGCGAACGCAGCCCGGTCCCGGTCACCGTCACCGTTTCCGACGATGCCGGGCGGCCCGCCGCGGTCGAGGCGGCCGCGTACTTCGTCGTCGCGGAGGCGCTGGCCAACGTGACCAAGCACGCCGACGCGTCCCAAGTGGACATCACGCTGAGCGGCCCGCCCGGGTTGCTGCGCCTGGAAATCCGCGACGACGGCCGCGGCGGCGCGGACGAGTCCGCCGGCAGCGGGCTCGCCGGGATCCGGCGGCGCGCCGAGGCCTTCGACGGAACGCTGACCCTGACCAGCCCACCCGGTGGGCCGACCGTGCTGCGAGTGGAGCTGCCATGCGGGTCGTGATCGCCGAGGACGACGCGCTGCTGCGCGAAGGTCTCGCGCTGCTGCTGAAGACGTCGGGCATCGAGGTGGCCGCCACGGTCGACAACGCCGAGGACTTCCTCGCGTTCGTCGAAACCGACCGCCCGGACGCCGTCGTGATGGACGTGCGGATGCCGCCGACCCACCGCGACGAGGGACTGCGCGCCGCCGTGCGGGCCCGCGAGATCCACCCGGGCCTGCCGGTGCTGGTGCTGTCCGCGCACGTGGAGACGAGCTACGCGGTCGAGCTGCTCGCCGACGGCGTCGGCGGGGTCGGCTACCTGCTGAAGGAGCGCGTCGGCAAGGTCGAGCGGTTCGTCGACGCGCTCCAGCGGGTCGCCAAGGGCGGCACGGCGATGGACCCCGAGGTGATCGGCCAGCTGATGGCCCGCCGCCGGGCCGCCGACCCGCTGGCCGCGTTGACCGCACGGGAGCGCGAAGTGCTGGCGCTGATGGCCGAGGGCTACAACAACGGCACGATCGCGGAGCTCCTCGTCGTCAGCGACGGCGCGGTGCTCAAGCACATCCGCAACATCTTCGCGAAGCTCGGCCTGCCCTCCGACGAAGGCGGCGGGCACCGGCGGGTGCTGGCCGTGTTGGCGTACCTGCAGCGGGACGCGGGGTAGCGCAGGCACCACCCCGCATCCGGGTGCTGACGGCATCGATCCGGCGGTCGCGCCGCTTTAGCGTTCTCCGCATGACGAACGAAACCCGCACCGCCGCTCCCGTCCTCCTCTGGCTCGTCCTGCTCGTCAGCGGGGCCGCGAACGCCGCCGGCCCGCTGATCGGGCTCGACTTCACCGTCCGGATGGTGGCCGGCGGCATCGCGATCGTGGCGATCGCGGGCCTGATCACCCACTACGTCCGGCGCAGGAAGGCGTAGGTCGTGAGCGCGCCGGCGACCAGAGCGGCGGCGGGCCAGAACGGGTTCGCCACCGCCCCGGCGAGCACCGGACCGGCCGTCGCCCCGACGTTGAGCGCGGCGGTCGCGTAGGACCCCTTCATCGTCGGGGCGCCCTCGGCCAGCCGCAGGATCCGGGCGATCACCGTGCCGCCGACGGCGAAGGACAGCGCGCCTTGCGTGAACGCGAGGGGCACGAGCACCGCCGGGACGTCCGCGGCCAGTGCCAGCGCGACCCACCCGGCGAGCAGCAGCGGACCCCCGGCGGCGACGACCCGGCCGGGCCACCGGTCGGCCAGCCGCCCCGCCGTGGTGATCCCGGCGAAGCACCCCACCCCGAAGGCGCCGAGCACGACCGGCACCGGCGCGACGCCCGCGGCCACCGGCGCCAGGTAGGTGAAGACGCCGAAGGTGGCCGCGTTGACGAGCGCACCGGCGAGGAGCACCCCGGCCAGCGGCCGCAGCACGGCGAGTTCCGCCCGCAAGCCGTCCGGCTTGGGGCCCGCCGCGGTGTCGGGGATCCACCACAACGCGGCGAACGCGGGCAAGCACAACAGCGCGACAGCCCAGAACGCCGGCCGCCACCCGAGCAGCGCCCCGCCCAGGACGCCGACGACGCAGGCCACGGTCGAGCCACCCAGCAGGACGGCGAGCGCCCGCCCGGTCCGCGCCAGCGCCGTGGCGGCGGTCAGCGCGACGGCGAGGAACCCGGCGTTCGCGACGGCGGCCACGAGCCGCGTCGCGACGAGCACACCGAACGACGTCGTGAGGCCACCGACGACGTGCATGGCGACGAAGACGGCGAGGAAGCACAACAGCGCGGTCCGCCGCCGCCACGACCGCGAAAGCGCGGCCATCACCGGCGCCCCGCCGACCATCCCGGCGGCGAAGGCGGAGGTCAGGTACCCCGCATGCGCCAGCGAGACGTCGAAGGCGGCGGCGATGCCGGGAACGAGCCCGGCGAGCATGAATTCGGACGTGCCCATGGCGAACACGGCCAGGGCGAGGAGGTACAGGGGCACGGAAGCTCCAGGGAACACGAGATCGACAGGACGATTTCGTGGTCACCCGGGGACCCGGGAACGCGCGGAGGGTTATCGGGCCACCGGGAAGACCGGCAGCCCGGTCCTGGACGCTTCGGGGCTCGACATGTTCGTGAGGCTACCCGACCCGAGTCCGCCGATGCGGATCGGTGACGAGCAACGGGTTGCCCTCGGCCAGCACGGCTAGGACGTCCGCAGTGGAGGTTTCCAGCATGGCGGCCTTTTCCGCGCTCGAGACACCCACGGCTTGGAGGAAGTCCACCTTGCCGTTGGCGGTGTCGATCCGCCCCAGTTGCGGGTCGAGCTTCAGCGCGTACACGGTCAGCTCAGTCGGCGGGGCGTCGGGCAGGTGCGGGTGGCCGGTGATCGGCTGCCGCAGGTCGATGC
The DNA here is from genome assembly GCF_014873755.1 of Amycolatopsis lexingtonensis. Lineage (NCBI taxonomy): Bacteria > Bacillati > Actinomycetota > Actinomycetes > Pseudonocardiales > Pseudonocardiaceae > Amycolatopsis > Amycolatopsis lexingtonensis. The sequence goes on from NZ_JADBEG010000001.1 coordinate 5,908,912, forward strand.
GGTGCCCGGGTTCGAGGAGGACCTCGTTGGCATTGACGTGCTTCGCCAGCTGGTTGAGCATCGCGAACGGCCACTGCGGGGGCTCGGCCTCCGTGCCCCGGGCGAGGCGGAACGTGAGCTCGAACCCCCACCCCGACCACTCCGGGTCGGCTTCGGCCCCGGGCCGGTACAACTCGCTCAAGCCGTAGGTGACGTAGTGCCAGTGCCCCTCGGCGGAGAACGCCGAGCACCCCTGGAGCCCCGCGCCCGCGAACCCCGGCGGCGGGTGGAACCCGGCGTGCCGCGGTTCGACGTCGGGGTACCACCGGGCGAGGGCCGCGTCGATGGCGTCCCAGCCGGGTGCGTCGGTCTCCGTCACCGCACCATTGTCGCGGTCAGTCCCGCAGCTCGTCCTCGAGCACCCCGACCTGATCCGGGTCGTCCGGCGCGGGCATGTGCCGGATGCTCTCGCTGCCCTTGTGGTCGTGGGCCCGGTCGTACCGGGAATCCAGTACCCGCCCCAGTTTGTGCGCGGCACCGGCGTAGGCATCGTCCACAGTGGCCGCGTGGTGGGTGACCGCCACCGGCTGCTTCCCGCCGGGCCGCGCCTCGATCACGCACTTCTTGTCTTCCGGTTTGCCGCCGCTGTCTTCGGTGAGGTGCACTTCCACCCGGGTCAACCACGCGCCGAACCGGGAGAGGCTGCCTTCCAGGTCGGTGGTCACGAAGGTGGCCAGTCGTTCGCCACCGTGGATGTTGTGGTCGGTGTTGACCTGGATCTGCACGAGCACCCTCCAAATTGGGCAATGGTGATTTCGGTCAGTACCACGACAGCGGAGGCGCCAAACGTCGCCGGGATGTCATGAAAGAGTCGTTCATGTCGTCGGGCGAGGTGAACGACTCGTTCATGACGTCGGGCGTGCGTCTTGAATGAGTCATTCAGGACGCCCGAAGACCTGAATGAGTCATTCAGGACGTGGGGCGGGCGGCTCATCGGCGGCAGAGTGGCCTGGCCGCGCGACTCTGCCGGGGCCTGACGCGGTGAACGACCCGTTCATGACGTCCGGGCGAGCACCGGCCAGAGCGCCACGGTGACCGGTCACGACCGGAAGCTCGCCCGGTAAGCCTGCGGGCTCCGGCCCACCACCCGCTTGAACCGCTCCCGGAACGCGGCCGGCGACCCGAACCCCACCTCGCCCGCGATCCGGTCCACCGGCTCCCCCGTCGCCTCCAGCAGGTACTGCGCCCGCCGCACCCTGGCCCGCAGCAACCACTGCAGCGGCGTCGTTCCCGTCTGCTCGCGGAACCTCCGGTTGAGCGTCCTCGTGCTCATCCCCGCGTGCCCCGCGATCCCCGGCAGCGTCAGTTCCGCCGCGCAGTTCTCCTCCAGCCACGCCAGCAGCGGCTCCAGCTCGGAGCCGCGCGGCGCCGGCGGGGTGTCGTGGACGATGAACTGCGCCTGCCCGCCCTCCCGTTCCAGCGGCATCACCGACATGCGGGCCGCGTCGGCGGCGACCGCCGAGCCGTGGTCACGGCGGATCAGGTGGAGGCACAGGTCCAGGCCCGCCGCCGCGCCCGCCGAACTCAGGAACTGGCCGTTGTCCACGTAGAGAACGTCCGGGTCGACCTCCACCGCCGGGTGCAGGCGGGCCAGTTCGGGGGCCGCCGCCCAGTGGGTCGTCGCGCGCAGGCCGTCGAGCAGGCCCGTTTCCGCCAGGATGAACGCGCCCGAGCAGATCGACGCGATCCGCGCGCCCCGGTCCGCCGCCGCGCGCAACGCCGCCACCACCGGGGCGGGGACCGGCGGGTTGGCCGAGCGGCCCGGCACGATGACGGTGTCCGCCCCGGCGAGACCGGTCAGGTCCCACGGCGGCCGCAGCGTGAACGCGCCCGCGTCGACCTCGGGCGCCGGGCCGCAGATGCGGACCTCGTAGGCCGGGGCGCCGTCCGGCAGGCGGGTTCGCGAGAAGGTCTCGATGGGCGTCGCGAGGTCGAACGGGACGACCTGGTCGAGCGCGAGGACCGCCACGGTGTGCATGGTCCCCACGATAGATCGTCCACTAAGGACGGAGGCTGCCCAGCATCAGGTTCGCGAAGTGCTCGCCGACCTGTTCCCCCGACAGCTCGCCGTCGGCGTGATACCACATGCCGAGGCGGTGGATGGCGCCGAAGTGGTAGTTGATCACCAGGTCGGCCGGGACGTCGGCGCGGAAGGCACCGGTGCGCTGCCCCTCCGCGACCAGGTCGCGCACGCGCTCGTGGTACGTCCGCCGCTCGGCGCGCACCTGGACCTGCTTGGACTTCTCCAGCAGCGGGAACGACTGGAAGAACACGGTCGCCGCGTCCAGGTCGGCGATGCTCGTCACCACGACGTCGACGATGATCGCGTGCAGCCGCTCCGGCAGCGGCAGCTCGGACTTCGCGATCGTCTCCATCCGCCGCGTCTGCATCCGCAGCATCGCCACGTAGATCTCGAAGAGCAGGTCGTCCTTGGACTCGAAGTAGTGGTAGAGCCCACCTTTGGTGACGCCGGCGGCTTCGACGATCTCGCGGACCGTCGTCGCCTCGAAGCCCTTCTCGGCGAACAGCCGGACCGCCGCCCGCACGACCTTCTCCCTGACCGTCATGCCGCCACCCTATGTGAGCGGGGGGCCGGTCCGCGGCACCGCCGCGAACCGGCCCGTTCCTCACTTGCTCAGCAGGTTCACCTGCTCCGGGGTGGCGCGTTCACCGGTGTACGCCGTGATGGCCCCGGTACCCCGGTCGGTGACCGACGGTGGCTGGATGACCGCCGTCGTGGTGTCCGGGTTGATCTTGAAGACGTACGCGCCGGTGTAGCCGGCGTGGGACTCCTTCGAGAACCCGAACGGCGTCAGGCCCGGCCCCTTGAGCGACCCGGAACTCATCGCGTCGACGAGCTTCTGCCGCGTCGGGTCCGGCCCGGCCGCCTTGAGCGCCTGCGCGAACGTGTAGGCCTGCACCATGCCGAACATGACCGTGTTGGTGAACGGCTCCTTCGGGATGTACTTGTCGTGGATACCCTTGAAGTAGGCGACCCACGGGTCCGACGTCTGGGCGACGTCCGGCAGGTACCCGGTGCCGATCAGGCCGGCCAGCAGCTGCCCGCTGGAGACGCTGGCGCCGCCGCGCTTGGCGAAGTCCTGCAGCAGCCCGGACAGCGTCGCCGGGTCCGCGCCGATGCTGCTGACCACGAACTGCGGCTTGTACCCGATCTTCGCCGCGGCCAGGATCGACAGCGCGGTGAACGCCGGGATGCACGCGCAGACGACGACCTCGGCGCCGGCCGCCTTCAGCGCGGACAGCTGGGGCGTGACGTCGGTGTTCGCGCTGTCGTAGCCCTGCCGGACGACGGCCTGGTCCTTGACGAACTGGTCCAGCCCGGCCTGGGTGTCGCGGCCGACGTCGTCGTTCTGCGTGAAGTAGCCGATCTTCTTGCCCGCGAAGGTGTCCTTGATGTACTTGCCCTGGATCTTGCCCTCGCGCGTGTAGTCCACCTGGTACCCGAAGGTCATCGGCGCCTTCTGCGGGTTGTCCCAGGCGAGCGCACCCGAGGACACCAGCAGGTCCGGCACGCCTTCGGCGTTGAGGTAGTCGACGACCTTGGAGTGCGTCGGCGTGCCCAGCCCGCCGACGATCGCGAACACCTTGTCCTGCAGGACGAGCTTCTTCACCACCTCGACGGTCTTCGTCGGGTTGTAGCCGTCGTCCTCGACCTTGTAGTCGATCTTGCGCCCGTTGACGCCGCCGCCGTCGTTGATCGCCTGGTAGACCGCGCGGGCACCGACGGAGATCTTGCTGTAGCCCGGCGCGGCCGGCCCGGTGAGCGGCTGGTGGGTGCCGATCACGACGGTGTCCTTGGTGACGCCGACGGCCGAATCCGCGGCCTGCTGACCGCCACCGTCGCTCTCCCCCGCGCCGCCGCACGCGGTCAGCGCCAAGGCGATGGCGAGGAAACCCGCGCCGTACCTACTGGTTCTCATGGTTCTCCTTCTTTTCGGCGGGCTTGCGGAGAAGTGTTCGGAGCCGCTGGAAACCACCCTGGATGCCGCGCGGGAAGGCGAGCACGACGACGATGAGGATCACGCCGTACACCGCGAGCGGGAGGTTGTTGGCCACGTCGGTGTTCAGGTGCAGGACGTCGGCGAGGTCCTCGGACCAGGCCTGGAAGTACACGAGCGCGACCGCGCCCCACAGCGCGCCCCACAGGGACCCGAGCCCGCCCAGCACCACGGCCGCCAGCAGGCTCAGCGACAGCGCGGGCGTGAACGACCCCGGCGCGGCGGTGCCGAGCAGGAACGCCTGCAGGCCACCGGCGAGCCCGCCGCACACCGCGCTGACCAGGAACGCGAGGATCTTGGTGCGCCCGACGGCGATCCCGCTCAGCGACGCGGCGACCTCGTCGTCGCGGACGGCGCGGAAGTCGCGCCCCAGCCGCCCGCGGACGATGTTGACCACCAGCACCAGCGCGATGAGCACGCTGAGCCAGACGATCCAGGTCTGCCACCGCAGTTCCGGCACCACACCGACCATTCCGGACGGTCTGCTGTGGACGGTGAAGCTCAACCCGTTGCTGCCGCCGAGGAAGTCCGGGAACTTGCGGGTCAGCGCGGGCAGGCCGACGGCCAGCGCGAGCGTCGCCCCGGCGAGGTACGGGCCGCGCAGCCGGGCCGCGGCGGCCCCGGCCAGCAGCCCGGCGAGCCCGCCCGCGGCCGAGGCCAGCAGCAGGTCGGCCCACAGCGGGAACGACGGCACCTTGTTCACCAGCAACGCCACCGTGTACGCGCCGATGAACATGAACGCGCCGTGGCCGAGGGAGACCTGCCCGGTGAGGCCGGTCAGCAGCGTCAGCCCGGCCACCGCGATCAGGTAGTAGCCGATCGTCGCGATCCGCAGGTTGGTGAACTCGTCGGTCACCAGCGTCAGCACCACGATGACGGCGAAGGCGGCCAGCGCGAAGAGAACATGGCGGACCACCGGCGGCAGCGCGCGCTTCTTTTCCGGTGCCTTGACGGTGGTCTGCGGAAGGCTGGTGCGCACGCTCATACCCGCCTCGCCTTCGCGCGGCCGAACAACCCGCTCGGGCGCACGGAAAGCACGATCACCAGGATCGCCAGCGCGGCGATGGTGACCATCTCCGGTCCGAAGTAGCCGGACACATAGGACAGTCCGACACCGAGGACGAACCCGCCGGCGATGGTGCCCAAGGGGTTGTCGAGGCCACCCAGCACCGCCGCGGTGAGCGCGTAGACGAAGACGCCGTCCAGGACGTTCGGGAAGAGGAACGGCGGCGTGGCGAGCAGCCCGGCCAGCGAACCGACGGCGGCTGCCATCCCCCAGCCGACGGTGAGCATCAGCCCGACCCGCACGCCGAGGGTGCGGGCGACGTCCGGCGCGAACGCCGCCGCGCGCATCCGCAGGCCCAGCGGCGTGTACTTGAACACGACGAGCACCAGCGCGGCAATGGCGAGCACGATCAGCACGACGAACAGGTCGTTGGCGGAGAACCGGCCGCGAAAGTCGAAGGCGTACGGGAACGCCAGCGGCTCGTTCGACCAGATCATGCCCGCGATCGCCTGCAGCACCAGCAAAAGCCCGAGCGTGACGATGATCGAGCTCAGCTCGGAGCGGTGCCGCAGCGGCCGGATAAGCAGCCGTTCGGTGGCGACGCCCAGCACGGTCCCGGCGACGATCGCGACGGCGAAGCCGAGCCAGTAGCTGCCCGTCGCCTTGGTCACCGAGTACGCGAGGTACGTCGAGATCAGCGCGAGGGCGGGCTGCGCGAAGTTCACCACCCGGGTGGCCCGGTAGATGATGACCAGGGCGAGCCCGAGCGCCGCGTACACCGCGCCGGCCGAGATCCCGCCGAGGGTCAGATCGAAGAAGTCCTGCATACCGGACCGGTCACCTCCATTGTGGACGGTCAGAACCCGAGGTAGGCGTGGCGGAGGCCGTCGTCGGCCAGCAGTTCCGCCGCGGTGTCGACGGCCACGACCCGGCCGAGCGCGAGGACGTAACCGCGGTCGGCGATGGACAGCGCGCTGTGCGCGTTCTGCTCGACGAGCACCACGGTCAGCCCGGTCGAGGCCCGCAGGTCCCGCAGGATCCCCATGATCCGCGCGGTGATCAGCGGGGCGAGCCCCAGCGACGGCTCGTCCAGCAGCAGGAGCCCGGGCCGGCTCATCAGCGCGCGGCCGATGGCCAGCATCTGCCGTTCCCCGCCGGACAGCGTCGACGCGGGTTTCGCCGAACGTTCTTCCAGCGGCGGGAAAAGTTCGTAGACCTCTTTGCGTGCGGCCGCGCGATCGGCGCGGTCCCGTCGCCACAGCGCGCCCAGCCGGAGGTTCTCGTCGACGGTCAGCTCGGTGATCACGCCGCCGCCTTCGGGCACGTGCGCGACCCCGCCGCGCGCGATCCGGTCCGGCGCCCGTCCGGTGAGTTCCGCGCCGTCCCAGGAGATCCGGCCGGCCCGGGCGGGCTGCAGGCCGCTGATCGTGCGCAGCAAAGTGGATTTCCCGGCGCCGTTCGCCCCGAGCACGGCGGTGATCCCGCCCCGCTCGACGGTGATGCCGACGCCGTCGAGCGCGCGGACGGCGCCGTAGGAAACGGAAAGCTCCTCGATCTCAAGCACGGGGCGCCTCCTCGGCGGGGTCGCCGAGGTAGGCCTCGGCCACGCGGGGGTCGGCCTGGATTTCGGCCGGCGCGCCCGCCGCGATCACCTCGCCGAAGTTCAGCACCACGACGCGGTCGCACACCTCCATGACCAGGTCCATGTGGTGTTCGACGAGCACGACCGCCATCCGCCGCCGCAGCGACAGGATCAGCGTCGCCAGCTCGGTGAGCTCGGCGGCCGAAAGCCCGCTCGCGGGTTCGTCGAGCAGGAGCAGATCGGGTTCCGCCACGAGCGCTCTCGCCAGCGCGACGCGTTTCCGTACCCCGTAAGGCAGAACCCCGGGCAGCCGGTCGGCGAGATCCGCGATCCCCAGCTCACCGAGGGTGGCACGCGCCCGCCCGGCGAGGTCGGCTTCGTCGCGCGCGGACCGCCCGGCCCCGACGAGCGCGGGGAGCACCCCGGTGCGAGCGTGCCGGCCCGCGCCGGCCATCACGTTCTCCAGCACCGTCAAGCCCGGGAACAGGCCGAGCCCCTGCAGGGTCCGCACGATCCCGAGGCCGGCCAGGTGTTCCGGGCGGTGCCGGACCAGCGGCTCCCCGCGCCACAGCACGCGCCCCGCCTGCGGCCGGACGAACCCGCAGACGACGTTGAAGAGCGTCGTCTTGCCCGCGCCGTTGGGCCCGATCACCCCGACGACGGTCCCGGCGCCGACGCTCAGCCGCACGTCGCGCAACGCGGTGAGGCCGCCGAAGCGCACGGTGAGGCCGTCGACCACGAGCAGGTCCTCGCCGGGAAGGGTCATCGTCGACTCTCCTTGTCTCACCATGTGGACCAGGCCGTACCGCGCGGTCGGTATGAAGAGGGTGGAGTGCGGCGGCGGTGAAGTCAAGGCGCGAAGCACCGAAATCGGGCGGTCCGGGAATTTTCACAAAGCGCGCGCTTACCGGGATTCAGCACCGAGGTGCGCGAGTTACCGGCTCGCCTGACGTCTTGAATGAGTCATTCAGGACCTCCGAAGACCTGAATGACTCATTCAAGACGTTGGCGGGACACGGGGATCCCCGGTGGGGCATGCCGAAGGGCGGGCACGCCGCAGCGCGCCCGCCCTTCCCCAAGCCCCAGCCTCAGCCCGTACTGGCCTGCGGAGCGATCATCGACGAAGCGTCGATCTTCGTCTGCACCACACCCAGCTGCTGCAACAGGTCCGGCACCCGCTGGATCCGCCGGGCGTCCAACGTGGACCCGAACGCGGGCATCACCATCAGGCTCGCGATGTCCTGGTCCACCCGGGCGTTGCGGACCACCAGCGGCTCCACCCGCGCACGGTCCACCGCTGCACGCGTCGCGTTGAGCATCGCGCGCTGGAACGCCGCCAGCGTCTTCGGGTGGTCGCGGGCCCACTGGGCGGTGGCGCCGTAGCCGGTCAGGGGGAACGCCTGCGTGCTGCCGCTCGCGGCGTCGATCACCGGGTACGCGCCGGCCGTCTTGGCGGACTGCGTCAGGAACGGTTCCGGCTGGTAGGCCGCGTCCACGCGACCCTGCGCCAGCGCCGCGCCCATCTCCGGCAGCGGCATCGGGACCCACGTCACCTTGGTCGTGTCGATGCCGTGGTCGCGCATCACCGACCGGGTCAGCACGTCGGAGGCCGCGTTCTTCGAGCTGATCGCGATCCGCTTGCCGTTCAGGTCGCTGATGGTCTTCACCGGCGAGCTGGGCACGGTGACGACCTCGTTGCTGCGCGGGCTCGCCGAGGTGGCGTCGGCGATCAGCTTCAGGTCCGCGGTGCCGCTGCTCTTCGCCAGGAAGAACAGGGTGTAGGTGGACAGCGCGAGGTCGTCCTTGCCGTCCACCATGCGGGTCAGCGTGTCCTGCCCGCTGGCGCCGATGTCGGTCTGGACCTCGAGGCCTTCGGCCTTGAAGTAGCCGCCTTCCTGCGCCAGCCACAGCGTGGCGAGGTCGACGGTGGTGAGGATCGCGACCCGGATGGACGGTTTTTCGACGCCGCCGGCGGTCTTCGTCCCGCCGAGCTGGCTGCACCCGCTCAGCAGCAGAGCGGCGGCGACGGCGAGGACGGCGAACCGGCGGGTCGAGGCGCGTCGGGGCATGGCACTCCTCGGAAAAGAATCCTTCTGCACGTGGAATCCGGCGGTTGAGCCGTGATTCGCCGGACTGTAGATGACGATTTCCGCGCCCGCAAACACGTTGCCGAGAATTGCCGGGACGATGATCACCTGGGGAAACAAACCAACGAGAAGCTCGCACACAGCGTGATCGTTGTACGCCATCCGGCCGAGCACACTGCGACGTCTGATCGTCACCGGCACTGCTCCGAAGGCGTAAATCGCGGACGCCGTAACGAACCGGATCACCGCGGAGACTCTGGGCGGCAAAAGAGGGTGGAAACGATGAACGAATGGAAGTACCGGCCGCCGCTGCTCTCGCCCCGGTTCGGGCACGAGGTGGCGGCCGTCGGGGACGACCTCTTCGTCCTCGGCGGCACCGACGGCGACGTCGGCTACAGCTCGGTCGAGACCCGCCACGCCCGCGGCGAGGGCCAGTGGCACTACGTCAGCCCGATGCCCGTGTCCCGCGGCAGCTTCGCGGCCGGCGTGGCGGGCGGGATCGTCTACGCCGCAGGGGGAATCGGCTCCGGCGGGGCCGTGCTGGACGCGGTCGACCGCTACGACCCCGAGCGGGACGAGTGGGGCCCGGCGCCCGCGCTGCCGGTCCCGCTGGCCGCGGCCTCGGCCGCCGGGCTGGACGGCCGGTTGTACGTCGCGGGCGGCGTGGTCGGGGACGCCGACCCGGCGGAGCACGCCACCGACGCCGTCCACGTGCTGGACCCCGCGGACCCCCGCCCGCACTGGGTGCCGGTGGCGCCGATGCCGACCCCGCGGGCACGGTTCCGGCTGGTGGCCACCGAAACGCACCTGTACGCGATCGGCGGCCTGCCGAGCCGGGGGCAGGACGCGCTCGCCTCGGTGGAGCGGTACTGCCCGGAGTCCGACCGCTGGGAAGCCGTGGCCCCGATGCACAAGCGCCGCGGCGCGCCCGGCGCCGCGGTGGCGGGCACCAGGATCGTGGTCGCCGGCGGCGGCCCCGCCCCGGTCGGGGACCCGACGGCCCGCGACCGCACGGCCGAGGTCTTCGACGCCGGCACGGGCTACTGGGTGCTGCTGGGCACCCTGCTCCCCCACGGCCGGTCCTCGCTGGTGTGCGCGGCGGCGTCGGCGCACCGGGTCCTGGCGATCGGCGGGAGCGCGAACACCTACGGCAGCGTCGTCACGATCCCGGACGTGCTGTCGCTGAAGCTGCCTTGACCGCGAACCGGCGCAGCCCCGGCGTCCCGGCGCCGACGGCCACCACCGCCGCCACGCAGAGCAGGCCGCCGCTGACGAGCGCGAACGTCCCCGACGTCACGCCGGCCACGAGGCCGCCGCGCAGGTTGCCGACGTCCGGGCCCGCCTGCCCGACGATCTGCTCCGCCGCCGCGACGCGGCCGAGCAGCGCGTCCGGCGTGTTGAGCTGGACGAGCGCCCCGCGCGAAACCACCGAAACCGTGTCCGCCGCGCCCGCCACGACCAAGCACACCAGCCCGAGCCAGGGGCCCGGCGCCAGCCCGAACCCCGTCAGCGCGACGCCCCACGCGGCCGATCCCGCGAGCATCACCAGTCCCGGCCGTGGGAGCCGGGTGAACGCCCCCGAGAACACCGACGCCGCCACCCCGCCGACCGCGATGGCGGAGAGGAACAGGCCCAGCGTGCGCGGGTTGCCGCCGAAGTGCTCCTCGTTGACCAGCGGGAACAGGCTGATCGGCATGGACAGGACCGTCGCGGCGAGGTCGGTCAGCAGCGCCCCGCGGACGACCGGGGTCCGCACCAGGAACGCGAGGCCGTCGAGCACGCCGCGCAGGCCCGGCCGCGACAGCTCGCCGCCGGGCCGCATCGACGGCAGGCCGAAGACGCCGTAGAACGCCAGGCCGAAGGTGAGCGCGTCGACGACGTAGCAGCCGCCGACGCCGAGCCAGCCGAGGAGCAGCCCGCCGAGCGCCGGGCCGAGCAGCATGGCGCCCTGGAAGGCGATCCGGTTCAGCGCGAGCCCCGCGGGCAGCTGCTCCGGCGGCAGCAGCCGGGGGATGAACGTGCGCCCGGCCGGCCCGCCGCCCGCAACGAAGCACGACTGGACGGCCACCAGCGCCAGCACCACCAGCACCGGTACCCCGCCCACGAACCCTTGGACGGCCAGCAGCACCGAGCAGCCGGCCTGCCCCGCCGTCATCACGAGGGCGAACTTCCGCCGGTCGACGCGGTCCACGAGCGTCCCGGCGAAGAGGCCGAACACGATGACCGGCAGGGCCTGCGCGAGCCCGACGGCACCGGTCCACACGGTGCTCGCGGTCTGCTCCCAGACCTGGAACATCACGGCGACCAGCGTCATCTGGCCACCGAAGCCGGAGAACACCCGGCCCAGCCAGAGCCGGCGGAAGGCGGGCGACGAGCGCAGCGGGGTGATGTCGACGAAGGCGCGAAGCACGGGGCGAATCGTAACAGTGCTTATACGTTTGCCGGGAGCGGCGAAGGAAGTGGTTTGGAAGTCGCCTCCGGCAGCATCTGCCGCACCCCGAACGCAAGAGGAGTCACCATGAGAGCCGGTGCAATCCAGGCCGTCATCGGCACGGCCGTCCTGGGGGCAGTCGTCCTCGCACCTCCCGCACAAGCGGCCGGAACCGGGGCCCAGACGGTGGCGGCGAGCTGCACCGCCGGCCCGTTCCGCGGCACCGTCTCGGTCACCTACCAGCTCGCGAGCCCCACCGAGTACCACCCGAGCATCGCCACCATCGGCGGCGGACCGTACATCGGCGACTCGGCGACGTACGTCCTCGACGTCTCCTACGCCGACGCGGGCGCCACCACGTCCGTCTACCGCGGGACGTTCACCGGCACGGCGGGCACGAAGCTCAGCGTGCACCTGCCCGACGACGTCAAGGTCCCGCAGGACGTCCCGAGCTACGCCTCCGTCGCGTTCGACGGCGGCGCGAGCCCCTGCACGGCCAGGGCGGAGATCAGGTAGGCCGAGCGCAGGACGGCGTCGCGCAGCAGCGCGGCGCTGTCCTGGGCCCGCGCCGGGACCAGCACGAACCCGGCGCCGGTGTGCTCGCCCCAGCCGGTCATCACGTGCGGCTCGCCGAACGCGCGGATCGGGCACGGCAGCGGCGGCGCCGCCGGCACGTGCGCGTCGCTCACCAGCAGGCTCACGTCGGCACGTTCCGCCTGCTCGGGCACCACGCGGGCGGCCCGGTCCGGCGGGGCCTGGTGCGCGACGACGAGTGCCCGCGGAACCCCCAGTCCCGCGGCCACCCGCCGCTGCGCCAGCCGGTAGGCGACCAGCGCGCCGAGCCCGGCGCCGAACAGCACGTGCGGCCCGGCGAGCACTCCGGCGAGTTCCGCGGACAGCGACTCGACGAGCAGCCACATGTCCCGGTACGGGTGCTCGTCGCGGCGCTCGCCCCGCCCGGGCAGCTCGACGACGTGCACCGCGATCCTCGGATCGCGCCAGGCCCGGTAGCGGCCGGCGGCTTCACCGGCGTCCGGGAAACAGACGAACAGCAAGCGCTCCGGATCATCGGTGTCCACCCGTGGCCTCCCTTCCCTTTCCGTCCAGGGTTAGGGTCGAGCACGGCACTTCCGTTCCGCTTCGGTCCGCCTTCTGGGGGGCAACACGTGCGCTACCGCCTGCTCGGGCCGGTCTCGGTCCTCGGCGACACGGGGGCGTTCCGGCCCGGTGGCCAGAAACAGACGTCCGTGCTGGCCGCGCTCCTGCTCAACCCGAACCGCGTGGTCACCGAAGACCGCCTCATCGACCTGACCTGGGGCGAGAACGCGCCGCCGAGCGTCCGCGGGCGGCTCCAGGTGCACATTTCGGAACTGCGGAAGCTCCTCGGCCGCGACGTCATCGTGCGGCGCGCGCCCGGCTACGTCATCGAGATCGGTCCCGGTGAGCGGGACCTCGACGTGTTCGACGACGAGGTCGCCCAGGCCAGAGCCGCCTCCGGCCCCGAGGCCGTCGCGCACCTGCGTGCCGCGCTCGCGCTGTGGGAGGGCACCCCGCTCGGCGGCGTGAGCGAAGCGCTGGCCGAGCACGAAGGCCCGGCGCTGGCCGAACGCCGGCTCGTCGTGCTGGAGGAGCTCTACGAGCAGGAACTGGCTTCGGCCCGGCACGCCGAAGTGGTCGGCGAACTGCGACAGCTCGTCGAGGAACACCCCTTCCGCGAACGGCTGCGCGCCGCGCTGATGCTCGCGCTGCACCGCTGCGGCCGCACCCCGGAAGCGCTGGAGACGTACACGCGGGCGCACGACCTGCTCGTCGACGAACTCGGCATCGAGCCCGGCCAGGCCCTGCAGGACCTGCGGATGCGGATCCTGCGCGGCGAAGGCGAACCGGCGCCCGCGCCCGTCGCGGCCCCGGTCGCGCCGCGGCCGGCCGAGCTGCCGCTGGACGTCCGCGGGTTCGCCGGCCGCGCCCCGGAACTGGCCACGCTCGACGAACCCGGCGACGTCTGGGTGATCACCGGCACGGCGGGGGTCGGCAAGACCGCGCTGGCCGTGCACTGGGCCCACACCGCGCGGGCGCGCTACCCCGACGGCCAGCTGTACGTGAACCTGCGCGGGTTCGACGCCGACGACGAGCCGCTCACCCCGGCCGCCGCGCTCGCGCAGCTGTTGCGCACCCTCGGCGTCGACCTGCGGGACGTGCCGCCGGGCATGGACGACCAGAGCAAGCTCTACCGCTCGCTGCTGGCCGACCGGCAGGCGCTCGTCGTGCTCGACAACGCCCGGGACGCCGCGCAGGTGCTGCCGCTGCTGCCGTCGTCGGGCCGGGTGCTGGTGACCAGCCGCCACCGGCTCGACGAGCTGGTCGCCCGCACCGGCGCGCGGTCGCTGGGCCTGGCGCAGCTGCGGGAAGACGACTCGCAGGCGCTGCTGACCGCGTTGCTCGGCGACCGGACCAGCGCCGAGCCCGAGGCGGCGGCCGAGCTGGCCCGGCTCTGCGGCCACCACCCGCTGGCGCTGCGGATCGCCGCGGCGAACACCGGCGTCGCCAGCATCGGCGAACTGGTCGACGAACTGCGCGGCGACCCGCTGGCCCAGCTCGGCTTCGACGGCGCCGAGGAAAGCGCCGTCGCCAAGGCGTTTTCGGTGTCCTACCAGGCACTGCCGGCCGCGCTGCGGCAGACGTTCCGGCTGCTCGCGCTGGTGCCGGGCGCCGACTTCACGCCGATCGCCGTGGCGGCGCTGCTGGAGGTGCCGCCCGAGGAGGCGGCCCGGCGGGTGCGCGGGCTGGCCGCGGCGAACCTGCTGGAGGCGCACGCGCCCCGCCGCTACCGCTTCCACGACCTCGCCCGCCGTTACGCCGAGCAGTGCGTCCGGGCCGAGGAGGACGAAGCCGCGCGCGAAGGGGCGTGGGAGCGGCTGTTCACCGGCTACTGCGCGGCCGCCGACGCCGCGGTCGCGCTGCTCGGCGCCCGGATCGTTTCGCTGCCCCGCGAAGACGCCCCGGCGGCGCCGAGCCCGATCGCGTTCGCCGACGCCGCGGCCGCCGTGGCCTGGCTGGACGTCGAAGTCCCGAACCTGTCGGCGGCGCTGCGGCAGGCCGCGACGCGCGGGCCGTACCCCGGCGCCTGGTACCTCGCCGACGCGCTGCGGCGGTTCTTCCACGACCACGGCCGCCGCGCGGAGTGGCTCGAACTGGCCCCGATCGTCCTGCGCGCGGCCCGCGACCACGGCGCCCAGCCGGCCGAGGCGCTGGTCCACCTGTCCATCGGCGGCGCGTACTTCCGCGAAGGCCAGCACGAAGCGGGCATCCGGCATTCGGAGAAGGCGGTGCTGGCCAGCCGGGCGTGCGGCTGGCGCGAGTGCGAAGCGACGGCCGTCGCGAACCTGGGCTCGATGCTGGAGTGGACCGGCAGGCTGTCGGAGGCCGTCGAGCACAGCCGTCGCGCGATCCAGCTGTTCCGCGAACTGGCCAACCGCTCGGGCGAGGCGCTCGCGCTGAACTCGCTGAGCTGCCACTACCGCCAGCTGGGCCGGCTGGAGCAGGCGGAGGACTGCCTGGTCGAGGCGATCGCGCTGGCCCGCAAGGAAGACCTGGGGTTCTGGGAAGCGGCGAACCTCGCCGACCTGGGCTGGGTGCTGCTGGCCACCGGACGGCTGACCGAGGCGGGCGAGGTCCTCGACCAGGCCCTCACGGCGTTCCGCGACCTCGGCACGAGCTTCGGCGAAGCGACGGCGCTGAACGCGGTGAGCGCCCTGCAGATTGCCCGCGGCGACCACGCCTCGGCGGCGCGGTCGGCGGAAGCGGCCCTCGAATCCGTCCGCCGCGACGGCGACCGGCAGGTCGAAGCGGCCGCGTTGATCGCGCTGGGCCGCGCGGAGGAAGGCCGGGGCGACCTGCCCGCGGCCGAGCGCGTCCTGCGTGAGGCCCGGGAGCTGACGGCGGAGTCCGGCCTGCGCGGCCAGCTGGCGGAGGCGGCGGCGACGCTGGCCCGGGTGCTCGCCGCGGGCGGCCGCGCCGGCGAGGCGGGCGAACACGCGCGAGCGGCCCTCGACGCGGCACGGGCCGGCGGCTTCCGCGTCGTCGAGGCGGAGGCGCTGCTGGGACTGGCCGCGGTCGAGGCCGCGGCGGGCCGCTCGACGCTCGCCGAGGGAACGGCACGGGAGTCGCGGTCGCTGTACCGCGCGGTCGGGCACGTCACCGGCGAAGCCGCCGTCGAAGATTTCCTCACCGCGCTGGCCGGCCGCGCCACCGGTTGACCGGAGTTCGTGACACGCGGACGCCCCCGGCGCGACATACTTAAGGCATGCCCCGTCCGAAACACGTCCCCGCGAGCGATCTCCGCCTCCCGGACGCGCTGCAGCCGGGGCGGCCGAAGGGCGATCAGCTCCGCGAAATCCTCGAAACCGTCGCGACGGAGGCGGGCCCCGGCCGGCTGATGCCGTCGGAGCGGTTCCTCGCCGAGCACTTCCAGGTCGCCCGCGGCACCGTGCGCCAGGAGATCAACCGCCTGGTCGCGGACGGTGTCCTGTACCGCCAGCACGGCACCGCGACCTTCACCGCGGAACGCCAGGCGGCGCACATCGACATGCTGACCTCGTTCACCGAGGACATGAAGGCCCGCGGCGTCGTCCCCAAGACGAAGGTGCTGCACGCCGAGGTGGAGAGCGCGAACCAGCGCATCGCCGGCCGCCTCAACGTCCCGCCGGGCGCGCGGGTGTTCCGGCTCGAGCGGCTCCGCTACGTCGAAGACGAGCCGTTCGCCGTCGAGCGCACCAACCTGTCGGTCGACCGGTTCCCGGGCATCGAGCTGTTCGACTGGGAAACCCAATCGCTGCACCGCACGATCGAGGAGCGCTGGGACGTCCGCGCGGAGTGGAACGACACGGCGATCTCGGCGGTCCTCCCGAACACCGGCGACGCGGCCCTGCTCGGCATCGAGGCCACCCAGCCGTGCCTGATCATCGAGGGCACGCTGCACGACCAGAGCGGCGGCGTCATCGAAGCGGGCCGCTCCCTGTACCGGGCGGATCGCTACACGGTCTTCACGCAGGCGCGGCGCAGCCCGGCCTAAGCGGGGCTCAGCTGGTGCGCCCGCAGCACCTTCAGGCAGTGCTCCACGAGCACGTCCGCGGCATCCGGGCCGAACAGCGTCACGTACGACTCGTAAATCCCGTCCCGATGCCCCTCCGCGTCCGGCAAGTACCCCAGATAACCATCGGTGTAGCCGATCACCCGCGTGTGCCGGAACGGGCTCCCGCGCCGGATCCGCAGCCCCAGTGACGCGAACAGCTCGAACGGCGTGTGCAGCCACGCGATGTCCCCCAGCGACACCACGCTGACCGGCACCTCGGCGCACCCCGTCGGCCGGTCGGTGGCCGCCATCGCCGCGAGCATCGCGCAGCCCTCGTAGCGGGTCTGCGCGATCCGGACCGCCGGGTGGTCCTCGCCGTGGCAGGCCAGCTCGCGCTGCCACTCGGCCTCCGCCGATTCGCGCAGCTCCAGGCTGTGCTCCAGCGACGGCACCTCGCGGTAGGGCAGGTGCAGCGACGACCGCGTCAGCCGGACCGGGCCGCTCGCGCCGATCGCCGACGCCGCCGCCAGCGTGCGGGCGATCGACGTCGCCAGGTGGCCGCCGAGGGTGCGGACCTCGGCGTGGTCGCGGCCCCGGCGGACGAAGCGGGAGCTCGCGTCGCCGGCCGCGCCCTGCAGGAACGCCGCCACCGGGCGGCCGATCAGCGCGGCCAGCTCGCGCCGGGTCGCGCCCGGCCAGTCCGCCGACCAGGCCAGGTTGTCCGGGCCGAGCACGGTCGGGTGGCTGGCGTAGTCGAACAGCAGCGCCGCCGGCGTGCCGTCGTCGCGGCTCAGTTCCAGCACCCCGAACGACGTGTCGTGCGGCCCGTCCGGCCGGTAGCGGTTGCCGCCGACGGCTTCGGTCGAGCCCGCGTGCCAGCGCGCCCGGACCCGGGAGCGGCAGGCGCGCAGCCGCAGCGCGGCCCCGGTGACCTTCTCCGCCATCCGGCCGACCAGCCCGGGGTCGCGCTCCCCCGGCAGGCCGGGGTGCAGCGGGCCGGTCCAGCCCTCGGGCCCGGAATGCGTGTGCGACGCGCAGACGAGCACCCGCTCCGGATCGACGCCCACCGCCGCGCCGACCGCGTCGGCCAGCGTGCGCGTGAGGCCGGCGTCGACCGCGAGCGCGTCCAGTGCCACCCAGACCACGCCCGGGTCGTCCTCGGTGGACAGCCAGATCAGCGACGCTTCGAGCTCGTCGTGCGTGCCGGTCGCGACGCCGTTTCGGGCCAGGTAGCCGCCGAGCGGGTGCCCGGGCTCCGGGGTGATCCGGACGTCTTGCGCGGCGAGCAGGAGGGCGGCGGTCACCAGGTCGATTCCAGGACGTCGACCACGCCGTCGCGGCCGGCGGCGCGGGCCACGCCGGCGAGCTCGGTCACGTCGCCGGTGGTGTGCAGCAGGACCTCCAGCAGCATCGGCAGGTTCAGCCCCGACACGAGCTGGATGCGCGGGTGCACGGCCGCGAGCGTGCGGACGGCGTTGAACGGCGAGCCGCCGTGCAGGTCGGCGAGCACGAGCACGCCCTCGGCGTCGCCGGCCAGCGCGAGCACGCGGGCGCCGAACTCCTCCGGGCTGTCGCGCGGGCTCAGCTCGCAGACCTTCAGCCGCGACTGCGGGCCGAGGATCATTTCGGCGGCCTCGCCGACGCCGGAGGGCAGCCGGCCGTGACCGGCCAGGATGATCGGGACGGACATGGCGGTTCCCCCTAACTCTTCGCCGGGGCCGACGGCGCGAACCAGCCGAGCCACCCCAGGACGACCCCGGCGACGACGACGATGCCGATGACCCAGACCGGCCGCAGCCGCATTTTGGCCGTCAGCAGGTACACCCCGGCGGTGACCAGCACCGGCAGCAGGAACGGCAGCAGCTCGTCGAGCCGGTCCTGGATCGCCACCGACTGGGTCACCGGCTGCCCCTGGACCGTGGTGGTCTGCCGGTAGGTCAGCGTGGTGACGACCTTGACGATCGACGGGATGAACCCGCCGAGCACGACGAACCCGAGCACGGTCGCCCCCTGCGCGACGCGCGCCAGCGCGCCCGCGGCGAGGTGCCCGGCCAGCCGCTTCCCTTCACGGTAGGCGAACCCGAACTGCCAGCGCCGCACCAGCGCGTACGGCACGAGCACCATGACGGCGGCGAACGCGGGGCCGAGCCAGTTGCCCTGCAGCGCCCACGACGCGCCCATGGTGAAGACGATGCTGTTGTACAGCGCGAAGACGACGGTGTCGCCGATGCCGGCCAGCGGCCCCATCAGCGCGACCTTGGTGCTCGCCGCCGACTTCGGCGTGCCGGCTTCTTCGAGCGCGACGCTGGAGCCGAGGATCAGCGGGCCGCCGACGAGCACGGACGTGTTGAAGAACTGCAGGTGGCGCTGCAGACCGGCGACGTAGTCGGCCTTCTCCGGGTACAGCCGGCGCAGCACCGGTTCCATCGAGTACGCGAACCCGAGCGCCTGCATCCGCTCGTAGTTCCAGGAGATCTGGCTCGACCAGAAGTACCGGCGGAACACCCGCCGCAGGTCCTGCTTGGTCAGCCGGGGGTCGACGGCGGTGTCCCCGGCGGGCTCGGGCTCCGGCACGGCGAGGGCCGGTTCGTCGCGCTTGAGCGTCACGAACAGCATCGCGACCGCGACGCCGACCAGCGCGATCCCCAGCACCGGCAGCTTCAGGTAGGCGTACCCGACGAAGCCGATCAGCAGCAGGTACCAGTACCGCGACAGCTCCATCATGCCGAGCAGCAGCGCGAAACCGACCGCCGGCAGCAGCGACCCGGCGAGCGTCATGCCCTGCACGAACCCGGCCGGGATGCTCGCGGTGATGTCCTTGACCAGGCCGCCGGACGCGGCGAGCGCGGCGAGGAACGTCGGGATCGCGCGCACCGCGACCCACGGCACCAGGCTGACCCAGTGGATCGTGGCCAGGCCGCGGGCATTGCCGTCGGCGGCGTAGGCGTCGGCCCGGTGCACCAGCGCGGTGGTGACCATCTTGCCGACCGGGTCCAGGGCCGACAGCAGGATCGCGGCCGGCAGCCCGACGCCGATCCCGACGGCGACCTGGGCGGACGTCCCGCCGGCGGCGCCCGCGGCCAGCGCGGTGCCGACGATCGCGCCGGTCTGGTAGTCCGGGATGGTCGCGCCGCCGTAGGTGTAGACACCGAGGGCGGCGAGCTCCAGCGTCGCGCCGATCAGCAGGCCGAGCAGCGGGTTGCCGGTGATCAGCCCGGCCACCGAGCCGGCGATCAGCGGGCGCTGGGCGTAGATGAGGAACGGGCCGAGCCCGTCGTAGGTGCAGTAGATCGCCCAGATGGTCAGGGCCAGCGCGACGAGCATGCGGGGCTAGAGCCCTTTCCGGTCGAGCAGTGGGACGAATTCGGCGGGCTTGTCCTGCGGCATCAGCTGCGTGACCAGCGGAACCCCGGCGGCGAGCTTGCGGTAGCCGCCGGCTTCGTCCGGAGTGACCGCGATCGAGCGGGTGACCATGGTGTACGCGGTGCCCGGGCGGGGCGCGACGTTGCCGACGTTGACGACCTCCGGCCGCAGCCCGCCCTCGACGAGGCGGAAGGCGTCCTCGGGATCCTTCGCGATGATCATGACATCCCCGTCGAGCGGGACGGTGAGCGCCGCGGCCACCGACAGCACGGCGGTGGGCAGCCCGCGGGCGGCCTGCGGGAGCAGCACCTGCTGCAGGTCGTCGGCGGCGACTTCGTCGTTGCAGACCAGCAGGCGGCGCACGCCGAGCCGGCGGGTCCAGGCGACGGTGACCTGCCCGTGGATCAGCCGGTTGTCGATCCGGACGTGTGCCCCCGCCATCTTTCTCCTCCCGGACGGCAAGAGACATACTGGTTCGTACCAGTATCTGTGTCAACTGCCGGTGACCGGTCTTCGCGCGGCCGACGGAAGGACCCCTCAGACCTTCCGTCGGCCCACGAGCGCGAAGCCCCCCTGGTGTTACCCCGGACCCTCCCATAAAGGTATATACCAGTATGGACGGTCGTGATCGACTGTCAAGAGCGAAAACCCGAAAATTATTCGACCGGGCGGCCGATCGAAATTACCTGGTGGGAGGTTCACCCGGAGCTGTCCGGTCCTGTCAGTGACGACCCCGGGAGCCGCTTTTATCATCCCATTGGTCTAGACCGCACTTCCGGCCCGAACATTTCGGCGATCGGGCGCAACCTGACCAGGCCGCCGTCGTTAACGCATCGTCGCATGAGGGAGGGGAAGGCATGCCGGCCGTCACATCGAACATCGTCCCGCTCCGGCACGCGAAGCCGGGAGTGGTGGCTTACGTGAAGAGCCCGGCCGAGTGGTTCGTCGCCAACAGCGGGTGGATCCAGGGCAGCGACGGCGTCGTGCTGATCGACACCTGCGGAACCGAGCAGGCGACGCTGGAGCTGGTGCGCGACGTGCGCAAGTACGCGGGTGACCGTGAGCTCACGGTCGTCATCACGCACGCGCACGGCGAGCACCACAACGGCCTCGGCGTCGCCCTGCGCGACGGCGGGACGGCACTGGCCGCGCCGGGCGCGCTCGACCTGGTCAAGGCCGGGCCACAGACGTACGGCAACGTCTTCACGTACACGCGCTGGGGCGTCCTCGAGCCACCGGAGCCGGACGCGGTCCACGCAGTCACCGGCTGGCGGCGCCTCGACCTCGGCGACGCGGCGGCCGACGTGGTCGCCGTCCCCGGCGTCGCGCACACGGCGGGCGACCTGGTGGTGCACGAGCCCCGCTCGGGCACGCTGTTCACCGGCGACCTGGTGGTCATCGGCGACACCCCGGTGGCGGTCCACGGCTCGATCCCGGGCTGGCTCGACGCGCTCGACTGGCTCCAGGACACGTTCCGCCCCCGCACCCTGGTCCCCGGCCACGGCCCGGTGGCCAACCCGGGCCACACGGCGTTCCACGCGATGCGCGTCTACCTCGAGTGGCTGCTGGAGGTGACCGAGCGCCAGACCGACTTCACGAAGCTGGCGCGGCAGGCGTCCCTGCGCTGGCCGTCGTGGCGCAACCCGGAACGCCACATCGGCAACCTGATGCGCGCGTACGCCGACCAGCACGGCCGCAAACTGGACGTGGACCTGGCGATCGACGCGATCCTGGCGGCGGCGGGCGGCCGCATCGACCTGGACTACCTGCTGGACGGCGAACCGGTCCGCCAGATCTCCTAGGACCCACTCAGGCTCTCCAGGAGCGTGCGCAGCGTCGCGGCGAGTTGATCGCGCTCGCCGGGGTTCAGCGCGCTCAAGATCCGGTGCTCGTTCTCGACGTGCTCCGGCAGCGCCCGGTCGATCAGCTCACCGCCCGCGTCGGTCAGCGCCACGCGGACGCCGCGGCCGTCGGTCTCGTTCGGCGTGCGCTTGACCAGCCCGCGCGCCTCCATCTTGTCCAGGCGCTGCGTGATCGCCCCGGACGTCACCATCGCCGAGCGCATCAGCTCGGTCGGGGTCAGCCGGTAGGGCGGGCCGCTACGGCGCAGGGTCGCGAGGACGTCGAAGGTCGCGCGGTCGATCCCGTGGCGGGCGAACGTGCGGCGCAGCTCGGCGTCGACCAGCGCACTCAGCCGGGACAGCCGGCCGATCACCGCCATCGGCGAGACGTCGAGGTCGGGGCGCTCGGCGTGCCACTGCGCCAGGACGCGGTCCACGTGGTCGGCCATCGGCCCAGCGTAGCCGATTCCTTAGCGCTAAGTGAGCGGTGGCCATTTACCTTAGCGCTGAGGTAAACTGCCTTAGTGCTAAACAAACAGCTTCTCGCCACCGCGCTGGCCCCCGCGATCTGGGGCTCCACCTACCTCGTCACGACCGAGTTCCTGCCGCCGGACCGCCCATTGCTTGCCGCGGTCGTCCGGGCCCTGCCCGCCGGGCTGCTGCTCGTCGCGCTCACCCGCCGTCTCCCGAAGGGCGACTGGTGGTGGCGCGCGCTCGTGCTCGGCACCCTCAACATCGGCGCGTTCCTCGCGCTGCTGTTCGTCGCGGCCTACCGCCTCCCCGGCGGGGTCGCCGCCACCCTCGGCGCCCTGCAGCCGCTGATCGTCGCCGGCCTGTCGACCGGCCTGCTCGGCGAACGCCTGACCCCGCGGACCGTGCTCGCGGGCGTCGCGGGAGTCGTCGGCGTCAGCCTCCTGGTCCTGCAGTCCGACGCCCGCCTCGACGCGATCGGCATCGCCGCCGCGGCGGGCGGCGCGGTCGTGATGGCCACCGGTGTCGTGCTCAGCAAGCGCTGGACCTCCCCCGCACCCCTGCTGGCGACGACCGGCTGGCAGCTCGTCGCGGGCGGCCTGGTGCTCGTGCCGGTCGCACTGGCCGTCGAGGGCATGCCGCCGTCGTCGCTGTCCGGCGCGAACCTCGCGGGCTACGCCTACCTCTCGCTGATCGGCGCCGCGTTCGCGTACGCCTTGTGGTTCCGCGGGATCCGCGCGCTGACGGCCACGCACGTGACGTTCCTCGGCCTGCTCAGCCCGGTCGTCGCGACCCTGCTCGGCTGGCTCGTCCTCGGCCAGAGCCTGACCCCGTGGCAGCTCCTGGGCGCGGCGATCGTGCTCGCCGCCGTCGTGACCGCCCAGCGCCGGAGCCAGCCGTCGCCGGTCGTCGAGCCGGTTTCCGAGAAGGTCTGATCCCGCCCGGCACCGGGGCCGGTAGAGGACACCCGGATATCCTCGCCGTCTTCGCCCCGCCGGAAGCTCGGAGAAACTGTGGAGTGGTTCAAGGTCAGCCTCGACTTCGTCAGCTCGCTCGCGTGGCCGCTCACCCTCATCGTTTTTCTGATCATCTTCCGGTCGTCCATCGGCACCCTGCTGACCCGCCTGACCAGAGCCGAGGTCGCCGGCCAGAAATTCGATTTCGGCAGCGAACTCAAGGCGGCGGAGAGCAGCACCGAGGCTGCGATCGACGCCGCACAGCGAGCCGGTGAGCCCCCGTCGAGTGATGACGCCGAGGTCTCGGAGGAGGACATCGACGAGGAGTACCAACCTCCCTCGCGCTCGGAAAAGGTCAAGTCCCTGATCGTCGGTTCGCAGCCCACCGGGCTGGTGATGCAGTCGTGGCTCACGATCGAATCGGCGATCGGTGATCTGCACGAGAAGTTGTTCGGCGCCCATCGGGGCACAAAACTCACCACTGTGCAGCGTCAAATCGACGAACTGGTCCCCTACCTCCCGGCCGACGCCGTCGACAGCATCCGGCGCATGCGAAAGATGCGCAACGAAGTGGCCCACGGCAACGCCCAGGTCGACCTGGGCGAAGCCATCGCCTACGCCGAAACCGCCGCCGCCGTCGTGGACCTCATCGGCTACCTCGACCGCGCCACCCCAAGCCGATAGGAGAACCGGAGTCCGGCACCACCGGCGTGTCCCCGAGCAACGCGCACCCGGGCACCCCGGCCCCCGCCGGAACCGGCACCGCCCGGCCGTCCACCGGCTGCCCGCACGCCGTCATTCCCCACACGAGCACCACGAACGCCACCACCCGCACGATCGGCTCACCCCGATCCGTCTCCACCACTCCCACCGCGCACACGGCGCCCGTCCCGGCGGGGTTCAGGTATTTCCCGCGGTCCCACCGGATCGGGGGAACAGGGAGAAAAACGCGAAGGAGTCCCCCGATGGCGTACCCGTCCGAAGGGCCGCTCTTGGCTAGGCTGAGCGGGTCAAGGGGAGGCGAAGTGGACACCACGACCCTGCTCTCAGCGGCCGCGCGCGGCGATCAGGCGGCCTGGGACGCGCTCGTCGAGCGGTACGCGAGCCTGCTCTGGTCGATCGCGCGCGCCCACCGGCTTTCCGACGCGGACGCCGCCGACGTCGTCCAGACCGTGTGGCTGAAGCTGGTCGAGAACCTCGGCCGGATCAACGATCCCGAGCGCCTGCCCGGCTGGCTGGGCACCACCACCCGGCACGAGTGCCTCCGCCAGCTCCGCCGCGGCGAGCGGGAACGCCCGGCCGACGACCACGTCTGGCAGAACGAGCCGGCGCCGGGCGAGCCGGTCGACGCGGGACTGCTGCTGAACGAACGCGACGCCACGCTCTGGCGCGCGCTGGCCGCGCTGCCGGAGCAGTGCCGCCGGCTGCTGCGCGCGCTGATGGCCACGCCCCCGCCGTCGTACGCGGAGGTGTCGGCCGCCCTCGACATGCCGGTCGGCAGCATCGGCCCGACGCGGCAGCGGTGCCTGGGCCGCCTGCGCGAGCGGGCGGGCGCGGCCGGGCTCGGAACGGAGGACCGGACGTGACCGGCGACGACGAACTCATGGACGTCCTGCGAGCGGCCGCGGCCCAGGCGGACCCGGTCCCGGACCTGGTGCTGCGCCAGGCCCGGGCAGCGCTGTCCACCCAAGACCTCGACGCCGAGCTGGCGGAGCTGGCCTTCGATTCGGACCTGGCGGAGGCCGGTGCCGTGCGCGCGGAAGGCGAAGACGTCCGGCTGCTGTCGTTCGAGGCGGCGCGGGTGTCGGTGGAGCTGCAGGTGGAGTACGCGGGCGGCCGCGTTTCCCTGCGCGGCTTGATCACCGGCGCCACGGGCGACGCGGTGATCGAGGTGGCCGGCGAGCGGTACGTCCGCCCGATCGGGGCAGAGGGCTGGTTCACGGCGGCGGGGCTCCCGCGCGGAGCGACCCGCGTGAAGGTGACCGCCGCGGACGGCACGGCGGTCACCACGGGCTGGGCGAGCCTCTAAACGCCCGGCTCGCGCACACACTCCACGTACGGAACGGGCGCCTCCCCGTTCACGTCCTGGACGTGCACCGTGACCGGCTCCTCGACGCCCTCCGGGTGCAGCACCGCTGGGCGGCCTCGAACGCGGAGGCACCCTTGGCTGTCCGGCTGCGACTCGGGCCGCTCGGCGATCCACGCGGGCGACGAGCTGCTGGGCCTGGCCTCGGCACTGCTGGCGCTGGGCACGACGAGCCTGGTGGCGACCGTGCTCCCGATCCCCGACGACGCGGGCCGCGCGCTGATGGTCCGCCATCACCGCCACCTCGCCGCCGGCCTCACCCCGGCCGCGGCCCTCGCCCGCGCCCAGTCGGAGCTACCGGACTCCCCCGCCGCCGCCAGTTACGTCTGCTACGGCGCCGGCTGAGCCAGGCATCATGGAACTGTGCGGATCACGGCTTGGTGGCGCGGCATCAGCCCGCGGCGACGGCTGATGCTGAGCAGCGTCGCCGTCGTCGTGGTGGCCGCCGTCGGCGCGACCGCCATCGCCGCCTCCGGCACGAAGGCCGCGCCGGAGGCCGGGACGCCGGACCAGGCCAAGCCCGGCCCGGTGCTCCTCGTCCCCGGCTACGGCGGCGGCCAGGGCGCGCTGGACGAACTCGCCGCGCGGATCCGCCAGGCCACCGGCCGCGACACCGAGGTGCTCACCCTGGCCGGCGACGGCACCGGCGACCTCGTCGAGCAAGCCGGTGTCCTGGCCGAAGCCGTCGAACGCGCGTACGCGCGGGGAGCGCCTTCGGTCGACGTCGTCGGCTACTCCGCGGGCGGGGTCGTGGCCCGGCTGTGGGTCAGCCGCGAAGGCGGTGACCACCAGGCCCGCCGGGTCGTCACGCTCGGCGCGCCGATGCACGGCACCGGCCTCGCCACGGCGGGCGGCGCGCTGGTCCCGGGCGGCTGCCCGGCCGCGTGCGTCCAGCTGGCCCCGGGCAGCGCCCTCCTGCAGGAGCTCGCGAAGGAGCCGATCCCGGCGACGCTGCCGTGGCTTTCCCTCTGGACCGAGCAGGACGAGACCGTGACCCCGCCGGAGTCCGCCCGCGTCGACGGCGCCGTCAACGTCGCCCTCCAGCAGGTGTGCCCGGGCAACCAGGCCGGCCACGGCGACCTGCCCACCGACCCCGCCGTCACCGAGATCGTCCTGCAGGCGCTCGGCACCACACCGCTCGAAGCGCCCACGGACTGCCTCAGCTCGTGACGTCCTTCGTCGCGAAGTTCGCCCACGCCGCCCCGAAGAACACGACGATGTAGCCGGCCTGCAGCAGCAGCCCGTGGTCGATGTTGCGCCACAGCACCGGATCGCGGAAGAAGTCGATCCAGGACAGCCAGTAGTGCGTCGGCAGGTACGGCTTCACCGCCGCGGCCGCGTCCAGGGTCTCCAGCACCGAGCTGGTGATCAGCACGGCCAGCCCGCACAGCGCCGCGCCCAGCGCCGAGTCGCTCACCGTGGACAGGAACATCGTGATCGCGGCGAACCCGAGCATCGACACGACGATGTAGGTCACCGCGCCGAGCA
The DNA here is from genome assembly GCF_014873755.1 of Amycolatopsis lexingtonensis. NCBI lineage: Bacteria > Bacillati > Actinomycetota > Actinomycetes > Pseudonocardiales > Pseudonocardiaceae > Amycolatopsis > Amycolatopsis lexingtonensis. Next base: position 5,935,352 of record NZ_JADBEG010000001.1, read on the forward strand.
GCCGCAGGCCCAGCCCGGACGAGCTGAGCGACTGCCCGGACAGCGACGTCACGCCGGTCGGCTGCCCGCCCGGCCCGGCGACGCCGGGGGTGCCGCCGGTGCCGAACAGGAACACCCCGAGCACCAGCGACGTCAGCACGACGATGACGATCGCCGCGGTCACGTACGCCGCGATGGCGACCATCTTGGCGCTCAGCAGCCGGGTCCGGCCGACCGGGCGCACCAGCAGGTACCGCAGGGTGCCGCCGGACGCCTCGCCCGCGATCGAGTCGCCCGCGACCACCGCGACCGCGATCGGCAGGAACAGCGGCAGCACCAGGGCGAGCGCCGCGGCCGGGTACAGCGCGCCGTCGTGCACCACCGCCGACAGGAACGCCCCACCTTGCCCGGGCGGCGGCGCGAAGTCGGCCGTGGCCAGGAAGACGCCGACGACCGCGGGCAGCAGGCACAGCAGCAGCACGCTGACCCAGACCCGGGGCCGTAGCGCGAGCTTGCGCAGTTCGACGCCGATCACCCGGCCGCTCCGAACCGGTCCGAGCCCGGACCCGTCAGGTCGAGGACCACTTGTTCCAGCGTCCGCTGCTCGGCGTGGATGGACGTCACGCGCACCCCCGCTTCGACGAGCAGCGCGTTCAGCGCCGCCGGGTCGGTGTGCCGGATGACCAGCCGGTCGCCGTCGCGGGCTTCGAGCTGCCCGTCGAGGACCGCGGCCGCGGCCGCGGGATCCGGCGTCCCGACGAGCACCCGGCCGGTCTCGGCCCGCAGCGCGGCCAGGTCCTCTTCCAGCACCAGCCGGCCGCGGTCGACGACGCCGACGCGGGTGCACAGCTGCTCCACCTCGGCCAGCAGGTGACTGGAGAGGAACACCGTGGTGCCGCCCGCGTTCAGCGCGGTCAGCAGCTCCCGGATCTCCTTGATGCCCTGCGGGTCGAGCCCGTTCGTCGGCTCGTCCAGGATCAGCAGCCGGGGCTTGCGCAGCAGCGCGCCGGCCAGCCCGAGCCGCTGGCGCATGCCGAGCGAGTACGCCTTGACCGGCCGCTGGTCGACCCCGCCCAGCCCGACCTGCTCCAGCGCGTCGTCGATGCGACGGCGCCGCGTGCGCCGCCCGCCACCGCGCCCGGCGGCGTCGAGCAGCGCCAGGTTCCGCCGTCCGGACAGGTGCGGGTACGCGGCCGGGCCTTCGACGAGCGCGCCGACGTCGGGCAGCACTTCGGCGACCCGCTTCGGCACCGGCTTGCCGAGCACCTCGATCTCCCCGCTGGTCGCGTAGACCAGGCCGAGCAGCATCCGGACCAGCGTGGTCTTGCCCGAGCCGTTCGGGCCGAGGAAGCCGTAGCGGTCGCCCTCGCGGACGTCGAGGTCGACCGCGTTCACGGCGACGGTGCGGCCGTAGGCCTTGGTGAGCGCGCGCGTGACGATCATCGGCTGCCCCGCCGCAGCCGCGACAGCTCGTCCGCGACGGACTTCAGCACGTCGGCCGTCACCGTCCCGGCCAGCAGGTAGGAGCGGCGGGAGACGGCCGAGCGGACGATCGCCAGCGACAACGGCGTGATCGCCAGCTGCACCACGGTCCCGCCGGTCAGCTTGACCTGCACCCCGCCCGCCTTCCCGGCGGCGTCGCTCGCCGCGTTGGCCACCGCGCGCGGCACGGCGATCACCGCGAAGGACGCCAGCCCCTTGCCGTAGAGCGCGGCGCCCTGCACGCCCCCGAAGTCAGAAGACACCACCGGCCGCCCGGCCAGCGCCGAGGGCAGCGGCACCTGGTTGAAGGCGCCGAGCGTGTCCGAGACGTCCGGGGCGCTCGCCACGGTGAAGCCGGACCCGAGCACCGGCCGCGGGGCCTCGACGACCGGCGTGGTCTGGGCCAGCTCCTGGAACTCGGTGACGAGGATCGGGGCCTGCTGCCCGCGCGCGGTCACCTCGACGCGCACGGCCACCCCGGTCGCCGGGTCGGCCCACACGTCCACCCGGCCGATGGTCGTGTCCGGGTCGGCGGGAACGAGCCGGAACCCGGACGCGGCGACGCCGGCGACGTTCCGGCCCGGCAGCGCGCTCACCGGGTCGCCCTGCGCCGCGCGCAGGATCCGCCGCGCGAGTTCGGGCGGCAGCAGGTCCGCGGCCCGCGGCAGCCGGACGGCGGGTTCGCCGATCAGCTCGGTCAGCGTGTTGTCGCCGTAGTCCCACGTGTATTCGCCGTCGGGCAGCCGGTAGAGGTCGTGCTCGCCGGCGGTGCCGAGGATGTCGACCCGGTAGCGGTCGGGCCCGGCGTACCAGACGCGCATCGGCGTCCGCATCGAGAAGAGCGCGGTGACGGCGCCGAGGTTCGGCAGCTCGGGCAGGGCCAGCGAACCCGCGCTTTCGGCGTAGCCCTGGTACGGCCGTCCGGCGGAGTCCAGGACGAGATCCCGCAGCTTGCCGGCGTCGGCCGCCGCGCCGGCGGGGGCGAGCGCGCTGAGCACCGAAGGCAGGGCGACGAGGACGGCGGCCACGGCCGCGACGACCGCCCACCGGCGACGCTTTTCCCGCCGCACCACCGTCATCCGGCATCACCTCTGCACCCTTTGTACGCCACGAAGGCTAGGGTCGAAGGGTGACGAACCCCGTTCATGCCGCCGTCCTGAGCTAGTTCCCCGTCAGGACCTCCCGCACACCCGCCCGCTCGCGGGTGCTTCGACGTGCCCGCGGCAATGAACGGAAACCCTTTTCATGGCTTACCTCGTCGTGCCCGGCGAACCCGATCGCCGGCTGTTTTCCCCTCCCTCGCGCCATGCGGTCGCCGCGGACGACCGCCTTTCCGCCGCGGCCGCCCTGCGCATGGTTTCTTCCGGCGTCGCGCTGCTCTGGCGCGGTGACTACCCGGCGGCCCGGCGGCTCCTGGACGCGCTGGCCCGGCGCCTGCCTTCCCCGCCCCCGGATGACTTCGCGCGCTACCGGGCGGCCCGCGCCCACCGCGCCCGGCTCCTTTCGCTGCTGTACATACCGCTGGATCCGGGGTACCTCGTGCCCCTGCGCCGCGCTCCGGACGTCCGGGCGGCGTGCACCGACGTCTACGGCCCCTCGGACGTCCCCGCGGCCGTGCCGCTGCGGGAACTGCTCGGGGTGCTGAGCGCCGCCGAATGGCGCCGGACGGGCATCGCCGTGCCCGCGCTCGGCGCGCGGATCCACCCGCACTACGGCGTTTTCGCGCCGCTGCGGCCGGAGTACGTCGAGCTGGTCGCGCGAGCGCCGTTGCCGAGCGCGGAGCTGGCGTTCGACATCGGCACCGGCACCGGCGTGCTGGCCGCCGTCCTCGCCCACCGCGGGGTCGCGCGGGTGGTGGCCACGAACGCCTCGGCGCGGGCGGTCGCCTGCGCCCGGGAGAACCTGACCCGGCTGGGCTTCGGCGACCGCGCGGAAGTCGTGCGGACGGACCTGTTCCCGCCCGGCCGCGCCCCGCTGGTGGTGACGAACCCGCCGTGGCTCCCGGGCCGCCCGCGCACCCCGCTCGACCACGCGGTGTACGACCCGGGCCACCGCATGCTCCGCGGCTTCCTCGACCGCGCCCGCCGCCACCTGACCCCGGACGGCGAGGCGTGGCTGGTGCTGTCCGACCTCGCCGAGCACCTGGGCCTGCGCACGCGCGCGCAGTTGCTCGAGTGGATCGAGGCGGCGGGCTTGCGAGTGGTGGACCGGACCGGCACCCCGGCCCGCCACCCCCGCGCGCTCGATCCGGCGGACCCGCTGCACCGGGCCAGGGCCGCGGAGGTCACGTCACTCTGGCGACTCAGTCCCCGGCCCTGACACCTGCCCCCAAGCGCCCCAATGTGGCCTTCGGTGCGTCTGACGCACCCAAGGCGGCCTTCGGTGCGCAAGACGCAACCAAGGCCGCCTTGGGGCGCCCTGGACCGGGGCGGCTCAGTCCACAGTAGACAGACCGGCGACCGCCGCCACGGCTTCCCGCGTCTCGCGGACGTTGTGGGCGCGGAAGACCGCGGCGCCCGCGTGTGCCGCGATCGCCGTCGCCGCGAGGGTGCCCGCCAGGCGGTCGCGGGCTTCGACGTCGAGGGTCTCGCCGATCAGGTCCTTGTTCGACAGCGCGACCAGCACCGGCCAGCCGGTCGCCACCAGGCGGTCGAAGTGGCGGAGCAGCTCGAGGCCGTGGCGGGTGCTCTTGCCGAAGTCGAACGTCGGGTCGATGAGGACGCCGCCGCGCGGGACCCCGGCGGCGACCGTCCGCTCGGCCGCCGTGGTCAGCTCGGCGACCACGTCCGCGACGACGTCGTCGTAGCGCGGCCAGAACGGCCGTTCCGGGGTCGGCGCGGGGTACGGGTCGGTCCGCACCGGCATGCCCCCGACGTGGGAGCAGACGTAGCCCGCGCCGAACTCGGCGGCGACCTCGACCAGCTTGGGGTCGGCGCCGGCCCAGGTGTCGTTGAGCAGGTCGGCGCCGGCCTCGCACACCTGGCGGCCGACCTCGTGCCGCCAGGTGTCGACGCTGATCACCAGCCCGGGGTGGCGCTCGCGCACCTCGGCGACGAACGGCACCACCCGCCTGCTCTCTTCGTCGACGTCGATCTCGGGCCCCTCGCCCGCCTTGACGCCGCCGATGTCCACGATGTCGGCGCCGGCCGCGACCGCGCGGTCCACGGCTTCGCGGGCGGCGTCCTCGGCGAAGGTCGCGCCCTTGTCGTAGAACGAATCGGGCGTGCGGTTCACGATGGCCATGACCAGGGCGCGGTCGCCGGGCATGCGACGGCCCCGGAAGACCACCTCCGGCCGGTGTGACGTCATGACCTTCACCCTGCCAGGTCACGGCTGGGTCCGAAACGCCGCTCCGGGGCCCGCGAGCCGGTTATCCTCGGCGCACACCGAGCAGGGGGAACCATGAACGCGACCAGCGAGGGGCCGGCCCGCAGCGAAGCCGAGGCGATGATCGCCGAAGCCAAGAAGGCCCTCTGGGTGATGGTGGGCCTGCTGGCGGTGCTGTGGGCGGTGCAGATCGTCAACTCGCTCAGCGGCTACGACCTGAGCCAGGAGTTCGGCATCGAGGCGCGCGACCCGGCGTCGCTGCCGGAGATCTTCAGCGCGCCGTTCATGCACTCGAGCTGGGGCCACATCGAAGGCAATTCGGGCCCGCTGTTCGTCTTCGGCTTCCTCGCCGCCTACCGCGGGGTGAAGAAGTGGCTGGGCGTGAGCGTGCTGATCATCGTCGCAAGCGGCCTCGGCGTCTGGTTCATCTCGCCGTCGGACTCGATCACGGTCGGCGCCAGCGGCCTGGTCTTCGGGTACTTCGGCTACATCATCGTGCGCGGCCTGTTCGACCGGCACCCGATCGACATCGTGATCGGGATCGTGATGGCACTCTGCTTCGCCTACCAGTTCACGTCGCTGCTGCCGACCGACGAACGCGTCAGCTGGCAGGGTCACCTGTTCGGGTTCGCCGGCGGCATCGTCGGCGGCTGGCTGTTCCGCGACCGCAGGCCCAAGGTGGTCGCCGCCCCCGACGCGACGACCACCCTGCTCCCCAAGGACCTCAGCTAGGCGGCTCGAGCTCCGCTTCGACGTCGATCCGGACGTACCGGCCGATCACCGCGCGCGGCACCCGCATGCCGAGCGGAGCGCGGTCCAGCGTCCCCGTCGCGCGCACCCCGGTCGCGGTGACCGGCTCGACGGTCAGCGTCAGCGGGCACGACGTCCCGCGCAGCCGGAGGTCGCCGGTCACCTCCCAGCCGTCGCCGCGGCGCCGGACGCCGGTGGCCGTGAACGTCAGGTCCGGGTGGGCGCCGCTGTCGAGCAGGTTCGGCTTCCGCAGGTCGGCGTCGCGGCGGGCGTTCCCGGTCCCGAGCGCGCCGAGGTCGAGCTCGGCGTGGACGGCGGTCACGCCGCCGCCGGTGACCTCGACGCTCCCGGCGCGGACCGGGATCGTGCCGCCGACGCGGTTGAAGCCGAAGTTGCGGACCTCGAACGACGCCGTCGCCGTGCGGACGGTCCACGTCCCGGCGCGGAGCGCGGGAGCGGTGCGCGGGCTCATCGCGCACCCGCCGGCGACGGCAGGGCAGCGTGCGACACGCGGTGGACGTCGACGCGGTCCGGGCCGGGCAGCAGCGCCGGGTCCTCGCCGGGCAGCAGCTCCGTGGCCATGATCGCGTCCTGCACGGCCTCGATCGTGGCCATCGACGCGGTGAGCGCGACGACGACCAGTGACCGGTCTTCGGCGAGCAGGGCGTAGGTCGTCCCGACGCCCTCGAGGTCTCGGACGGCGGGCCAGATCCGCTCGCGGCCCGCGCGCAGCTCGGCGGCCGACTGCTCGGCGCCCCGGGGCCCGTCGAACCAGGTGAGCTGGGCGTACGCGGCCGCGGCGGACGCGGAGTGCACGTCGGCGACCCGGTAGGCGCCGGAGTCGAGCCAGGTGGTCCCGGCAGGCCGCCGGGCGGCGGCTTCGCCCGCGGTGGCGGCGTCGGGCCAGAAGGTGACGACGGCGCCGGCCAGGCCGCCGAGCTGGTTGAGCGTGCAGGCGCCGAGGGCGTCCGCGCCGAAGTCCGAGGTCCCGAGTGGACCCCGGAACTGGTGGATGGTGGCGTGCATGGGGTGCTCCTTCCGCTGTGCCGCCGACTCTCGCCCGCGACGGCGCCCGCGACATCAGTGCCAGTACGGAGAAGGGCACTGAAACCCGGCACGGAGGGGATACTGCTCGGGTGACGCGCAGCGAGCCGTTCGTCGGGCGAGCCGGTGCCGCGGCCGAGCTGCGCGCGTGGCTCGCCGCGGCGGCCGGGGGCACCGGCGCGCTGGTGCTCGTCGGCGGTCCGGCGGGGATCGGGAAGTCCCGGCTGGTCGAGGCGGTCACGGACCGCGAAGCCGTGTGGGGCCGGTGCGTCGACGACCCGGGCGCGCCGCCGCTCTGGCCGTGGCGCCGGGTGCTGCAGGCCCTGCCGGAGGTGGGCGCGGAGGTCTCGCGCGCGCTGGCCGAGCTGGACGGCCACGACGGCACCGACCTGGTCGCGGCCCGCTTCCGGTTCGTCGCGGTGGCCGCCGACGCGCTGGTCGCCGCGGCCGCGCCGGCCGGTCTCGTCGTCGTCCTCGAAGACGTCCACTGGGCCGACGAAACGTCGTTGCGGCTGCTGCGGCACCTCGCGGGCGAGATCCGGCGCTCGCGCCTCGCCGTCGTCGCGACCTACCGCGACACCGGCTCGCTCTCCGAAGCCCTGCCCGACCTGCTCGGGCGGCCGGGGACGGAGAGCCTGCGCCTGGAGCCGCTGACCGAACCCGACGTCCGCGCCTACCTCGCCGAGGTCGGCCGGTCCGCCGTCGACGCCGGGGAGGCGCTGCGGCGTTCGGGCGGGAACCCGCTCTACCTCAAGGCGGTCGCCCGCTCGTCGGCGACGGGCGGCGGCGAGGCGGAGCTGCGGCACCTCGTCCGCACCACCGTCGCCGGGCTCGACGACGGCGCGCGCGAGCTGCTGGCGATCGCTTCCGTGCTCGGTGAGGAGGTCGACGCGCACGTCGTCGCGGAGGTCGCCGGACGGCCGGCCGGCGACGTCGTCCCGGCGCTCGACCGCGCGGTGCGCGCCGGCGTGCTGCTGCCCGCCGAGGCCGGGTCCCGGCGGTTCGCCCACGCCGTCGTGCGCGACGGCATCTACGCCGACCTCGACCAGGGCGTCCGCGAGGACCTGCACGCCCGGGCCGCGGCCGCGCTGGAGCACCGCGCCGAACCGGGGGTCGTGGCCGGGCACTGGCTGCGTTCGGCGGCGACGCCGGACGCACTGGCCCGGGCGGCCGGGTGGGCCGAAGCGGCGGCCCGGGACGCCACCCGCACGCTCGCCTTCACCGAGGCCGCGCGCTTCCTGTCCTTGGCCCTCGACTGCCGTCGCCGCGCGGGCCTGCGCGACGGGCTCGCCGCTTTACTCGTCGACCTCGCGACCGCGGAATACCGGGCGGGCCGCTTCGCCCGCAGCTTCGGCCATGCGCGCGAAGCCGCCGGGCTGACGTCCGATCCGGCGCTGGCCGCCGCCGCGGCGCTCGTCGTCCGCGACACGTCGGCGCCCGACCTGCTGCCCGGGATGGCCGAGCTCACGGCGTCCGCGCTGGCGGCGCTCGGCCCCGAAGCGGACCCGGCGGTGCGGGCGAAACTCCTCGCGCAGGCCGCGGCCGTGGCGGCCGACTACGGGCGGGCGACCGAAGCCGTCAAGACCGCCGACGAGGCGATGGCCCTCGCGGAACTCTCCGGCGACCAAGAGGCGCGGCTCGACGCCGTCCGCGCCCGGCTGAAGATCCGCCCGACGGAGCTGCCGCTGGCCGAACGGCTGCGGCTCGGCTCGCTCGCCGTGGCACTCGGCGGCACGGGACGGCCGCTCGTGGCGCTGTGGGGGCACAAGTGGCGGCTCGACGCGGCGTTCGAGGTCGGCACGGTGCCCGTCGTCGACGCCGAGCTCGCCGCGATCTCCGCGCTGGCCGCGACCACCCGGCTGCCGCTGATCCGGTGGCACGAGCTGCGGCTGCGGGCGTCGGTGGCGGCCTACCGCGGGGCGTTCGCCGAAGCCCGCGCGCAGAACCGGCTCGCGAGCGAGCTCGCGGCGGCGGAACTGGCCGAAGACCGGTCCGCGGCCGGGATGTCGTTCGCGTTCGCGCAGCAGTTCGCCGACCTGGTCGGCGACCCGGCCGAGCTGCCCGCCGGGTACGAGGAGCTGCTGGCGATCGCGCCGCCGTTGCCGATCACGATCATCTCCCGGCCGCTCTGCGCCCTGCTCGACGGCCGCCGCGACGAGGCACGGGCCGGGTACGACGCCCTGCGCCCGCGCCTGCGCGACCCCGACTTCCTCGGCCAGTCCCCGGGTATCGGCCCGAACCTGCTGCCGCTGCTCGAAGCGTTCGAAGACGTCGAGACCGCGGAGTGGCTCGCCAAGCAGCTCGCCGACGCGCCGCCGGTCGCTTCCGGCGGCGCGGGCACCTTCTGCAGCGACTGCTCCAGCAGCTGGTCCGCCCGCCTGGCCGCGTTGCTGGGGCGGCACGACGAAGCCGTGCCGCTGCTCGAAGAAGCGGTCGCGTGGGACGCGCGCCTCGGCGCCCGGCCCTACGTCGTGCACAACCGCGTCCGCCTGGCGGCCGAGCTCCTCGCCCTCGGCGATCTTTCGCGCGCGGAAACCCTGGCGCGGCAAGCGGCGGACGAAGCCCGGCGGCTCGGGATGCCGGGCTGGCTGAGCGAGGCGACCGCGGTGCTCGACCGGGCGCGGACCGCGGCCGACCCGCTGACCGGCCGCGAACGGGAGATCGCGGCGCTCGTCGCCGGCGCGCTGAGCAACCGGCAGATCGCCCACCGCCTGGTGCTTTCCGAGCGCACGGTGGAAAGCCACGTCCGCAGCGTCCTGGCCAAGCTGGGCCTGGCCAACCGGACCGAGGTGGCGGCGTGGGCCCGCCGCCGGGGGCTCACCGCGGGCTGAAGGCGAACACCGCTTCGGTGAACTGGTCCGGGTCGAAGTCCATGGCCTGGTGCGCCTGGCCGTGCAGCGGCACGACGTCGGCGCCGGGAATCCGGTCCGCGACCGCCCGCACGGCCGGCCGGAGGTAGTCCGGGCTCTCCGTGCCGGCGAACAGCCGGACCGGGATCGCGATTTCGGCGAGCCGCCGGGGCCGGGGCGGCGATGCCCTCGCCCTCGCGCCGGATGGCGTACTCGGCGGCCGTTCCCCCCAAACGTCTTGAATGAGTCATTCAGGACGCCCGAAGACCTGAATGAGTCATTCAGGACGTTCGACGAGCCGGTCACCGGCGGCGGAGCAGGCCTGGCCGCGCGACTTTGCCGGAACCCTGGGCGCACCCGCTGTGAGGTCGCTGTGCATCCGCCGCCGTGCGCTGCCGATCCGGCCGACCTGTGGTGATCTGAAAGGGTGGCGATCAAGGTTCTCCGGCCGGCCGCGCTGGCCGTGGCGGCGGTGCTGGTGCTGGGCACCGGCTTGGCCGTCGGCGCGGACACGACCGTCGACGACGCCTACGCCGCCGGTTCCCCGCTCCCGGCCGCTTCGGCGGAAACCACCACTCCGGCGAAAACCGTTTCCCCGGTCGGCGCGTTGTTCGCGAACGGCGGCCATTTCTGCTCCGCGAGCGTCGTCCACTCGGGAACCGGCGATCTGGTGCTGACGGCCGCGCACTGCGTCCGGGACGGAATGGCGTTCGCGCCCGGTTATCACGACGGCGTCGCGCCACTGGGAATGTGGCCGGTGACCGGGACGACGGTTGCCGAAGGCTGGACTTCGTCGGCCGACCCGGATCTCGATTTCGCGTTCCTGACCGTTCAGCAGCCCGGGAATCCGGCTTCACTGGAAAGCCTCACCGGCGCGAACACCCTCGGCGTGAATCGCGGATTCGACCACCGGATCACCCTCACGGGGTACCCCGACACCACTGATTCCCCCGTCGTTTGCGACGGCACGACCACGCGCTCGGACACCTACCAGATGCAGGTCGCCTGCCCCGGTTTCCCCGACGGGACCAGCGGCGGCCCGTGGGTGACCGGCGGCGAGGTCATCGGCGTCATCGGCGGTTACCAGCTCGGCGGCGACACCCCGGACGTCTCCTACAGCGCCTATTTCGACGACGACATCGCGAAGCTCTACGCCACGGCCACGAGCTGAAAACGCGAACCGGGCCCGCGTCCCTGGCGGAGGACACGAGCCCGGTTCACCTCTCGCGAACCCTCAGCAGGTCACGATGAGCCCGGTGAGCGCCGAGCACGTCTTCGACGCGCTGTCGTTGGCGGCGTTGGGATCCGTCGGCGAACTCGCCGTCCGCACCGCGGTCGTGGTGTACGAACCGAGCGCGAGCAGGCCGCCGTTGACCGAGAACTTCGCCGTCGCCGAGGCTCCGCTGGCCAGCGACGCGACGTCGCAGTTCACGCTCCTCGTGGTGCCGACGTGGGCGCAGCCGGTGCCGCTGGCGTAGGACAGGCCCGACGCGTACGTGGCCACGACACGGATCCCGGTCGCGGCGGACGGGCCGTCGTTCGTCACGGTCACCGTGTAGTCGATGCGCGCGTTCAGCCCGCCGTGCCCGGTCGCGGCGAGCGCGACCTTGACGTCGGCCTGGGTCACCTGCTGGCCGACGGTCATGACCGGGCCGTCCAGGATGTCGAAGGCGTAGTTGTCGCCGACGAACTGGTGCTGCAGTGTGAACTGCCCGGGCGCGGCGGTGTCCTTGACCCGCAAGGTCCACACCGTGGTCCTCGTGCCGCCGGCTTCGAGGTCGCCGAACGCGGCGCGGTAGCTGCTGCCGGCCTGGAAGCAGCCGACCGCCGTCGTGTTGGTGCACGACACGACGTCGACGACGTCGGTGATCGCGGTGGGGTTCCCGTAAATGGCACCCTTCGCGAAGGTCACCGTGAAATCGCGGTCGTTGTGAATGGTCTGCGTGACGGTGAACGTCTGCCCCGGCACCACGCTCGTGGTGCTGACCGTGACGGCGCTCGAGGGATCGGCCGCCTGCGCGGCGGGTGCGATTGCGAAAAACGCCGTGGCCAGTGCGGCCACCGCGGACAGGATCGTGGTCCGTCGCCAGCTTCGTTGCATAGTCGTGATCTCGCTGTTCGGGTCCGGGAATGCCGCTATGACAGGTGGTGCGTGCTCTTTTCGGGGACGTCCGACGCTGTTCAGTCGCCCCGATCCCGGAATTCGTTACCGCCATCCGGCGGCCCCGCGGAGCCGCCGTCAGGACGGGCGCCAGCGGCCGTTCATCTCACCCGGGCGCGGCGGCGGGCCCGGCAGATCGGGCGCGCCGCCAGCGGCCAGCCCCTCGACGAGCAGCGCGAGGTAGCGCCGCCGCAGCTGGGTGGTGCGCTCCTGGTCTTCGACGCGGATGGCCGCGCAGCATTCGAGGACCATGCCGAGGTCTTCGGCGACGGCGTCCCGGCGCAGCCGCCCGGTCACGCGCGCCCGCTCGACCAGGTCCCGGGTCAGCTCGTTCGCGCGGCGGGCGTCCTCGCCCATGTCGGGCGTGGGGGTGAAGGTGCCGGCGAGGTGCACGGTCAGCGAGTGCACGTCGGCGTCCACGACCCGGCCGAGGAAGCCGGTGAGCGCCGCCCAGCCGTCGGGCTCTTCGGCGGCGGCTTCGGCTTCGCGGATGTAGGTGCGGAGGCCGTCGTGGCAGAGCCGGCAGAGCAGCACCTCCTTGCTCGGGTAGCGCCGGTAGAGCGCGCTGATGCCGACGCCGGCGCGCTCGGCCACGTGCGAGATCGGCGCCTTCGGGTCGACGAGGAAGACCTGGCGGGCGGCATCGAGGATGACGACGTCGTTGCGGGCGGCCTGGCCGCGGCGGCCGGGCAGGGCGGTCTCGGGCATGGCTCCAGATTAGCACTGGAACGGATCATTCCGCTCTGGTACAGTTCGGAACGAAGCATTCCGTTCCAGTCTTCCGAGGAGCCAGCCATGACCGTCCCCGCCATCCGCCCCTTCCGCGCCGAGATCCCCCAGGCCAAGCTCGACGACCTGCAGAACCGCCTGCGCGGTGCGCTGTGGCCGGACGACCTGCCCGCCGAGTACGGCGTCACGAACGAGCGGGTCCGCGCGCTGGCCGAACACTGGCTGGGCGGCTTCGACTGGCGGGCCTTCGAGGCGCGGCTCAACGCGCACCCGCAGTTCGTGACGGAGATCGACGGCGAGACCATCCACTTCCTGCACGTCCGGTCGTCGCGGCCGGACGCGACACCGCTGGTGCTGACGCACGGCTGGCCGGGGTCGATCGCGGAGTACCTGGACGTGATCGGCCCGCTGACCGAGCCGGAGTCGGCCGACGAGCCGGCGTTCCACCTGGTGATCCCGTCCCTGCCCGGCTTCGGCTTCTCGGGCCCGGCGAAGTCGGCGGGCTGGGGCACCCACCGCACGGCGGCGGCGTGGGCCGAGCTGATGAGCCGCCTCGGGTACGAGTCCTACGGCGCGGCGGGCAACGACGCGGGGTCGATGATCTCGCCGGAGATCGGCAGGCTGGCGCCGGACAAGGTCGTCGGCGTGCACGTCACGCAGCTGTTCTCGTTCCCGTCCGGCGACCCGGCGGAGATGGCGGACCTGAGCGAGGCCGACCAGGCCGCGCTCGCGCACCTCCAGTGGTTCTACGACAACATGTTCTCGTTCAACACGCTGCACAGCCAGCAGCCGCACACGCTGGCGTTCGCGCTGGCGGACTCCCCGCTCGGCCTGCTGGCGTGGAACGCCCAGCTGTTCGGCGAGCACCTGGACGCGGACTTCGTCCTGGCGAACGTGGCGCTGTACTGGCTGACCGGCACGGCGGGCTCGTCGATCCGGTTCTACTACGAGGACGCGCACAATCCGGCCCGCCCGGAGGGCCCCACCACGGTCCCGACGGCCCTGGCGATGTTCGCGGGCGACTTCCAGTCGATCCGCCGCTTCGCCGAGCGCGACCACGCGAACATCGTGAGCTGGAACGCGTACGACACGGCAGCGAAGGAGGGCGGCCCCCGCGACGCGGCCGGCCACTACGCGGCGCACGAAGCCCCGGAGGTCCTGGTGGCGGACATCCGCCAGTTCTTCGCGAGCCTGCGCCCGGCAACGCCGTGGCCGCTCCTGACCCAGTCCCACGAAGCCCTCCGCACGGCGATCGAGGACGTGCCGGACTGGTCGGCCCCGACCCCGTGCGCGGCGTGGAACGTCACCCAGGTCCTCCAGCACGCGGCAGGCGACCAGCTGGGCTACGCGGCCTTCATCACCGGCTCGGGCGGCCCGGACTTCGACCCGTTCTCCCCGTCGGGCACCCTCGCCACCAAGCCCGCGGACTTCCTCGAGCCCACCCTCGCCACCGCGGCAGCCGCCTTCGCCACGATCACCCCGGAAGCGACAGCGGTCCCCACGCCCCTCCCCCAGGGCGCCCTCCCGGCCCCGTTGGCCGTGGGCGCGGCAGCCCTGGACGCGGCGATCCACGCCTGGGACATCGCGATGGCTTCGGGCCGCCCGTCTCCGTTGACCGAGGAACTGGCGGAAGCCCTGCTCCCGGTGGCGAAGCAGCTGGCCGAACCCCTCCGCGGCTTCGCCTACGCCCCGGCCCTGGACGGCCCCGCCGACGACGACGCGGCCTCAGCCCTGCTGCGCTACCTGGGCCGCGATCCGCAGTGGACAGCTTGAACTCCGGGCCGGACAGCCTGCCGGGAACCACCGCGGTGGTTTCCGGCAGGCACACGCACAGGTCTTCCGCCCCCTGGCCACACCCACCAACGTCGCCACGCCAACCGCTCGCCCCACTACACCCGCCACACCAAGCGCCTGCCCCCACACGGCCACGCCCGCCACGCCAACCGCTCGCCCCCGCGACACCCGCCACGCCAACCGCTCGCCTCCGCCACACCAAGCGCCTGCCCCACCCGGCCACCACCGCCGAGGCCATCACGCCGAAACCCCGAGCCCGCCGCGCTCGCGGGTCGGCTGGCATTCCCGCCCCGGTCGCCCGGACAGCCCGAGCCCGCAGCCACCGCCCGCCAGCCGCGGAACCCGCCAGTACCGCGGCCCCAGCAGTCCGCCCCCACCGGTGCAGCCGCTCCGGCGGGCCAGTCGCCCCGGCGGCCTCGGGCCCGCGAGGCAGCCGCATCCACAACCAGGCCCACCGACCGCAACCATCACCCCAGAACTCCGCCCCCACCAAAGCCCCCACCCGGCCACCGGAACGCAAACCCGTCCTTCGTCGCCTCCCCTCTCCCCCGCCCCCTCGGTACCGTGTCCCGCATGATGCGCAAGGCGGTCGCCGTCCGGCGGGAGGAGATCGTGGGGGCCGCGCTCGGACAAATCCGTGAACGGGGCATCGCCGGAGTCCGGGCCGCCGACGTCGCCAAAGCCCTGGACGTCAGCACCGCGCTGATCTTCTACCACTTCGGCACCCTCGAAGCCCTCATCATCGAAGCCTTCCGCCAAGCCGCCGAAACCGCCCTCGCCACCCTCCGCGCCCAACTCGCGGAAGGCGGCCCCACCGAAGCCCGGCTCAACGCCGTCCTCACGCTCTACGGCCCCACGCACCCCGGCCACAACTGGCAGCTCTGGATCGAAGCGCAGGCCGCCGCCATGCGAGATCCCGAACTGCGGGGTGTCCTGCAACGGCTGGACCAGCGGTGGCGGGACGCCGTCGTCACCCTGATCACCGAGGGCGTGCGAACCGGGGTCTTCCGCTGCGAAGACCCGCGCGGGGCCGCCTGGCGGCTGACTTCGCTACTGGACGGCCTGGCCGTCCAGGTCGTCGCGAAGACGGGGTCCGTCACCGCCGCCGACTGTGCGCGGTGGGTCGAGCAGGCCGTGAAGCAGGAGCTCGGGTGACCGCCCTGCTCGAAGTGGCGTGGACCGATCCCGTCACCGGGTGCCGCGGGTACCTGGTGATCGACCGGCTCGTGCGGGGCGTCGCCAGCGGTGGGCTCCGGATGCGCCGCGGCTGCAGCCTCTTCGAAGTCCGCGGCCTGGCCCGGGGCATGACGCTCAAAGAAGGCCTCAACTACGACCCCGCCGGCCGCTACATCCCGCTCGGCGGCGCCAAGGGCGGCATCGACTTCGACCCGTACGACGAGCGCGCCCGCGACGTCGTCGCCCGCTACCTGCACGCCATGCGCCCGCTCATCGAGCAGTACTGGACCATGGGCGAAGACCTCGGGCTGCGCCAGGACGTCATCGACGGCGTCCTCGCCGAGATCGGGCTGCTCAGCCCCGTCCAGGCCGTCTACCCACTGCTCGAAGACCGCGAAGCGGCGACAGCCCGCCTCGCCGACGCCTTCCGGATCGAGGTCGGCGGGCTGGGGCTGGACGAGCTGGTCGGCGGCCTCGGCGTCGCACAGGCCACGCTGACCGGGCTCGAACTGCTCGGCCACACCGGACCGAGCCGTGCCGTCGTCCAGGGGTTCGGGTCGATGGGCGGGGCCACCGCGCGGTTCCTCGCCGAGGCCGGGCTGCCCGTCGTCGGCGTCTCGGACGTCCGCGGGGTCGTCGCCAACCCCGCCGGGCTCGACGTCGAGCACCTGCTGCGGCACCGCGACCGCTTCGGCGGGATCGACCGCGACCACCTCAAGCCCGGCGACGAACTCCTGCCGCCCGAAGCGTGGCTGGACGTGCCCGCCGAGGTGCTGGTGCCGGCCGCGATCTCCTACTGCGTCGACGCCGACAACCAGGCCAAGATCGGCGCGAAGCTCATCGTCGAGGCCGCGAACATGCCGGTCACCGCGGACGCCGAAGAGCTACTCGCCGCCCGCGGCATCCCGGTGGTCCCGGACTTCGTGGCCAACTCGGCGACCAACTCCTGGTGGTGGTGGACGCTCTTCGGCGACGTCGGCGCGGACGCCGAGGAGGCCTTCGGGAAGGTCCGCGCCCGGATGCGCGAGCTGGTCACCGCCGTCTTCGAGCTGGCCACCCTGGACGGCACGAGCCTGCGCGCCGCCGCCTTGCGGCTGTCCGAACGGAATCTCGAAGCCATCCAGGCCCGGTACGGCGAGGGAACGAATCCGCCCGCAAAGTAGTTGAGCGTTGTATGAAACTCGGCATCTACAGCTTCGGCGACCGCGCGCCCGACCCGCGGACCGGCGCGCAGCCGTCCGTCGCGCAGACGCTGGCCAACACCCTCGAGCGGATCAAGCTCGCCGACGAACTGGGCCTCGGCTTCTACGGCCTCGGCGAGCACCACCTCGACCAGTACGCGATCTCGAACCCGGGCACCGTCCTGGCCGCCGCGGCGAGCGTCACCAACCAGATCACGCTCAGCTCCGCGGTCACCGTCCTGAGCACCGAGGACCCGGTCCGCCTCTACCAGCAGTTCACCACCCTCGACCAGCTCAGCCACGGCCGCGCCGAGCTGCTCGCCGGGCGCGGGTCGTTCACCGAATCCTTCCCGCTGTTCGGCAACGACCTCGGCGACTACGACGAGCTGTTCGAAGAAAAGCTCGCGCTGCTGCTGCACATCGACCGCGAAGACCCGCTGACCTGGTCGGGCAAGTTCCGCCCGCCGCTGGAGAACGCGCGGATCCTGCCGCGCCCCTACAACAGAAGGCTGCGCATCTCGGTCGGCACCGGCGGCAACCCCGAGTCGTCGATCCGCGCCGGGCTGCTCGGCCTGCCCGTGGTGTACGCCGTGATCGGCGGCCGTCCCGAGCGCTTCGCCCCGCTCGTCGACCTCTACCGCCAGGCCGGCGAGGCCGGGGACCACCAGCGCGAAGACCTGCACGTGACCATGGGCGCGATCGGCTTCCTCGCGCCGAATTCGCAGGACGCCAAGGAGACGTTCTACCCGTACTGGCTCGAGACGATGAAGTACGGCGCCCGCGCCCGCGGCTGGGCGGTCCCGACCCGCGCCGAGTACGACCAGTACACCGCCGGCGCCCAGGCGTTGTTCGTCGGCAGCCCGCAGGAGATCGCCGAGCGGCTGATCGAGGTCGGCAAGCTGACCGGCGCGGACCGCTACGCGATGCAGATGGACTGGTCCGGCGTCCCGCACACCGAGGTCATGAAGGCCATCGAGCTGCTCGGCACCGAGGTGCTTCCGTTGGTGGAAAAGGAGTTCTAGACGTCGTTCGCGGCGATGTAGCCGAACGTCATCGCCGGGCCGATGGTCGAGCCCGCGCCGGCGTAGCTGTGGCCCATCACCGCGGCGCTCGCGTTGCCGGCCGCGTACAGGCCGGGGATGACCGTGCCGTCCGGGCGCAGCACGCGCGCCCGGGCGTCGGTGCGCATGCCGCCCTTCGTGCCGAGGTCGCCGGGGACGATCCGCAACGCGTAGAACGGCGGCGCCCACAGCGGCGCGAGGCAGGAGTTGGGCAGCACCAGCGGGTCCGTGTAGTAGTGGTCGTACGCGCTCGCGCCGCGGTGGAAGTCACTGTCCACTCCGGACCGAGCCAGACTATTGAAGCGGTCCACAGTGGACTTCAGTGCGGCGGACGGCACGCCGATCTTCGCGCCGAGGTCCTGGATGGTCGAGGCCTTGAACACCGCACCGGCCGCGTACCAGGAATCCGGGAACGGCAGCAGCGGCAGGATGTCGCGGAACAGGTACTTGTTCCGGTAGTTCTGGTCGACGACGAGCCACGCGGGGATGTCCGGCGCGGTCGGGTTCTTGTCGTACATCGTGTGCACGACGTCGCTGTAGGGTGCGGCTTCGTTGACGAACCGCTGCCCGGCCTGGTTGACCAGCAGCCCGCCGGGCAGGGTGCGCTCGGCCAGGCAGAAGTACGGGTCGCCGGGCACCGGGATGGCCGGGCCCCACCACGCGTCCTCCATCAGGTCGAGCGCGGCGCCGGCGCGCTGCCCGGCCCGGATGCCGTCGCCGGTGTTCTCCTTCGCGCCGACCGTCCAATCGGTCCCGATCGGCTGGCGCTGGTACTGCGCGCGCATCCCGGCGTTGTGCTCGAACCCGCCCGAGCCGACGATCACGCCGCGGCGCGCCCGCACCAGCCCCTGCGGCACCAGAACCCCGGTGACCGCACCGTTTTCGATGTTCAGGTCGACGAGCGGGGTGTTCAGCCACACCGGGACGTTCGCCGCGAGCAGCCCGGCCCGCAGCCCGGCGGCGAGGGACTGCCCCATGGTGAGCGGCTTCTGCCCGGCGACCGCGGCGGCCGTGCCGCGGGCCAGGCAGGCGGCCGCGACCGCCGCGCCCTTGGCGTTGACCGCGGCGAGGTTGAGCCACTTGTAGTCCGCGCTGAACACGACCATCCCGGCGGGCGTGGCCAGGTAGGGCGGGTTGAGGTGCGCCAGCTCCGCGCCGAGGAGGTTGCCGTCGAACTGGTCCGGCTCGATCGAGCGGCCGTTCGGCAGGCCGCCGGGGAGCTCCGGGTAGTAGTCGCTGTAGCCGTCCATGAACCGGAACCGCAGCGGACTGTTCGCCAGGACAAAGGAAATCATCGCGGGACCGTTGCGCAGGAAGGCTTCCTGGCGGGCGGCCGGCACGTCCGGCCCGACGACGGCGGCGAGGTACTGCGCGGCTTTCGCCGGTGTGTCGGGTACTCCCGCGGCGAGCAGCACCGGGTTGTTCGGGATCCAGATCCCCGCGCCGGAGCGGGCCGCGGAGCCGCCGAACGTCGGTGCCTTCTCGACCACGACGACGCTCAGCCCGCGCTTGGCCGCCGTCAACGCGGCGGTCATGCCCGCCGCCCCGGACCCGACCACGACGACGTCGTACTCGCCCACCTGCGCCGCGCTCGCGGCGGACGGCGCGGCCAGCGCGGACGTCGCCGCGAGGCCCACGCCCGCCGCGGTGCCGCGCAGGATCTGGCGGCGGGTCAGGTCGGCATCCATGGCGCACTCCTCGCTCGCGGAACGGCGAAGGTCATCGTGTCGGCACCACCCCGAAACTGGAACAGGTTCTACCCGCTTGGAGCAGCCGTGGACGTCGGCGTTGCGCCGGTGGCCTCAACCCATGACGACATTCGCCGCACACCGGAGCGAAGTTGACGACATCCTCAACTTCCGACTAACTTGAGAGCAATCTCAAGTTATTCCACGAGGAGGTTCCCTTGCCCAAAGTGATCGCCGTCCTGGGCGTCGGCCCCGGGCTCGGCCTGTCGATCGCCCGCCGCTTCGGCCGCGAAGGCTTTACGACGGCGCTGGTTTCCCGCACCGCCACCCGGCACGACGCCTATCGCGAGGCCCTGACCGGGATCCCCGCGCACACCTATACCGCCGACGTCACCGACGAAACCCAGCTCCGCGACGTCCTCGCCCGGATCACCACGGACACCGGCGAAATCGACACGGTGTACTTCGGCCCGGCCGACGCGACCGGCGGCCCGGGCATCAAGCCGCTCACCGAAGCGGGCCCCGACGACCTGCGCACGCCGTTCGAGAACTTCATGCTCCCGGCCGCGAACCTAGTCAAAGCGGCACTGCCGCCGATGCTGACCCGCGGCTCGGGCGCCCTGCTCTTCGCCGGTGGTCTCAGCGGCAAGCACCCGATGCCGATGCTCGGCACCCTCGCCCCGGCGTCGGCGGCGCTGCGCATGTACGTCCTGACGCTGCACGCGGCCCTGCGCGAGAAAGGCGTCTACGCCGGCATCCTCACCATCGGCGGCCTCATCGAGCGCGGCGACATCCACCGCGTGTTCACGTCGCAGGACCACGGGTTCACCGCCGGAACGCTGAACCCGGACGACATCGCCGACGAGGCGTGGTCGTTGTACGTCGAGCGCGACACGGCGGAGGCGGAGTTCAACGCGATGGCCGCGGTCTAGTGAACGCACCAGCGGCCGCGCGGCTTTCACCATGCGGATGTACGGCGAGCACGGCGCCGTGCACCACATGGACGTCGTGTTCGAGCGGTCGCGTTCTGGCCGGAAGCGGACTTCGGCGCGACGACGCCGAAGTTCCGGCTCCCGTTCGGCAAGGCGAACGAGCGCGACCAGGCGCGGCCCCCGGACGCCCGCCGCCTGATCGATCTGGCCTGGCTGCACGCCCTGCACGCGCGGTCGAGCCTCGCGCGCGGCCGCGGCTGGCAGGCCGAGTACATGGTCGGCCGGGTCCGGGAGCACACGCTCGCCCTCGCCTGCCTGCGGCACGGCTTGCCCGCCGTCGAAGGGCGGGGGCTCGACCGGCTGCCCGCCGTCGTCACGCGGCCGTTCGAAGCCACCCTCGCCGGCGGTCTCGCCGACGTCGGCCGGGCCTTTCAGGCCGTCACCGAGCTGTTCGTCGGCGAGATCGAGCAGGTCGACGCGGACCTGGCGCGCCGCATCGGCCCGCTGCTGCGCGCCCTCGTTCCCTAAGCCAGGTAAGAAAGTTCCGGGTGCGCGGCGGCGTACGCGTCGAGCAGCCGCCGCGCCACCGAAACCGAGTCGATCAGCGGGTGCAGCGCGAACGCCCGCAGCGCCGCCTCGCGCGAACCCGTCGTCGCCGCTTCGATCGTCGCCCGCTCGACGGCCTTGATCGCGGTCACCAGGCCGAGTGCGTGGCCGGGCAGCGGCGAGACCGCGAGCGGGCGCGCCCCGTTCGCGTCGACGACGCACGGCACCTCGACGACCGCGTCCGGCGGCACGTCCGGCAACGCGGATCCGTTGCGCACGTTGAGGATCAGGTTCGTGCGTTCCCCGAAAGCGATAGCGCGCATCAGCGCCAGCGCGACGTTTTCGTATCCGCCGCCTTCGAGATCGTCACGCTCCCCCTCGCGCGTTTCGGCCATATACGTCGCTTCCCGCTCCAAGCGCGTGCGATCCCACGCCGCCAGCGAAGGTTCGGCGTAGAAATCCCGTTGCTGCTCCAGGAGAAGCGCACCCCGCGAGGCCGACGACGACGCCGCCTCCCGCGCGAAGTAGTAATAGTGCAGGTATTCGTTCGGCACGGCGCCCAAAGCACGCAGCCAGGAAGCGCCGAAGAGCTTCCCCTCCTCGAACGACTCCAGCGCCCCGGGGTCGGCGAGCAGCCGTGGCAGGACGTCTTCGCCGCCGACGCGGACCGCGCGCAGCCAGCCCAGGTGGTTGAGGCCTGCGTAGTCGAACCACGCCGTCGCCGGGTCGATGCCGAGCGCGCCTGCGACGCGGCGGCACAGTCCCACCGGCGAGTCGCAGATGCCGAGCACCCGGCCGCCGAGGTGCGCGGCCATCGCTTCGGTGACCATCCCGGCCGGGTTCGTGAAGTTGATGACCCACGCGCGGGGCGCCAGCTCGCCGATCAGCCGCGCCAGCTCGACCGCGACCGGGATCGTCCGCAGGCCGTACGCGATCCCGCCCGCGCCGACGGTTTCCTGGCCCAGCACGCCTTCCGCGTGCGCGAGCTGCTCGTCCAGCCGGCGCCCGCGCAGGCCGCCGACCCGGATGGCGGAGAACACGAAGTCCACATCGGACAGTGCGTCGGCGAGGTCCGTCGCCACGCGCACCCGCGGCGCGCCGGCCACCCCGGCGGCCTGTTCGGCGAGGACCCGTTCGATCGCGGCGAGCCGTCCGGCGTCGACGTCGTGCAGCACCAGGTCCGTGACGCCGCCGTCGCGCAGCAGCGCGCCGTGCACCAGCGGCACGCGGAACCCGCCACCGCCGAGGATGGCCAGCTTCACCGCAGCACCTCCACCCCGGCGCCGGCCAGCGCGGCGCAGGTCGGTTCGTCGGCCCCGGCGCTGGTGACGACGACGTCGAGCGCGTCCGGTCCGCAGACCTTCGCCAGCCCGGTCCCGGGGAACTTGCCTGCGTCGGCGAGCAGCACCACCCGGTCCGCCGCGGCCACCATCGCCCGCTTCAGCGGCACTTCGACGACCGTCGAGTCCATCACGTGGCCGTCGCCGCGGACCCCGCTCGCGCCGAGGAAAACAGTGCCGGCGCGCACCTGGCGCAGCGCGTCCTCGGTCAGGAACCCCACCATCGAGTGCTGCCCGCGCCGGACGACGCCGCCGAGCAGGACGAGTTCGACGTCGGCGGCGTCCTTCAGCTCTTCGTAGACGGCGAGGCTGCTGGTGATCACCGTCAGCGCGCGGTCGCGCAGGTGCCGCGCCAGCCGGTGCGCGGTGGTGCCGACGTCGAGGAGCACGGTGTCGCCGTCGGCGACGAGCGCGGCCGCGCGCCGGGCCACGGCTTCCTTTTCGTCGGCGTGCTCGGCCACGGGCGCGAACGGCTCGCCGTCGCCGGCCGCCGCCATGGCGCCGCCGTGGACCCGGGTCAGCCGGCCTTCGCGGTCGAGCCGCACCAGATCCCGGCGCACGGTGGCCTGGCTGACGCCGAGCCGCTCGGCCAGCACGCCGACCGGCGCCGGCCCCTCCGCGCGGAGGGCCCGCAGGATCAGCTCGTGGCGACGCTGGGGCAGCATCCGGCGACCATAGCAGTCAACATTGCTCAGTTTCCGGTCAAGAATGCGCAGATCTTGCGGATCCTGCGTGGTTGACGCACTCTCGTGCGCACAGTTGCGCGACTTTTCGTGGAGGCGCCCGTGCCGGTTGAGCCTGTACCCGAAACCGATGTCTTCCTGTCCGGCCCGCTGTTCTTCGACCTGGTGTTCACCGGGCTCGAACAACCGCCGGCGCCGGGCCAGGAGGTGTGGACGGGCGGCATGGGCTCCGGGCCGGGCGGGATCGCGAACTTCGCCGTCGCGCTGAGCCGCCTCGGCCTGCGGACGTCGCTGGCGGCCGCGTTCGGCACCGACGTCTACGGGCGCTACTGCTGGGACGTCCTTTCGCGGCAGGAGCACATCGACCTGTCCCGCTCGCGGCGGTTCCCGGAGTGGCACTCCCCCGTCACGGTCTCCCTCGCCTACGCCGGCGACCGCGCGATGATCACCCACGGCCACGCGCCGCCCGTCCCGGTCGCGGAGCTGGCCGGCTCGCCGCCGCGGAGCCGCGCGACGGTCGCGCACATCGGCCTCGACACCGCGGAGTGGGTCCACACCGCGCACCAGGCCGGCAGCCTGGTCTTCGCCGACGTCGGCTGGGACCCGTCCGAGGCCTGGTCGGCCGCGTTGCTCGACCAGCTCGGGTGCTGCCACGCGTTCCTGCCGAACGACGTCGAAGCGATGGCCTACACCCGCACGGACACCCCGGAAGCGGCGCTGGCGAAGCTCGCGGACCTGGTCCCGGTCGCGGTGATCACCCGCGGCGGCGACGGGGTGCTGGCGGTCGACGGCACGACGGGCGAAACGGCGGCCGTCTCGGCCCTGCCGGTCGACGTCCTCGACGCGACGGGCGCGGGCGACGTCTTCGGGGCGGGCTTCCTCGCCGCGACGCTGACCGGCTGGCCGCTCGCGGAGCGCCTCCGCTTCGCGTGCTTGACGGCGAGCTTGTCGGTCCAGCACTTCGGCGGCGCGCTCGCCGCCCCCGGCTGGCACGAGATCGCCGAGTGGCACGCGCGCACCCGCCGCCCGGACTACGGGTTCCTGGACGAAGTCCTGCCGTCGGAGACGGTGGCGGGCATCCGCCGCGGCCCGGTCACGCTCGGGTTCGGCGACGACAGCTGGCGCTAGCGGCGGGACGAGATCTGCTGGACCGCCCAGGAATTGCCGTCCGGGTCGGCGAAGAAGACGAAGCCCACGTTGTCCAGGTCAGCCTTGCCGTCCCACGGGCCCGCGCCGACGACCTGGATGTCACCCACGTCGACCCCGCGTTCCCGCAGTTCCGCGTGCGCCTTCGGCAGGTCCTTGACCACGAGTTGCAGGCCCTTCATCGACCCCGGCGGCATGTCCGGCACCGCGCCTTTGCCGATCACCACCGAGCAGCCCGAGCCCGGCGGGGTCAGCTGGACGATCCGCACGCCCGGGGCGGGCGCGACGTCGTGGTCGAGGGTGAACCCGAGCTGATCGGCGTAGAAGGCCTTGGCGCGGTCGATGTCGGACACCGGGACCACGACCACTTCGAGCGTCCATTCCATGGGCGCGACGCTACTCGGCCGAAGCCCCGCGCTGCTCGACCACGAGCCGCTGGTGCCGGGCCGCGCGGACCCGGTCGCCGCAGGTCGTGGAGCACCAGCGGCGGCGGGCGTGCTCGCGGAAGAAGAAGCGGACGCAGCCGTGCGCTTCGCACGGGCGGACCAGCCGGCCGAGGTCGCCGCCGACGACGTCGATCGCGTCGCGGGCCAGTGCCGCCACGGCCTCGTCGAGGGTGCCCGGCCGGGTGCTGCGCCATTCGCGCAGCGGGCCGCCCCGCCAGACGAGCTGGGGCGCGGCGGCGTCGGCGCGAGCGGCCGCGTTCACCGCCGACACGGCGGCGGCGTCGGGTTCGCGGTCGTCCACCAGCGCGGCCAGCAGTTCGCGGACGGCACCGCGCAGTTCGCTCAGCCGGGCCACGCCGGCCGGGTTCAGCGCCGCCGCCGGCAGGTCGTGCCGGCGCAGCCAGGCGGCGGCGCCGTGCGGTTCGGCGAGGTCGTCGACGTCGCCGCCCGGGCTCAACCGCCGGGTGTTGACCAGCGCCAGCGCGGGCGAGCGGTCCTCGCCGGGTGCCGCAGTGACCACGTCCGCCTCCCGAGTTCGGCTGCCCAGTTTTCCCTGGCTCGTTGACAGCCTACCTGTCTCATGGATAAATAAGAAAATAACCATGAGACACAAGGAGGATCCGATGGTCGCCGTGCACCACCGCCACGCCACCGTCGCCGGGCACCGGCTCTTCTACCGGGAGGCCGGGCCCGCGGACGCGCCCACGATCGTGCTGCTCCACGGGTTCCCGACGAGCTCGCACATGTTCCGGCACCTCATCCCGGCGCTGGCCGACCGCTACCACGTCGTCGCGCCCGACTACCTGGGCGCGGGCGCGTCCGACGCCCCGCCGGTGACGGAGTTCGCCTACACCTTCGACGCGCTCGCCGACCTCACGCTCGGCCTGCTCGACGAGATCGGCCTGACCCACTTCGCGCTCTACATCCAGGACTTCGGCTCGCCGGTCGGCCTGCGCATCGCGACCGCCAACCCGGACCGGGTGACGGCGATCGTCACGCAGAACGGCAACGCCTACGTCGAAGGGCTGGGCGCCGGGCTGCCGCAGAAGCTCGCCGCCGGCACGCTGACCGAGGACGACCTGCGGGCCATGGTCACCCTCGAAGCCACCAAGGCGCAGTACCTCGACGGCGTGCCCGACCCGTCACTGGTCAGCCCGGACGTCTGGATCCACGACCAGGCCCTGCTCGACCGGCCCGGCGCCGCGGCGATCCAGCAGGCGCTGCTCGCCGGCTACCACCACAACATCGGCCTGTACCCGAAGTTCCACGAGTACTTCCGGACCAGCCAGGTCCCGCTGCTCGCCGTCTGGGGCGCCAACGACGAGATCTTCGTCGCCGACGGCGCCCGCGCCTACGCCCGCGACCTGCCCGACGCCGAGATCCACCTCCTCGATTCGGGGCACTTCGCGCTGGAGACGCACCTCGACGCCATCGCCGGGTACATCCGCGGGTTCCTCGGGCGGGTAGTGGGTTAGTCGACCAGCGCCCCGGCGCTGACGTTGACCGTGGCCGCCGTCATCGTGCGGGCCCGGTCGGACGCGACGAACGCCGCCACCGCCCCGACGTCGGCGAGGGTCGCCGCGCGGCCGAGCATCGTCTTGCCCACGATGTTCTTCTCGATCGCGTCGCGGCCGGGAAAACCGGCCGGGAGCACTTCGGGGATGCCGCCCGTCCGCAGCGTCACCGTCCGGATCCCGTGCGGCCCCAGCTCGGCGGCGAGCTGGCGGCGCATCGCCTCGAGCGCGTGGAAGGCCACCTGCAGCCCGCCGACGGGGTACTCGCGCACGGGATCCGCGTCGCCCCCGAACAGCAGGATGGCGCCGGACCGCTGCCCGATCATGTGCCGCGCCGCCGCGCGCGCGGTCAGGAACTGGGTGCGCACGGCGGTCACCACCGGCCGTTCGTAGTCCGCGAGCGCCATCTCGGCCAGCGGCTTGCCCTGGACGTCGCCGTGCGAGATCAGGTTGAACGACACGTGCAGCCCACCCCGCGCGGCGACGGCGTCGGCGTGCTCGTCGACGGCCCGCTCGTCGAGCGCGTCGACCTCCGCGGTCTCGGCCGCGCCGCCGTCGGCCCGGATCCGCGCGGCGACTTCCTCCAGCCGCGCCCGGGTCCGCCCGGCGAGGAAGACGGTGGCGCCTTCCCCGGCGAAAGCGGCGGCGACGGCCGAGCCGATCCGGCCGCCGGCGCCGTAGACGATGGCGTTCTTGCCTGCGAGCAGGGTCATGAGTCCTCCCTTGTCCGGGTGTGGTCACCCGTGCGTCGAACGGGAGGACCCGGAATCGACAGGGAGGCTCAGGCGGGGCGCGGCAGGATCGCGTGCCCGTGCACTTCCTTGGCCGCGAGGTACCGCACCGTCTCGCCGCTCGGGTCCGGCTGCACCAGCTGGCGCATCTCCGCCTTGATGCCCGCCGCCTCGAGCGCCGAGATCTTCGCCGGGTTGTTGGTCAGCAGCTGCACCGACTTGAGCTCGAGCTGCGCGAGCAGGGCCGCGGCGTCCCCGTAGGACCGGCTGTCCGCCTTGTACCCGAGTGCCGCGTAGCTCGCGAAGGTGTCCAGGCCCTTCTTCTGCGACAGCTCGTACCCCTCCGCTTTCGCGAACAAGCCGGCGCCACGGCCCTCCTGGTCGAGGTAGACCAGCACGCCCGAGCCGTGCTTCCGGATGATGCGGAGGGATTCCTGCAGCTGCCAGCGGCAGTCGCAGTTCGTGGACTCGAAGATTTCGCCGTAGAGGCACCGGGAGTGGATGCGGACGGGGCACCCGTCCACGGGCTCGCCGTAGACCGCCGCGCTCGGCGGGTTCATCCATTCGGGCCCGCCGTCGAGGACGATCGCGCGGAACGCCCCCTCCGCACCCTCCAGCTGGTGCACCACTGCTCCGGTCACGGGGTCTCCAGGGTCTGGTCGGTCTCGAGGGTGCGCTCGACCTCCTCGAGACCCGGCATCGAGTCGGCGATCTCGTCGAGAGTCGGGTTCGTCGCCATCGCCGCGATCGCCCAGTGCAGGGCTTCCTCGCGGCTCCGGCCGGCACCCTCTTGAATGAGTTTTTGGATGAGCGCCGCGGAAAAAGCTTCGCGGACGCCTGGTGCGTCGTCGAGCGGGACCGGCGGGCCCTCGATGTCGCGGGAGATCACGCTCGAGCGGATCCTACAACCAAAATTCTCGACGACACAGACCGCGCCCACTCCCAGCGCGAGCAGTGACCGGGCCAGGTCGTCGAGTGATTGTGGACTGTCCGGATCGGACAGCAGCCGGCGCAGCTCGCTTTCGCGGCCGACGAGGTAGTCGACCCCGCGCAGGAGCCGGTAGAGCTGCTGCGGAGCGGAGCGGGGTGGCGAAGCCTGCAGCAGCACCAGGGGTTTCCGCGCCTGCGTGGCCGCGGCCGACAGCGCCCACTTGATCGTGTCCATCGGCGGTTCGAGGGTGACCAGCACGGCGTCCGCCTCGGCCATCGCGTCCCGGACGCGCGGCGCGCGAAGGTCCTCTCTGGACAGCGAGACCTCGTCCTTGTTCATCCAGCCGAGGTACCGGGTCTCGCCGGTCTGGCTGACGAGCACCAGCGCCCGCGGGTTGGCGACGCCGGGGGTTTCCTTGACCAGCGCGGTCGACAGGCCTTCCTTGCGCATGAACTGCAGCAGGTCCTGGGCCTGGGAGTCGCCGCCGATCGCGGTGACGAGCCGCGCGTCGAGACCGAGGCGCCGCCCGGCCACCGCGAGGAGAAGGCCCTTGCCGCCCGGGTGCACGTCGAAGGACTGCGCCTGGACGGCCTCGCCGACCTCGGGCAGCTCGTCCGAAACCACGACGTGGTCGGTCACCGCGCTGCCGACCACCACGACGGCACCCACGCTGTCGCCGGCGGGCTCGGCCACCACGGGCTCGACGTCGTGGACGCAGCGTTCGGCCAGCACGCCCAGCGTCCGGGTCTCGATGGAGCCGCGGAGGCTCCGGACCGTCGGCGGCGGGTACTCGCTCGAGACGCCGACCAGCGCGTGCAGGGCCTCCCACCCCTCGGCCAGCGCGCGGCGGCGCTCGCCCAGGTCGTCGGCGTACAGGCGGTCGATCTCGGGGCGCTCGCCCACGCGCGCGCGGAGTACACCGAGCGCCAGCGCGGCGTCCGCGATCAGGAGGTCGGCCGGGTCGAGCGCGGCGGCGGCGGAAGTCACGACGTGGACGATCGCTTCGCCTTCGGACTCGCCGGTCTCGCGGGCGCGGCGGCGGACGGCGGGCAGCTCGGCGAGCAGGCGGACGTCGACCTCGGTCGCGTCGAGGCGCTCGACAGTGAGCCCGCTGCGCGTCCTCAGCTTGAGGAAGACGCTCCGGACGCCCTCGACGGTGGCGTCGTATCTCGCCATCGCCTCAGCCTACCCCTCGGATGTCACTTGCCCTTCTCCGCATGGCACTTGCGCGCCGCGGTCCCACCACTCGTCGCAGCGGAGCCGCGAAGTTGCTCCATTCGGCCCGTTTGGGTCCGGCGTTCAGCGCTCTCTGATCGATCAAAGGGCGTCGACCAGGGATCGCTTCTTGATGTCATCGCATTGTCAATTGACATCGTTACAGGGCAAATGACAACCTGAGATTGCTTCATCGACCGTCGGGAGGTCGTCATGCAGCTCAAGAACACCCCGCTCAGCCTGCGGAAGGCGACACCGCGACCAGCGCGTGTCACTCGGTCGGCATTTGCCGGGATGCTGGCACTGGGCGCCGTCATGGGCGGCTGCGCGGTGCCCGCGCGGAACGTCGTCCCCGCCGGCGGGGACCGGGTCGTCGTGGTCGTCAGCGGGACGGCGAACGAGCCGCGGGCCGCCGTCACCGATGCCGTGCTCGCCGTGCTGCGCGACGCCGCGAACAGCGGGAACGTCTCGCAGCAGGGCTCGGGCAAGAGCAGCGTCGTGCTGATCTCGGCCGCGGACGGCGGGGACCGGCGCTCAGTCGTGCTCACCCCGCGGCGGGCCGACGGTTCCCTGGAACACGGCCTTTCCCGGCCGTCGCTGATCGACCGCAACGTGGCGAGCGCGGTCGACGCCATCGGTGCCACGGTGGCGCACAAGAGCGGGCTCGACCTGCTCGCCGGCATCGCCGACGCCGTCCGCGGGGTGCCCGCCGGGACGCTGGTCGTGGACAGCAGCGGCCTGAGCACCGGCGGGGCGTTCGACCTCCGGCAGGTCGGCTGGGCGGCGGACCCGGCGGCCGTCGCCGGGCAGCTGAGCGCGGCCCGGCAATTGCCGCGGCTGGACGGCTGGCACGTCGTCTTCGCCGGGCTCGGGTCGGTCGCCGGCCCGCAGCCGCCGCTGCCGGCGCCGGCGCGCGACCGGCTGGCCGCGTACTGGCAGGCGATCTGCCGGGCGGCCGGTGCGGCCGCCTGCGACGTCGACCAGAGCCGGGTGCCGGCCGAGCCGTCGCGGGCCACCGCGGCGACGCCGGTCGTGCCCGTGCCGGGGGTGACGTCGGTGATCGGCCCGCGGGGCGAGGTCACCACCACGGTTTCGGACGCCGCGCTCGGCTTCGCCGGGAACTCCGCGGTGCTCTCCGAATCCGCCCGCGACTTGCTGCGGTCGCTGGCGGGCAGCATCACGGCCGGCCGTTCGAGCGCGCCGGTCACCGTCCGCGGCTTCGCGGCCGACCCCCCGGGGTCGACCGACGCGGGGCGGCGGGAACTGGCGGAACAACGAGCGCGTGCCGTCGCCGGCGCGCTCACCGGGGCCGGCGTGACCCAGCGGGTCGACGCCACCGGCACCGGCACCGAACCCGGGGTCACCGCGGTGACCGGCGGGCGGTTCGACGAAGCGGCGGCGGCCCGGATGAGGCGGGTGGAGATCACGTACCAGGGCCCCGGCCCGAGCACGTAGACCGACCAGGAGGCACGGCCATGACCAGCACCGACCAGACGAGAAACCTGCCACTCCCCCAGCCGCGGCCCCGCGCCGAGACGCCGGCGGGCGACCTGCTCCTCGCCCGTGTGCAGGAGCTGACCTACCGAGCCGCCCGCGCGATGGACGGCCACGTGGTGGGCCCGCACGGCCAGAACCTGACCGTCGGCGAGGCGCAGGCCCGCGCCGAGCTGATCGACCGGCTCATCGAGCTCGAGCAGCTGCGCGGCAGCCTGCGACACCGCCGCGTCGGCCGCGTAACGCGGGTGCTGACGCTGCTCACGGTGACGGTGGTCGACCTGCCGATCATGTTGTGGCTGGCCAGTTCCGTGTTCAACGTCGACTGGAGCGACCCGCTCGGCCTGCCGCTGGCGATCAGCATCGTGATCTCGGTGCTGGCCACCGGCGGCGCGGCGACGGCGCTGCACCACCTCGGCCACAACCAGCGCCAGCACAAGAACGCCAAGCGGCAGCTGGACTGGCCGAAGCTGTCGGTGGGTTCGAAGCTCAGCCTGGTCACGGTGGGGCTGCTGGTCGGGCTGATGGGCGTGGTGATGTTCGTCCGGGTGTACACGGAGGGCGTGCTGTCCGGGATGAACGACCTCGCCGTGCTGATGGCGGTGCTGGTCGCGCTGGTGATGGTGGTGTCGGCGACCTTGGTGTTCTGGACGGCCTTCCGCGACGGCTCGCTGGAGCAGGACGACCTGCGCCACTACAGCGACAGCGTCCGGCCGTTCCTGGCGGCGAAGCGCGAGTACGAGGACCAAGCGCACGAGCTGAGCTGCCAGTACGACCTCCTGCGCCGCCAGGCGGGCCGCGCGGAGGAATGACCTCGGGGGAACCCGGGGACCCGGGCCGGCGGGAAAGGGGCTGCCCGCCGGCCCGGGTGACGACGAGACGCGGTGTCTTGAATGACTCATTCAGGTCTTCGGAGGTCCTGAATGAGTCATTCAAGACGTGCGGCGCGAGCGTCAGGGGCGGGGCACGCCCATCGGGTTCGGCACCGGCACCACCCCGCTGTCGATCACCGCCCGGCTCAGCGGGACCGCCAGCTCCAGCGCCCGCTCGAGATCCGCTCCCAGCGCGTCCACCGGCGCGGCCGCCAGCCGATCGGTGTCGGCCTCGATTCCCCGCCGCAGCTCCCGCCCCGCCTCCGTCAGCCGCCCCTCCCCATCGAGAACTCCCCGATCCCGCAACCGATCCACCGCCGCGTCCCACTCCTCGTCCGACCACCCGCGGTGCGGCTGGACGTCCGCGCGGCCGATCACCCCGTCGCCGATGTGGGTCAACGTCGTCTCCAGCCCGCTCAAGCCCGCGTGGACCGCCGCCAGGACGTGGCCGTCGCCGCGGTGCTCGCGCAGGATCGTCGTCGCCAGCCACAGCGCCGCCGCCGGGTTCGCGGGCTTCGGGACCGCCGCCCACGCCGCCGCCAGCGGGCGCCCGCCGAAGTCGCACGCCTCGACCGCGCGCCACAGCAGCGCTGCCAGTTCCGGAGCCGGGGGCACCGCCGCCGAGACCGCCTCGAGCCGCGACTCCACGACGTCCGCGGGCGAGGCGAACGACCACGCGTCCGGCAGCGCCCGCGCCACCATCGCGGGCGCGAAGCCGAACAGCACCGACGCCGCCGGCCCGGGGCCGATCGGGCCCAGCGGCGCCAGGCGGCCCGCGAAGTAGCCCATCCAGTACCCGCGCAGGCCCGCCGCCTTGGCCGCCGCCGCGGTCTCGGGCGCGAAGTAGACGACGGCGTGCAACGGTTCCACGGCCGCCCAGAGCCGGCGTGCGGTCATGCTTCTCCTCACGGGGTCAGCCGGTGCAGGTCGCGCGGGAACAGCGTGACCTCCCGGACGTTCGCGGCGCCGAACAGCCGCGCGGTCCAGCGTTCCAGACCGATCGCGAACCCGCCGTGGGGCGGCATGCCGTGCGCGAACGCCCGCAGGTAGTCCGCGTACCGCGGCGCGTCGTCCCCGA